>MGOY01000012.1 GCA_001797275.1 Clostridiales bacterium GWF2_38_85 | reverse complement strand
TCCTATAATAACGGACTGACTCCGTTCGAAGCTCGCTTCAATTCGAAAAATATTAGGTCAGATTGTTACAATTTCGCTTGACCAGCACAAAGAAATAAAGTTAATAAACATATATCTGTTGGAACACCATATTTAGGTTCAGCAAATGCTCCTGATATTTTTTTGACAGGAAAAATTATTCCGTTTCCACAAAATGTTGCAGTTGCCGATCCTATTACACAAATAATAGGTAACATTCCTTCAATATATGCATTAATGCCTATGGAATATGATTGGCAATCGTATATGTCATATGGGCATAGAACTTACATTGGTTCGGGTTATATTTATGATTTGGATGGCGTTTGTACTGATTATAATTCAACCATAAATAAATACAATCAAAACTTAACAAATTGGAATGCTGGACTAATGGAAAGTGTTAATTCTCACCAACAATTATTATTCCCAAATAATAATCACATAACTAATTATGTTAATTCATATTATATTGTTGGTGATGGAATATCTACAGTGCATTCTTTAGAATTCTATTCAGACCTTACTCCAGATTCTGTGTTTAGTGAGTGTTTACGTCTTTCAAGTAATGATGGAGATGATACAGTTCCAGTGCGAAGCGCAACTATAAATGGGAATATAAATACCGATCGAATCTATTATAAGTATTCCACCTCAACAATGGAAGCAAACCACACCAAATTGATAGAGGGAAGTGATGATAAGAAAACTCTTTATTTTATTTCTGAAATTATAAATGGGAACTCATTTAGTTATACATCATATGAACTACAGGCTATTTTTGGTATATATAAAAATAGACAATAATTAAGGAGAGACAAATGGTTGATATTCTTAAAGATATTGAATATACTTTTATTCAATATTTTGTTATATTTATTGTACCTATTATAATGATATTTATTATAATATTAAACAAATCAGCGTTCAAAAAATGGATTTTGAAATATTTATTTTTTACTGGTTCATATCTAATTATATCTTTAAATATTAATAATTTTATGAACTATTTAAAATGGGGTATTAACAATCACATCGGTTCAAGTAGGTTTATCGTTAGTGATCTATGGGTTTGTGTTGGATTTACAATGATATATGTATCATTAGTGTTTTTAATTTTTATCGATATGCATTTATCTCATAAAGTAATATTAAGTATTGGTTCTGGAATTTCTTCTGGAATTGTATTATTTTATGGTATGGTTTTATTCTATTTTGCTAAAGAAAATGGTATAGACTATTACTTTAGGTTAAAAAACTTTGGAGATATTTATGGTATTCAAGCATATAATATAAATTACCTGCTTTATATTATATCTGCTATTTATATTGTTTTTCTCATTTTTATATTACATTTAAGTTTAAAAAAGCAAAGAAAAGTGTTATATATGGAAAATAATAATATAATGTCTTAAAAGTTTTAATTTTACTTATACCTATAAATCGTACTTTTACTAACCCCAGTGACTTTTTTATCTCAGACAGCGAATAGTTTTTACTCTGTACATCTTCAGAGCTAAGGCTATCGCTGTCTTGCTTCTTGTCTGTTTCGCAATAAATAGTTGCTTATTTAAAATTTTTTAAATTTATACTTGAAAATATTAGACTGTTGTAGTATTATATAACGAGTAGCAAACATTGGTTCTTTGCTACACAATTTAAACGGCAGGTGAGGTTTTGGTTTTCTTGATAAATTCCATTAGTTTTGGTGTGTATAGTCGGGAAAATCCATCTAATCATTTGTCGGTTTAATATTTTTGAAGTTATTAAGGTTTGTTTGAACGGCTGACAAACATGTCTTTACGGTTTGGATTGATTACTTATATGAATGTGTTTCGGGCTATGTGTGTTATACCCGCAACGCAACGGCTGTCATAAAAGCGATGAATCATATACCGGACTTCGAAAAAATCAACTAAATAAGAAGGGAGAACACATGAATTGCTTTGCAGTTACATAATTATTCGTAATTTTAGTGCAATTTCATGTTGGTTAGTATGCTTGAAATCCAGAAGCTCCCCGAGGTTGTCCGCCTGCATTTAGAAGAAAAAGGCGTCGACTTAGGGAAAGCAGTTTTTACATTGAAAACCGATTTCGGGCGTGATGCGGTTTACAAGGATGTATTTATCACTCTAACCGAGGATAAGCTCTATATCCTTGAAGGTTCTCAGGTTGTTACCGACAAAACAGGCGGTACATTCAAGGAATCGACATTTGATGAATATCTCCTTGAAAAGCTTGAAGAGCCACGCGCCGAGCTTTTTATTTCCTCTGGTGTTATTGTTGCAAAGTACGACGGAGAGGAAACTCCGCTTTTTCACTTTTCAAACACCTACAGACACGATGCGAATGTTTTCTGCAGTCTATTCGAGGAATATAAAAAAGATAAGAAAATCGATGAAGAAAAGATAAAAAAAGAAAAAAGCGAAGAGAAGGAATGCCCCAAATGTCATATGAGGTATCCCGATCCCAATCGCAAAATCTGCCCTAAATGTATGGATAAAGCAAGCCTGATTAAAAGGCTTGGCGGATTCTTTCTGAAATACAAGCTTTATATTATTATAATGCTCATAACCTTTGCATTTGTTTCGGGCGTAAGCGTACTTGTACCTTATGTCAGCAACCGCATGTTTTACGATGAGGTTCTGGCTGAAGGCGGCAAGTATTATGGAATGATCGGTATGATTATTGCTCTGATTATCGGTGTCAGACTTCTCAACATGGGAGTCAGCATGGTCAATGGTATCCTATCATCGAAAATCTCAGCAAGAGTTGTTTACGACCTCAAGAAAACCATCTTTACTGCTATTCAGCGTCTGTCACTTGGGTTTTTTACCAACCGTCAGACCGGCGGTTTGATGACTCAGGTCAACAACGATGCAACCACTATATACTGGTTCTTCTGTGACGGATTCCCATATTTGGTAACAAACATCCTGCAGCTTACGGCTGTGCTGGTGTTGATGCTGTTTGTGAATCCGTTGCTCACACTGTATACCTTTGTAACCATACCTGCATTTATAATCCTTTACAGGCTGGTTTTCAGACTGTTCGGCAAGCTCTGGTCAAGATCGTATTCAAGAAACCGCTCGTTTAACTCGCTGATCAGCGATGTTCTTACCGGTGTCCGTGTTGTTAAGTCCTTCTCACGTGAAGGTGATGAGGTTGAACGTTTTGAAAAAAGGAACACAGCTGCTGCTGATGCAAACCTTAAAATCCACGTTACCGCCAACAAAACCTTCCCGCTGATAGGACTTCTGCTCAGAGTAGGTTCGTACCTGGTCTGGGGCATAGGCGGCTGGCAGGTTATACAGGGGCAGGGTGATATGACCTACGGTAAACTGATGCAGTTCGTTGCGTATATGGCAATGGTTTACGGACCTATCGACTTTCTTGCCGATGTTTCAAACTGGTGGGCAGCCTGTCTTAATGCACTGCACAGACTGTTTGAGATTAGCGATGCAACTCCGGAAGTCATAGAGAACGAAAACCCGACAGAGCTTGAAAAAGTCAAGGGCGAAATCGAATTCAAGAATGTTTCCTTCTCTTACGAAGAAAACCGCCTTGTTATCGATGATATAAGCTTCTCGGTTCCCGCAGGCACAACGCTCGGAATTGTCGGACATACCGGTGCCGGCAAAAGTACGCTTGCAAACCTGCTGACCAGATTGTATGATCCAACGAAAGGCAGCATAGTAATTGATGGTGTTGACATCAAAGACTTATCTTTTTCAACACTGCGCAATCATATAGCGATAGTTTCGCAGGAAACCTACCTGTTCAGAGGCTCAATTATGGACAACATCCGTTATGCATGTCCCGAAGCAACCTATGAAGAGGTTATCAATGCAGCGAAAATTGCATCCGCACATGATTACATAATAAAATATCCCGATGGCTATAACACAATGATCGGTTGGGGTTATAAAGAACTCTCCGGCGGTGAAAGACAGAGAGTATCGATTGCAAGAGCGGTTCTGAAAAATCCGAGCATATTGATTCTCGACGAAGCGACCGCCGCTATGGATACCCAAACCGAAAGACAGATTCAAGCTGCGCTAAACGCTTTGACCCGCAATCGGACAACGATTATAATTGCTCACCGTCTTTCAACCCTGAAGGATGCCGACAATCTGATTGTTATCGAAAACGGCAAGATGCCAGAAAGCGGCACTCCCAGAGAACTGTTGATTAAGAAGGGCGAATACTACAAGCTGTATAAGCTGCAGGCAGAAGCCTTAAAAACCATCGGAATCGAAGAATAAAATGTAAACAGATTTACGTAAAGTTTTATAGTTTTTATACAATCCTTAATTAAGGAGGAAATCTATTAATGAGTAATAATGAGACACTCGAAAAGCCGGCTGAAGCCAAAGCTGAAAATAATACGGATAATAAAAGCTTCACCGACCTGGTAGAGATACAATATTTTTATAAAGACAACTCAAAGTTTTACATAACCGAAACAGGATTTGTTGGGCTTAATGCATTTATGTCCCCTGTTCAGAAGGATGATCTCGGTGAAAATAAAACTACTGAGCCTGTATGGCAGGATCTCGGCAGAGTTTACTTTCATCGCGCGTTTCCTTTTGATCTGCCCGATAAATTTATCTCGGTACAGGATCGTGACAGCAAGGAATACGGTATTATCAAGGATGTTGCAGACCTGGACGATGAAAGCAGAAAGAATGCACTCATAGCGCTTGATAGAAAATACTTTACTCCCAACATCACAAAAATTATTTCGGTTAAAGAACGTTTTGGCTATTCATACTGGGTAGTCGAAACGGATAAAGGCAGGATGAACTTCACGCTTCAGGATACCTTCAGAAGTATTGCAAGAATAAGCGATTCCCGTCTTGTTATTTCCGACATAGACGGCAACAGATATAACATTCTCAATACTGATAGCCTCGATTCATCGAGTTATCGAAAAATAGAATTGTATATTTAACCGTCTTACGTAAGAAAGGGATTTATGAAAAAAACAAAAAAATCTCCTTATTCGGTTACGCTTGATGCTCTGAAGCTCCGATTCAAGGGGCTTTGTCCCGATAGCGAGCATGAATTCAGATATACACTGACCGCAGACAACCAGCCGCTTGTTGGTTATGCTGCATACTACGATAAAAAGCTCTTGTTTCTGGATGAAAGATCAATCGATCTGCGTTTAGTTGATATTGACAGCTTCAGTGAAATCCGCTGCCGACAGAATTACGGCTGTATAGCACTCGAAATTGTAACTGACAAGGGTGATGTTGAGCTTTGTCGCGGCGATATGAGCTGTATGCTCGGAATGCAGGCAACAGCTAAAAAAATAACAATAATAAAAGAAGGCAGAACTCCTAATGTTGAGGAGGACAGGATTGAAAAATCCTGTCCTGTCTGTGGCGAACCATATCGTGAAGGCTCGACCATCTGCTTAAACTGTGTTGATAAAAAGCAATTAATAAAGAGAGTTTTACCCTTCTTAAAACCGTTTATATTCCCTTTGATAATTGCATTTCTACTGTTCTTTGCAATCAGCGGTGTGTCATTGTTGATTCCGCAGATAAACAGAATGTTGATTGATAATTATATTCAGTCATCCGGAAATGTTGTCCTCGGTGCTTTTATCTCAGTTATCCTGCTTCTTGCAGGTGTTGAACTGGCGGTTACACTGATGGGAATAGTTCGCAGCATTACAATTGCCAAAGTCGGTAATAAAATTTCTGTAAATATTAAGAACTCACTTTACCAGAAAGTACAGCAGCTTTCCCTTGCCGGGATAACCAAAAGAAGCTCCGGCGAGATTATAAATCGAATAACCAACGACTCTTCGATGGTTCAGGAATTCCTGACAGATACTGTTCCGGTGCTTATGCAACAGCTTCTTAACTTGGTTGGTATTGGTATAATCGTTTTCATTATGAACTGGAAGCTTGCGCTTCTGATAGTTTCTCCGATGCCGATTATATTCATGATGTTCTACTTTCTCAGAGATTACACTCGCAGAATGTATCATAAACAATGGCATGCAAGCTCGAACTCCAACACTATATTGCATGATATCTTCCAAGGAATCCGTGTTGTAAAAGTGTTCGGTATGGAAAAATACGAGCTGAAACGCTTTGACAAGGCAATAAAAACTGAATCGGAAATCTCCGCACACAACGAGGTTGTTTGGCAAAAAATTATGCCGCCCATGAACTTTTTGATGGGTATCGGTGAATACTTTATCCTTGCATATGCAGGAGTCCGTATTATAAGCGGCGATATGACACTCGGTGAAATGCAGGCATTCTTAGCTTATGCCGGAATGCTGTACGGACCATTGCGTTGGATAACCTTCCTTCCGAGACGACTGTCAAGACAGCTTACCTCGATTGCAAAGGTGTTCGAAATCATCGATGAAGAGCCGGAAATAAAGGATGCGGAGAAACCGCTTGATGTTACTCTTAAAGGTGATATTGATTTTGAGAACGCATATTTCAGCTATGATGGCTACGAATATGTACTCAAGGATGTATCACTGAAAATTAAAAAAGGTGATATGATAGGTATAGTTGGCAGAAGTGGTGTAGGTAAAAGTACGCTTATCAATCTTATTATGAGGCTTTATGACCTTAATGAGGGCAACTTAGTCTTTGATAATATTGATGTGCGTAAAATTTCTCAGCATTCACTCCGTTCACAGATTGGTGTTGTTCTTCAGGAGACCTTCTTGTTCAGAGGTACAATTTATAATAACATAGCATATGCTAACCCTAAAGCAACTTATGATGAAGTAATCAGAGCTGCAAAGTTGGCAAATGCTCACCAGTTTATTATGAAATTACCCGATGGATATAATACACTTGTTGGCGAAAGAGGCCAGACGCTTTCGGGCGGTGAAAGGCAGCGAATTGCAATCGCACGTGCAGTGCTTCGCAATCCGTCAATCTTAATTCTTGATGAAGCAACCGCTTCACTTGACACTGAGACCGAAAAGCTTATTCAAGACTCGATCGCTGCTCTCACAAAGAACCGTACAACCATTGCAATTGCGCACAGACTTTCAACTCTTCGCAATGCTACCCGACTTATTGTTCTTGAAAAGAATAAGATTGAAGAAGAAGGTACTCACGATGAACTGATGCGTAAAAATGGCAGATACAGCAAGCTGGTGCTTGCACAAAGACAGATGTCTAAGCTGACAAATAAAAAATAGCAAGCAGGCAAGAGGGGCACTCTTCGGTGAACCTCTTGCCTGAGATTGTTTTCTTTCGTCTTTTTTTGTTCATATATATATAAAGATCTTGAAAGGAGCAGCCAATAAATGAAAAAAGCAATTTTAGTATTCTCCTTACTTCTCATCTTTTCTGTTCTTCTGGCATCGTGTAAAGCAACAACAGGAGATGAAAGCTCTGCAACATCCTCTGAAGCAACCAGTTCAGCGGTCTCGGAAGAAGAATCAGGATACAATGTTTCAATCCCCGAAATGGACATGGACGAGCTTGAGATCAGATTCCTTGTTGCCGGTTCGGAAAACATGTATTATGAGTCCTTTGATATTTATTCCGAGGAGTTGAACAACGAGCTTCTGAACGATGAGATTTACAATCGCAACCATCGGATCCAGGAAAAATATAACTGTGTTATAACTGAAGAGAAGGTTGCAAATGTTGCAACAACAGCTGAGCAGTATATGCGTGCGGGAACAGACGATTTCGACATCTATATGCCTTACCTGCACAATGCTGTATCTCTTGCATCACAGGGTTATTTTTATAACCTTTATGATCTGGATAATCTGAACCTCGATCAACCTTATTGGGATCAGAAATTCAATGAATATCTTACAATCAACGAAAAATTGTACTTCTCAACCGGCGATATCAGTATGCTTGACAACGAATGTACAATGGTTATGTTCTTCAACAAGGATTTGATTACAGATTACAATCTTGAAGATCCCTATACTCTTGTTCAAAATAAAGAGTGGACACTTGACAAAGTGTACGAAATTTCAAAAGGTTTTACTCTTGACAACGGTGACAGCAAATTTGATCAGGAAGATAGATACGGTCTTCATGTTGCATTTAACGCTCCGCATTCCTTCTTCTTCTCCTGCGGTGGAAGAATTACAAACTCAACCACTGACGGCGGATTTGAGCTGGCAATGAAAAGCGGGAAGAATATTGCATTGATTCAACACATTTTCGAAATTACCAATGATAGTGAAGTACTTACCAACAACACATCAGGCTGCAACTCTTTCGAAGCTATCTGCGAAATGTTTGTCGAGGGTAGAGTAATGTTTACAACCTTTGCTCTTGTTGATATGTTGCAGTTTAAAGATGCAGAAAACTTTAATTTCGGTATCCTGCCATATCCGCTTGATGATTCCAACCAGGACGAATATACCTGCCTTGTCAGCACATCGCTTGTTCCGGTTGTTTGCATACCTACTACAAATACTCACCTTGACGAAACAACCATCATTGTTGATGCTCTTGCGCGTGAATCGGCAGAAACCGTAACTCCTGCTTATTATGAGAAAATTCTCAAAAAGAGAACTCTGCAGGACAACGATTCAGAAGAAATGCTGGACATAATTTTTGCAAGCCGTGCATACGATGTCGGATACGTTTTTAACTGGGGCGGTATCGGTTCCATGCTTGAAGGCATGTATGGAACAAACAAGGAGTTTGTTTCTACATACGATTCACTTGAAGGTTCAGCACTTACTGCAATGAACGACACCATCCAGACATTCGAACTCTTGAATTAAATGTCTGATAATACACGAAGAATGTTCATATGAGTTTATTACCTCAATATCAAAATGGTTATAGACTTTTGATATCAGCATAGAACAAACTATCGTGGCTGTCAGCGTGCATGTATCTGAGGCAGTCAAAACCCAACTTTCTTCGTTCTCTTCGGTTCATAAGTTAGATGTTTTACTAAAACATTAAGGTATTAGAAGTTTTTCTAATACCTTAATTAACTTTTTTGTACTTAATGAGAGGTATATAAAACAGGATGAGTTGTTATTCACAGGTATGGATGTGCATAATTAACTTGCTTTATGAATCGCTTCACTATTATCTTCATTACAATTTAGTTCAATCTTTCATAAATTTAAAAATTATTTAAATTCAATAAAGTTTTCTAAACAATTGAATCGAACTCATAAATATTGTTTTTCGCTCCTTTATAACGATTGATCAATGACATTGTCTTTGCGTATAATACAGGCAAGAAAAGGATTTAGTTATATAATCATCAGCACCAAGATCATAACCACATAATTTGTCATCTTCACTTAATTTTGCTGAGTTAAATAAATCTGAAAGCATACATAGAAATTGACGCAAATAAGGCTGAGCTATCTGATTATTTTAGGTCAGACAAGCTCAGTCTTCGCTGATTTTACTTTAATTTATATATTGTCTTGATAATACATGCTGCCTTGAGAATAGCTTATACCCCCTTCTTAGCCTTTCGATGTTATAGAAGGAGGCTATCTTTATAGACTCAATCTATAATTTCAATCTATAGTGAAGCCTTCAACCCAAAATTCGCTGTCCTTATCGAGATCATCATGATAAATGATGAAACAATCCGGATACTCTTTAAATTCAGCTTGACATTTATAAGCTTTAACAGCATCAGCCGCTTGAGCTTCATCACTGTGATAACTTAAGCGCGTTACAATATCAATATTGTCTTCAATTGTATATTCATGTTCAACAGAATAAATGGTTTTTATAGCTTCTTCATTTGAAACATATACGCGTTTTATCTCTATAATAAAACCGTCTTTATAATCAATGAATCCAGGTAGAATAGAATAACGCTGAATCGCTTCTTTTGCTTTTTTCAATTTCGAATGATAGATTGTATAATGAAGTGCGACAAATAAATTGAACAAAAATATAACCCAAAAGGAAACTTTCGTGTAGAATGGAGTTACGAGACAACCTTCGAACGGAGGCAACCTTATGAGCTACCACCATATTAACACATTTGAACGCGGATATATAGACACATTGCACAAAATCGGTTACAACACACGAGAAATTGGAGAAAAAATTGGACGTCATCATTCGGCTATAGCAAGAGAACTACGTCGTAACAAACAAGAAAATAGTTATTGTTGCGAAAGAGCGCAAAAAATTATTTGCACCGTCGATTATTATCTAAGTCCAGGGGGAAATGCACACCTCAGATTGTCAAACAAATAGAAGAAAAGTCAGAATCAACATGGTCGCCTGAGGAAATATCTCACACTATAACCGCGGGGAAAGTCAGCTTTAAAACAATCTATTTGTGGCTGTACAAAGAAAAATTATCAAAAGGTGATCTAAAAGTACTTCGACAAAAAGGAGAACGCAGAAAGCCTTCAAAACAAGGCACTTTTGTTCATGGGACTTCTATTTCGCAGCGACCGAGCGAGGTTAAAAGCAGAGAAACATTTGGTCATTGGGAACTGGATACGGGTGTGTCAAGTCGAGGAAAAAGCAAGGGTTGTTTTGCAACTTTCGTTGAACGCAAAACACGATTATACACTGCTATAAAAATAATTGATCGCACAGCTGCTTCTATGGAACGTGCAATCAAAAAGCTTCATTCAGCCTTACCAAGAGGCGCATTTAAGACCGCAACCACCGACAGAGGCAAAGAATTTGCATGTTATGATACTGTGGAAAAGCATCTCGGCATCTCTGTTTTCTTTGCTGAGCCTTATTCGTCATGGCAAAGGGGTAGCAACGAGAATTCAAATGGTTTGCTGCGTGAATTCTATCCCAAGAAAACAAACCTTGCATTAGTAGATTCTCAAGAATTGGCTCGCAATCTTCGGCTTATTAACGAAAGACCAAGAAAATGCTTGGGCTGGAAAACCCCTATTCAACTTTTTTTACACGAATTGTCGCACTTGACTTGACAATTCATCTTATAAAATTCTCTTATAACGTCGTTCATGCAAACACTCCTTTATCATAAATATCTATTTAAAATATCTGCCAGTCCGGCAATATCATTTATTGCTTTCACATCATTTTTTGCAGACAATGTATCAGTTTTCAACGAAAAGATTGTTTTAATATGCCTTGCTCTTATCATTTTAAGCAGTGTTATCCCTGTTTCTTCTGCTTTATCAGGTTCACCGTCGCCACCGCCGCACAGTATCAACGCTCCGGTTTTCTCTTTTATAATTTGTTGAATCCCAAGGAAACGACGGTTTGCATAAAAACACTGAAGTCTGCTAAGCACGTTAAGCAAAGAACCGGTAAGCTCAGAAAAATATACCGGCGAAGCAATGACAATATTATCGCACTTGATTATATCCTTATAAACGCTTTGCATTTCATCATCAATACAGCAACCAGCTTTTTCCCAGCAATATCTGCAATCCGAACAAGGCTCAATTTTTGACTTGTAGGTATTTACAATCCTAACTTCACCCTTGAGCTTTGAAACCAACTCACTTATAAGAAACGTTGTATCACCATTCGCTCTCGGTGAACCGTTAAAAATCAGAGTTTTGATAATATCGCCTCCCATTATTTATTTTTACATTTAATTTCTGCTTCCATTATAGCACCACTTATAATATCTTTAAGTTTATTTTCTTCAAAATATAAAATCCCCTGTTCGGTTGCACCGCCTTTGGTAGCGACCTCCTGTATCGTTTTGTTATAGTCCTTACTATTGATTGCACTTAGAAAATTGTCTTCTACGATCTTGCGACTTGTATCTTCGTCAAATCCCATTTGTGTTCCGACTTGCTTGAATGCCTCAATAATATATGCCGCAAAGCCAAGACCACAGGCTGAAAATGCGGTTACAACGTCTATTTTATCTTCATCGACAGCAAACGCATATCCAAGCTTCTCAAAAATATTAGCAATTGTTTTATTTGTTGTTTTTGTATAGCCAATAATACCGTTTCCATTTTCCATCGATAATGTTGGCATTGCTCTGATTATTTCCGCATCATAACCCAACTTTTCTTTTATTTGTGCTATGGTAACGCCGGCAATAAAGCTGACGACAGTTTTATCGTCTGATACCGCTTTGTCGAATTCAGTTTTTAAAAAAACGTCCGATTTTAGAACAAGAAAAACTAAATCCGCTATTTCGAAAATTTTGTTTATATCATTAGTAGTATTAACACCGAATTCTTCCGAAGCAATTTTCAATGTTGATTCACTTCTTGCACAAACATATATATTGTCTGCCGTTTCTATATCGCGGTTAAAGATACCCTTAACCAATGCTTTACCCAGATGTCCGAACCCAATTACTCCGATTTTCATTTTAATCTCCCGATTTTATAAACTTCAACCTTGTGTCTTCTTTATACTTTACCCTTGACGGGTTTCCCTCTGCTCTATATATTTTCATGTTTTTCAAGTCGTATATTGATGACCACACAGCATCAAATACTTGTGCTCTGTCATATTGACACATAAAACCTTGTTTACCTGTCAGGATTTCTTTCATATATTCTACTGAGCAATTTTTCCTGTCCTTGAGAGCATTATACACTGTTTCATATCTTTCACCCGAATGGATATCGTCAACCCCGTCATACTGATATTGCAGCATTTCCGGACTTTTCAGGTTGTTAGTTGCATGGACGAAAATCTGCTCCGGCTCAGGTCTGATAACATACAGCGTTTCGCAGTTACACTCAACAACAGCCATATCTCCGGCACGGTCAATCATAGTTATGGTCTGCGCTGAGCCGATTGTGAAGTTCTGCAGTTTTTCCAACGCTTCCGCGACATTTTTACATTTTTCGAGGATATATCTGACCATCATTCCGGCATTAAGTCCGGGTTTTATCTTAAGCGGATATATAAATGTCAGCCCGACTGCCAACCCATGCTCATTGACACCGTCCTCCATTTGAATCATTGTTGTTGTATTGCCGATGAAGCTGTTGCTGTTATCAAGTTTGTAATATGTGCTTTCATACTGCTTTTCAAGGCTGACAAGAAAGTCGCTGTTTCTTCCGAAAATGATGTTATCGCCGTCGAAAACAGCAGTATTAGTACATCTGTTGTTGAAGATGAAACAGTACATTCCAAGCAGGAAAGTTGACAAGTCCTCGAACGGAATCCTCATTCCCTCTGCAACACCTCTGATTTCGTCCAGAACCTCAGGGTATTCCCTCTCGTATATTTTTATGCTTTCTTTGACAAATTCAATCTTTTTGCTGTCCTTGCTGAAGGCATGCGACAAATCCGCGCCGTGTTTATATAGTATATCGCCATATCTCAAACCTGCTTCGTAATGTGTGCCTTTAAATCTCGAATGATACACACGAAAACCACCTTTCAAACTAAGGCTAACACAATAAAAATTTTATGTCAATAGGCATATTTTATTTTAAAATATTTATAATTTCCAATGGTTCATATATTTGCTTGAAATGAGATCCCGCATTGTTTTTGTTCTTATCGAGCGAAAACCATTTTGCCTGAACTGCTTTCATTCCGGCATTTACAGCACCGGGCAGCTCATTACTTCCGCCATCACCGACAAATAGACAATCCTCAGGTTTTACGTTCAACAGCAGGCTTGAAAATAATATTTTGTTTATTATTTTCATACCATTCAAATGAAGATTTAAGTCCTAATTCAAATGTTGTTTCGTTTGGTACTATTTTTTTAATTTTATTTACATCAAGAACGTTATCATAATCAAAAAACGGAAAGAATTGTCGTATATTAATGTTTATGTTCTCATAATCAAATTTTATTATCCTTGCTTTCTTTTTTGCTGCTTTGGCACACGCTTCAACCCATTTATAAGAAGACATATATTCCTTGTTCCCAACATTGCAAATTGTTGTTTTCTCATTTGTTCGCTCAAAAAATTCACAAACGATTTCCGCTAGGTCATATACATAAATAAATTGTAATTTTGGATTATTGGAAGGTACAAAAACAGGCTCATCATTACAAATATGCTTGAAAATAAAGCTTTCGCGTTGAACATAATTATCCTCACCATATATGTAAGGAGGCCTTAGAATTACAAGATTGCTTTTTTTACTACTTAAAAACTCTGTATAATATCTCTCAGCTTTTATTTTATTCAAACCATAACTTGTCCAATATTTATTTTCAGCTAAACTATCATTTTCTTTATAAGGAATCTCTAAATTGTTAATATCATAAACAGCACTTGAGCTAATGAATATAAATGTTTTTACCGAATCAAAATTTAAAGAATCGCAAAGGATTTCAACCCAACTCATATCGTACCTACTTACATCGACAACAAAATCAAATTCTCTGCCAGCAAGTACAGTTTTCATCTGATTTATATCGCTGCGATCACATTTAATCTGTTCCACAGCATCTATTTCACATGCTTTTGTTCCTCTGTTCAATATAGTTACCTTATATCCACGTCCGACTAAACTTGATACTATCTTTTTGCCAACAAAATAACTTCCACCAAGTATGAGAGCTGATTTACTCATAATCATTAGCCTATTCCTCTTTCTTCCAATATATTTCAAAACTTCCCTTGCGCTTTTCAGCATTGAATTCTACTGTGTATTTCCCGCTTTTATCAAAGGACCTTTCTCATCTATGTATTTACATAAAAGAATATGACCTTCTTCAATAATTAATGCTCTTGCAGCATTTCTGATTTGGTTTTGTTTCATATGCTACTCCCTATTTCTCAAGCAGATATTTTATCATTCGATCTGGGTTGTCGAGAAAGTTCTTTGTCATAGTATAATGCACGGTTTCCTTATACGGCGTCAGCGTTATAGCATCGCCCGACAGCACGAATATTTCCGCATTTGGGAACGCAAGCAGCACAGGTGAATGTGTTGCGATGATAAACTGTGAGTTTTTGCCGACAAGTCTGTCTATCTCGGCAAGCAGCTTCATCTGGCTTTTGGGTGAAAGTGCCGCTTCAGGCTCGTCAAGGATATACAGTCCATTGCCGCCGAATCTATGCTCAACAAGTGTCAGAAAGCTTTCCCCGTGCGATTGATTGTGAAGTGATTTCCCGCCGTAGCTTGCAGATATTTTTGGTGCCGCAGCCGGTATTTTGTCAAGCTCATCGATATTGCTTGCGACATTATAGAAGCTCTCAGCTCTGAGAAAATAACCATCCCTTGGATGCTTTATACCTTTGATTACTGTCAGGTAGTCGCAGAGCTTTGAATGAGTTTCTGCTGTTGAGAAATCGAAGTTCCGTGTGCCACCCTCCGCATTGAAACCACTGCAGACAGCAAGCGCTTCGAGCAGAGTTGATTTGCCCGTTCCGTTCTCACCGACAAAAAATGTAACTCTTTTATCGAATCTAAGTTCACCCATCTTCAAAAGGTTAGCAACAACAGGCAGCTTTGAAATATAATTATCTTTCGGGATTTCTTCATCAATCCGCAGTCCGCTGACGTATAAATTGTTAATCATGATTTTTATTTTACCAATCCATATAACTCACTATGCTTAATAGATATTGAATTTTTTATTGATTCATTCAATAAACTATTTTTTATCGTCTTCTGTATTTTCTTTTGAGATGACATACTTGCCCATGGATTTATAATAATTTCTAAATCTCTAAATATATCATCTTTTATTCTTATGTCTATAAAATCGAAAACTGTTTTTTCTATTGGATAATTTAATGTGTGAGACAAGAAATAAATACATTGTTTGCGAAACATTCGATGCTTTTTCTCTTCCCTTCTAAAAGATCATTTATTCTAGCGTTACACAAGCAAGTATACCTTAATGTTTTATTAGTGATTATGCATTGAAAAGTATTAAAACTACAATAATGTGATAAGTGAGAATGTGATTTACTTTTTTCACTTATTTGAATTAGAACATTGTCAACATTTTCATTATCATCTGCTATATCACAAATTAATGAATATAGTTTGTCTAAATCCATATCCTCACGCTCCCTCTGTTTTAATATTATATATTCATTGTACTAAATTCTGCTAACAATGTCAATAAAAATGCTTATAAGTTCGTATGCAATCAACCATCATTCAGCATACATTTTATTACATCGGTCTAATTGCACAAAAATCCGGAGTGGTTCGCTTTTAAAAGCGGGCTGTTTTTGTGCATATTTCATAATAATAAGTATGATATTTTGATTATTTATACAAAGAAGCTATTGCTTGATAAAATAAACAGGTATATAATAAAAAAGATATTGCAAAATAGATAGAGGGAATATTTAATGGAATTTAATGTTATGAACATTTTTTATTACTGCGCCGTAATATTGCTAGCAACAAAGTTACTCGGCATGCTTACCCGCAGGATTGGTTTACCGCAGGTTGTCGGTATGATTATTGCAGGTCTGGTTATCGGACCGGCTATTGTCAGTCATCTGGGTATAAATTTTAACGGTATATTGAACCCGTCGGAAGCTGAGATGGATGTGCTTAATAGCTTCTCACAAATCGGTGTTATTTTCATTCTGTTTTCAAGCGGGCTTGAAACAGATTTCAAGGAAATGAAGACCAGCGGTGTTGCAGCCACATCGGTTGCTGTTATGGGAGTTATCATACCCGTTGCTCTCGGCACTTTCGGAGCTATGTTTTTCATGGGCGGTATCGGCGAAATAAACAATCTCGACAAACTTATGAATGCACTCTTCATCGGATGTATTCTCGCAGCTACAAGCGTCGGAATTACTGTTGAAACTCTTCGTGAACTTGGTAAGCTCAATACAAAGGTCGGTACAACAATTCTCAGCGCAGCTATTATAGATGATGTACTCGGTATTATTGCTCTCAGCTTAATAACCGGATTAAAGGGTGGCGGAAATATCGGTACTACATTACTCAAGGCTGCAGGCTTCTTCGTGTTTACAATCGGTCTTGGAATTATTCTTCGATATAGTTTCAAGATGCTGGTTAAAAAATATCCCCACAAACGCCGTACAAGTATTTTTGCATTAGCTATGTGCTTCTTCTATGCCTATTTTGCCGAAGAATTTTTCGGTATCGCCGCAATAACCGGTGCATATATGGCGGGACTTATGCTCAGTGGTCTTGATGATACATCATTTGTCGACCGTAAAATCGTTGTCAGTGGATATATGATATTCACACCTATCTTTTTCGCTTACATCGGAATCAGTGCAGATTTCAGTCATTTCCAGGTGTCAGGTCTGTTGTTTGCAGTAGTATTCGTTGTTATAGGTATTATAGGGAAAATTATCGGCTGCGGCGGAATCGCAAAGCTTTTTCATTATAACAACAGAGAATCATTATCAATAGGTTGCGGTATGATTGCCCGCGGTGAGGTCGCACTTGCAGTTTATGCAACCGGTCAGACTTTGATATATTATAAAGATGGTATTTTAAAAGGCATCGATCCTCTTGTCGCAACTATTTTTCTTATAATCGCAACTTCAATGTTATGCCCGATTCTTTTAAAAATGGTATTCAAGAAACAGTTGCCCCAAATCAAGGTCGATGGCAAAGAACATCAGGTTTCAATTGCCTCTGAAGCTATTGAAAATGTAGATTCAGAGAATAAATCTAAAAGCTGAAAATGATATTTGAATAAAAAAATCCCTGCATTATTTCTTTATGCGGGGATTTTTTATTAGCATTTTTTAAACATATTTAATTTCTATACTTCCGAAGCGGACATTACCGCTGAGTGTCAAACAAGGCGCATCTCCTGCGAGTACAGTAGAATTGTGTTGATGCTCGACACTGCCAAGATTGGCTTGCAGTTTGTCGATTACCTTCCAATCTCTCGGTATAAAGACATTCATCGATCCGAAGTTGCAGTCAAGATAAACCTCTGCTCCGTTTGGGTCAAGCTGTGCCTGATCGAAATAAACGTTCAGTTCTCCGAAGGATACATTGAATTCACCATTTTTCAAGCTTTCGCTGTGAAGATACTTGCTTGCTTCACTAAAAGAAGTTTTGGCGTAAACCTTATTGCCATTCAGTTCTTCCCCCTTGCTTGAGTTGCGGCAAAATACACCGTGCCTTCTTCTGTGATGTGGAAAAAGCATATCAATACCTGCAGTAAGCATTAACGCAACAAGAATTAAAAGCCATCCGGATATATCGGGTAAGTTTAACGGTTTTTCAAATATCATGTAAAGAAATGCCAATGGTACAAACACTCCGAAAAACTGTAGCTTAATCAGGCTGGTTATAATCATTGCAAATATCAGAGCTGTCGCAATAATTGTCATTGTTCCTATTTCACTGAACGAACCAATTTGAATTGCAATTATGAATACTGCCAAGAATAATAAAAATAATCCCCAGAACCAGTTTTTATTTTTCAATTTCAATCTCATTCCTTCCCCGGTAATTAACCGGTAAAATTGTTAATAAGTATTGTATAAAACCCTGTCATCTACGGTTGTCTTTCGGATTTCGTTCGTTTAAACGCTGCTGTAAATCCCGGTAATACAGTCGAGAAATATATATGGTCTTATGGCTGCCGATGAAGTTAACAAGGCTTGAAGCAGTGATGTTTCGGGCTATTGAGTAAATTTGTCCGGTATTTACGATTGTCGATTTTGCTGCGCGTATAAACTTCTTTGGCAATATCTCTTCCAACTCGTAGAGTCGGTATTTGATCCGATATGCATCATTCGCTGTGTGTGCATAAACAAACTCATCCTCAGTCTCAAAGAAAAGAACATCATCAAGCGGGAAGTAGTATTCTTGATTCTTTTTGAAAAAGGTTATTTTGCTGTCCGACAAATTTTGATCAATCAATAATTGATGAAGCTTGTTGATCTTTTCATCCACGCAGCCGCAGCGGATGATGACCTCATTTTCTTCAATATTATCAACTATCTCAATATGTATTTTCACCGTTTCACCTCCCACTGTTATTATTATACTACCGGCTTTTCAAAAATGAAATAGTCTTTCCGCAACAGGTCAGTATAATCGTTTAACAGGTTAAAATATTCAGTCAAGAAGAAAATCTACTTATTGGCATCAAAGCAAATCAATAGCATATAACCTCCGCCACCAAGTTTGTTTGCCTATATAAAACTAATAAATGAATTACCTTAGCAATTTGAAAAATGCCTTTACTCTTTGACTTTTTTCAAATAAATAAAATAACAATTCATTTTTTAGTTTAATATCTCAATTGCTTAGTCATACGATTGATATATTTATTATAACAAAAGATAGATTAAAAAGATATAATGATTTATTATGTCAAACATACCCTCCCGTCATAACCCATATGACAGAAGGGTATGTTTGATTGTAGATTTATCTTCGCGTGTTCGGTCCCATTGATTCTTTTTCGATATTGTGGTTTTGATTGATGTTCTGATTGTCTGTTGCTGCAGTATTAATAACTACATTCTGCTTCTTATCCGAATTGCTCGCTGCTTTATTAGACTTGCTATTCTTTTTACTCATATCTACTCCTCATACATCATTTGATTTGTTAGACTGTCTTTTTTTATTATTGCTTTGAGTTTTATGGTCTTTAGAGATTGGTGCCTGACCGTTGGTTTTCTTGATTTTAACTTCCTTTTTATCCTGCTGACTGTCTTTCGGCATATACTACCTCCCAAATAAGATATATATAGTTTACTAAAGTTGCGATGTTTTATACATAACAAGGTTCAAAAAATTTGACGATTAGGTGTAGTCGCATAAGAGCTTGCAGATTTACAGGAAGCGATTGAAAGCAAGGCAAAATTATGATATCGGTAAAACATATTCTCTTTTTATAAATAATCGTTGAATTATATTTTAAATAATGGTATAGTTAATATATTCCTATTCAATAAATATGGAGTTAGGTTGAAAGAAATTTTCAACTTTGAGAAAAACCGCTTGCGGATAGGACAGAATGATCCGCATTCCACAACGGAAATATTTCGTTGTGAAAACGCATTAAGCGTTTTATAGCTCATTTTGATGAGCAATTGGAAATTGAACCATTAAATTTATATTTAAAAAGATTATGTAAAGAAAAATTATTGTCTCCTTCTGAGGTTGTGGGGGTTGCGAATATTGAACGTACTTATGGATTGCAAATATTCAGAGGAATAAAAAATCCGTCGAGGGATAAGGTTATTCAGCTTGCTTTTGGTTTTGCTCTCAACCTCGACGAAACACAGCAACTGCTAAAAGCTGCAAATAAGAAAGTTGTAGTTAAATGCTACCTGAAAGAAAATTGCAACATTCAAAATCTAACTCTTGGCTTTCTCAGGAGCCTAAATCACAAAGGCCTGGCAAAGTTCTATGAATCATATGGAAATGTTACTAATTTCTTTGTCTTACAAGACTATGTTGAAGGTATCACGCTGAGTCAGTATGTCAACGAAAGGTTACCTTCCGAAAAAGAAACGATATCTATTATTGAACAGCTTTGTGATATTTTGATCTACATCCACAGTCAAAAACTACCTATAATCCACAGAGATATTAAACCATCAAATATAATTATAAACGATGGTAAGATAACATTAATAGATTTTGGATCATGCGGATTTTTTGATGATAAATTAATAGAAGATACTCTGTATCTCGGAACAAAAGGCTTTGCTCCACCTGAACAATACGGTTATGCACAAACTGACCGCCGTGCAAACATTTATGCTGTAGGCATGGTATTATTATATTTATGTACTGGCAACATCGATTTGAAAAACACAAGAACAATCAGAAATAAACACTTTTCAATTATAATAAAAAATGTACAGAATTTTCTCTGAAAGATAGATATAAATCAGTATCAGCTCTTAACTCTTCTATAAAAAAAGGAAATATCTCTGTACTATCGGATCTTCGTAAAATGCCTAATTTAAAAATATTATATCTGGCATTCCAACAAATTTCCGATATAACCGTGTTAAAATAACGGAATTGTTGCTTATGATATTAGCCTATTATCGAACAATGTTGAAATACAACCCACCGGTCTTGTAAAAATCTATTTACCTATACCTGATAATTTTGACTTAAACAAGCTAACAATTTATTATATTAATACTGATTTCTTGCAGCGTTCCTTTAATTATATCATATAAAACAAAATAAGCTTCTATTATCGGTATACCTTATATCAATTAGATTTAGAAATAATATTTTAATAAAAAACTCAACAGAACAGTTAAATCCAAATGGATAGAACTGCCCTGCTTTTACAATTATTAAAATGTGAGTTTATTTTTGTTCTGAGTTATTCGGATTATTATTCTTTACATTACTATTGTGTGTCTGTGTGTATAATGCTTTTATTTCCTGTATTTTTGCTTTATGTTCTTTTCGCTTTTTCTTGGTAATCAACAGTATGATACCAGCAATAATCAACAACGGAGAAATTGTTATTACACTGATTATTAACCATTGAACTACAGCTATCACTATATTCGAAACTGATATAAAACCATTTTTAATTAATGTTCCCATATCATTCCAGCTTAAAGCATTCCACTTGATGTCCTTCTTCGGCTTTAACGGATCATCAACTTGGCTGATAGTAACATTCAGGCTTGATTCGCTTACCAGCACATCCCATATTTTGATCTTGCCTTCCACTGCTTCAATTTCTTCGGTCAATTTGTTCATATCATTCTGGATCTTTAAAGTGTCATCTAGTGTAGCGGCATCTTCAAGAAATTCATAATATTTCAAAAGTATCTTTTTCTTTGTTTCAAGGCGGGTCTGAGCATCATAATATTCTTCGGTAATATCATCACTGGATGTTGAGCTGTTGATTATAACTGCCGCATCCCCGGCATATTCCATAAGTAAATCCAACTTTTCAGGTTTAATTTTAATTTCCGCTGTTATACTGGTATAATTATCTCTGACAGTCTTGGAATGTTCGAATTCATAACCACCATTTTCCTTGGCAAATGCGAGTATATCGGAGTATGTTTTGACAACATTAGTTGTTTCCAGCTGCAAATTACCGTTCTTAACGATTTTACGTAGTGTGGATTCAAAAACATTATCGCCTGCATCATTGTCTTCTTCTGTATTTACATATCCATCCCCTTTGTTTACATCGGTTTGTTCGTTAGATTTACTGCATCCTGTTGATAATAGTAATAATACAACTAATATTGTAACAAGAATTCGTGTTTTCATTATTTTCTCCTTTTTTATATGAACCAGATTTCAATACTTATTTTGTTTACAGTATAATAATCCTACTCCTCTTATAATTCCAGAGCTGGGAAATGATAGTCTTCGTATGTAATCGATATATTCTACTTTGAAAATGAGTTGATATGCACCTCGCACATAAATATCCAGTTCTGCCCAATTGCATTTTAACACTTCTTCAGTAAACTGTCAAGACTGGTGAAGATGATATATATTTATTTTAATAGCGGAAGTTCGAAACTTAGCAGTTCTAAAAACTTTAAATTTTGTATATGAAAAACAACCTCATTTTTACTTAAGGATGAATGAAAGACAAACTGGTTTTCGATTTCGGGCTAAAAGATGCCAATAATATTGCCGACATGCTGGATAGCTATGTCTATTATTTCAACAATGACAAGCCGACTTATGCTTCGGGTTACAAAAGCCCCGTTCAGTATAAACCCGAACAGGGCTTTTTATAACTTTTTGCGTGTCTACTTTTACTTGACAAGTTCACTTGTATTCAATGCTTCTGCGCTTTTCTTTTATCTTTTCAGTTATTTCTTTCGATGACTTGAAATATTGCTATACTGCTAAGGTTATGATCACCGGGGTCAAAAGAGGAAATATAAAATACATCGTGATGACCAAATGCGAGCCTTGCTGATATCGAAAAAGACTTGAAAAGTCTATATTTACACAGAAAAAAAGACCATCATAAGCGATACTCGATTGTATCATTTATGATGGTCTTTTATGGCTTCCAATCTTGACGCGGATAAACTAAAACTAATCTATCGATTGGATTGAGTCGGCGGTTTCAAAAAGCCGGTTCTCAGCCGCATTAATCAACATAAATTAGTTTTCTCCAACGGTTACACCCGAAAACGAAAGTTAATATAAAAGTCCATGCGAAGAGATCCAATATTGCCAATCCTCCACGGCTTCCCGTGTTTTTTCAGATGTGTCACCGTCAAGCGATAACTGTTCAAGCAAAACAGCAAATATCCGCCCCTGCCACTGAATCATTACAACAAGCCCGTCATAGCAATCATCCATTCCGGCAAGTCCTGTAACTGTTACTTTTTCTCCCGACAATAGCGGCGAGCGGAGCATTTGCTTGCTCGCATCTGCACCGAACGGGAACGTGAGTGTATCCGTTAAATAACAATGCCAAGCGGACATCTCTTCATCTTCGTTATATGTATCCACAAGGATTTCATTTTCAATGCATTTCATTCTGGCGCTGTCAGCGGCGTGCTTCGCGATAAGCTCATCATTGTCATCCAACGAATTAATGATTCCGTAACGTTCCTTCGAATTCTGGTAGGCATCATTCAAGCCTTTTCTGTAACCGGAGTCAAAGGTGATATTTCCTCCGAGAAGGAAGCTGTCATTGATTATTTTCCCTTTAAAGGGCAGCAACATACAGTTAACTGCAACCGGAAGCCTTTCCTTTGGAATCATTTCATCACATGTGCTGTAAATCCCGATTGTCCCATAAAGAAGCGGCATTTTTTCGTTCGTCATCAGCACCGAGTGGTTTTTCAAGTGCTTCACAACGATAAAATCAAGGTTGATTGCCTTTTTCCATCCGGCGAGAATGGAGATTTCATCCTTGTTCAGCGATTTTTCTGCCGAAATGTAAGCATCAATAATCCCGACATCTTCCCATATCTTAGTCCGCAACGGCAACAGCTTTTGAATATCCTGCCCCTTTGGGGAAGTCAATCTCCCGAGACTGGAATCTATATCGCATTTCGCGTTAACAAAATCCAACAGTCCCATCCACAACTTATAGAACAACTCCGCATCCTCGTCGGACAGTCGTCCCGCATACAGGTTTCTTATAACAGCCATATTGTTTTTCTCCTCGTCAAATATTCGTCGTAATCAATAGCTCTCCTGTAATCTCCATATTTTCAAAACGCATGATGCTTTCTTCGGCGGAGCCGTAGCTCAAAAGGTTTATGCTACCATACTAAACAGTATTCTGATCAATGTAGCAAACTTCTGATGGATATTTGGCTTTGGAAATGCAATCACGGTGAACCGATTATATATGCCGGCCGGTACAATAACATTTGGAGGTTCAGGAAGTCCAACCACAGCGATTGGTTTTGATTACTCTGATGATGGTGTGAATTGGACTAACCTGCATACAACTGCAACTGCTGATATCTCCAGTGTGAGTGCTGATCTACGACTGGAGACACCGGTAAACGCACGTTATTGGAGACTCACTTCAAGTTCCATAAATCAATTAGGCTGCGGCCGTTGTCCTAATATACTGCTTGGTTATGTTACTCCCGGATTGACATTTACAGCACCACCCGCATCAGGTGCTGCGATAACAATGGACTGCAAGATAGACCGACCGCTGAAAAACACCAACTGGGTATTGGATTTTGGTTTCTCGGTTCAATTTTCGAGGGGTTAAAACTATACTTGACAAAAAAATAATATCAATATAAAATGTAAGTAAATAATTTTAATATATCAGAAAACAATAAAATTTTAGTTATAAAGGAGACTATAAACGCAATGTACGATAATGAAAAATGGAAAAAATACAATGAGTTAACAAAAAATTCACCGCCACGTCAGATGGTTGTTAAAGCTGTTGAATTGTTTGGAGATTTTGTAGGAAATGCTATTGATATAGGCTCAGGTGCTGGAAACGACAGTATTTACTTAATAAATTATAATTGGAATGTTCTGGCTGTTGATAAAAGTTCAAACGGTTTTGATAACATCAAAAATAATTTATCAAACGAACAGAAAATAAAATTCTCGTCTAAGCAGATAACTTTTGAAGAATTAGATGTTTTACCAAAATGTGATTTAATTAATTCAAGTTTTAGCATACCTTTTTGTCAGCCAGCTTACTTCAATAAATTTTTGGATGTAATAAAAAACTCAATATCTGTGAACGGACGTTTTGCCGGAAATTTTTTTGGGAAAAATGATGGCTGGTCCAAATCCGATCAAATGTCTTTTTGCAGTATAGAAGATGTCAGAAACATATTTTCTGATTTTGAAGTTGAATTTATCGAAGAGAAGGAATATGACGGTAAAACCGCCGCTGGTAACGATAAGCATTGGAATATTATCAATCTTGTAGCAAGGAAAAAATAAGCTATAAAGGTAGTCAAAAACAGTTAATAATATTTTATAATATGATGTAAAAGCAGAGTAGAATCTCTGCTTTTTTGGTGCTTAAATATGATACTCGATTTTGAATATACATCTACATTAGGCGAAGGTTTTTCGCCTAATGCGGTTCATCTCATGGACAATGGTCTGCGAATCATTTAAGCTGCCTTGCAAGCTCTTTCTGAAATCTGTTCATATTGATTATTTCCTCCTAATTTTGAGCAAAAGAAAAAGCCCATAGATTTTTAGTCTATGAGCTTGATTTTGCCGGAATTTTATTGTGCGCGAGTTCAAATCTATCCGCAAAGCTAAAAAGTGGCATTTGCATCTATGAAATTGGAACTTGGTTTTTTGTGGCTGTATCTTTTTTATACAACCCTTTTGGCGAAGAACACGAGTTTGATACAAAATGCACCCGGTAGCTTTGTTCCCGTTTGTTGGGTGAACACGCTATACATAGACTGAGCTTACTACATCTGTAAAACCAACGACTGCCAGTTTATTCGCTTCAATAAGAAAAGCAGTTAAATCTACAGTAGAAATACCTGCCGAAAGAACCTCATACAAGGATTCACCGAGTTCTGATGCGGATGTGCCTGTAGTAATTGACAGAGTAAGAGCTTCGGATGATAATTCGGAAATTGATTTTTGATTGGTATCCGCAAGTGTTGATACCTTTGCCATCGCAGTTTCAAATCCAATGTCATATTTCATTATCGCAACAGTAGCAAATGATAATGCGGATGTTACGATGACTAAAGAAGCTGTTATTCCTTTTGCTGCAGTAGAACCAAGACCTGATAAACCCGATTCCAGTCCACTACTAACTAATTCGGTTTAAATAACAACTGAGCCGTCTTCCATACAAATCACCTCTCATTTTTGGTGACTAACACGGCTCAACGGCTCATTTTATTAGTTTTAAGACAGTATAATGCTTTAACTTAACGATTATTCCGTAACAAGCGTATATGCAGATATTTTTCTAATACGCCAGGTAATTAAAAGAGATAATAGGTAAGAAAATAATATAGTGATTATACAAAACGCAATCATCCAGAATGGATCTACGATAAAACCGGCTTTCATTACCCCCATACTCTTCATAGTGACAGACATCAACGAGTTGGTATAAAACGACCCTAAAAGGCTGCCAATAACTGCGCCAAGAATAATAGGTACTGTAAAACTGATTGCATGTTGGTTCATCAGCTGTAATGTAGTAAATCCAATTGCCTTTTGAATTCCCAATTCTCGTCTTTTACGAAGAACAGATGAACTGATGACAAAATATAAAACCAGGGTAACCACAAGCAGTGTAATTATCAGCATTACAAGTCCCATTGCTGCAACTATATTTTGATAGGACGCCATACCTTCAGCCATTTCCTCATCAAAATTTACTGCACCGAGCAATAATTCCTTATCGAACTGATCCTTTAATTTTTCAATGAACGCAGCAGCATCTGTTCCTTTTTCAAGATAAATATTCAAAGACTGCTGTTTAAAATCCGGATTAAGCCGTTTGAAGTCTTCAGTTAATATTGAAGAATTGATTCCTCCCATCGAAGAACCATTGGACAATCCAACGATTTTGAATACTTCTTCATGGTCGCCAAAACTTACTGAAACCGTATCATTGATTGTTTTATGCAGCCTCTCCGCCGAAATTCCGGCAATAGTTATTTCATTTTTATTTTCGGGGTAACGACCTTCATACACCAACATGGATTCTTTGGTTGAATAATCATCCATTATAAATGTAGAAGCTTCACTGCCATCTATCTTGATTTTTACCTGATCCAGATATTGTACTTTACGAACGTTATCCATGTTTTTAATGGTTTCTACTGCTTCCGTTTGATCTTTTTCGGGATTCAATACAGCGATTGCATTGCAAATCTCCATACCAGGAACTTCTGCAAAAGCTTTTGTATCGATGGTTGTATTATAAAACATAATCACACCGAAAACTCCGGAAAATGTAACTGCGGTAAGGATGATTATGATCATGATGTTTTGTTTCATGCTTTGCAGAACCGACTTAAAAGCTAATACAACCAAAAGCTGACCTTTTGCCTTTTCCAGCGGCAAGTGGTTTTTCTTATATTTATGCGCTGTGGTTTCGCCGCGAAGAGCATTAATGGGGTTAAGCTTACTCAGGCGACGAGCGGCGGTTAATGCAACCAAAACAACAATCGACAATAAAATAAGGAGGGCAATTGAACTGATAACACCATCAAAACCCTGCTCCCATCTTAATCCGGATTGCTGTTCGAAAACAGCAGATACTGAAGGTAATGCCGGATAAGAAAGTGCAATTCCGATGAGGCTGCCGACACCTGCGATTAACCCAAACTGTAAAATAGCAGAAAGTATAATCTGCCGGCTTGTATAACCGACTGCTTTTAAGGAGCCGATTTTCATAACATCTTCTTCTATGCTGTTTACAATCCTGAAATGTACTACCAATAAACAGACAATTACAATGATCATGGAAAAAACAACCATCATAACTGAAACCATGCTGGCCATCATACATCTTGCCATTTCGACTATTTCAAGATCGATTACCACAAAAAGAGACGATACATCCCCTGATATCAGAGAAGAGGAATTCAAGTCCAGAATATCACGAATTCCGCTTTCAACTGTCTTAATACTATCCGTATTATCCATGTTCGTAAACACTACGTGCATATTATTATCGGGATTATTTATGATATCCGCTACCTTTTGATAGGTATCTGATGTCAAATAAAAGCTCATAAACCCAGTGTCGACAGAACTGAAATAGATATCCTCTGTATAACCTTTTACCGTAAATAATAATGTTTTTCCCGTGTTTGTTTTTTCATCGGTAAATTTCAGCTCGATTTTATCATTTAGCTGATACCCGCTTACCGCTTTAAAAACGTCTGGAACATAAACCGACATATCCTCAGCTTCTAAATGTTCTCCGACAAATTCCCATTTAGATATTTCTCGCTGTTCATCCATATTGTTGAATAATACATTAAACGACTGTTCTTTTCCCTTAGAGGTTATTTTTGAGTCGAGCAGTATCATGTCGTTCTTCTGGATTTTCTCAATATGCTCATTTTCATTAAAATATGCTTTCACTTCATCTGTGTAAAGCGCATTCGGTATCATATAATAGACATCCGCCGGTAAAAGTTCTTCTTTCAGAGTGTTGAAAAAGTTACCGTAATTAACGACAACTAAAAGTCCGGCGTTGAGCAGAAATGCCGCAATAATAAACATACAGACAAGTGTTGCAGATACTGATTTGGTTTTGCGAATATTTGCTCGCGCATGCAACCACAATTTGTTCACGCTACCACCCCATTTCGGAAAGGAAAGTACGAAGTTTTTCGTGGCGTGTAGTATCACCGCTAACATATTTACCTAAATTGCATTCACCGCTGATTACACCGTCTTTTATGTATAAAATCCGATTTCCTCTTCTTGCGGAATGCAGATCATGCGTTACCATGATAATGCTTTGACCGTTATCATTGACATCGGTTAAAACATCCAGCACCGCTTTTCCGGACGCTGAATTTAATGCGCCGGTCGGTTCATCCGCAAAAACAACCTTCGGTTTGTTAATTAACGCCCGAACGATTGCTGCGCGCTGATTTTCACCGCCCGAAAGCTGTGTCGGAAATTTTCTCCAGATGGTTTCTGTTAATCCAACCTTTGTAAACAAGTCTTTCGCATTCGCAATTATTTGCTTTTTATCACTTCCGGTGAGCAATCCGCTTGCTAATATATTGTCTAAAATACTCATGTTATCTAACAAAAACATTTGTTGAAACACGAAACCGCAATTCTGTCTTCGAAAGATCGCCAGCTTGTCATTATTCAGACCTGCAATTTCCGCATCGAAAAACTTAATAGAACCGCTTGAAGGTCTGTCCATTCCGGACAGAGCGTATAGCAAAGTGGATTTACCCGCACCGGACGAACCCATTATGACGGTAAAGTCACTTTCATAAATTTCTATATCCATGTTTTTTAATACCTGTTGCTCCTGTGTACCGCTTTTAAAGCTTTTACACAGTTGATCTGTTTTTAAAATTGCATTCCCCATATTTGTATCTCCTACCAAAATAATATTTTAGAGCAAAAATCTATAAATACTTTCACGCATATGAGTGCTTCGCATTATAAACCTGATCACTTACGCGAAGTATAAAGATATTATATCATTTATAAATCACACTTGCTATATTATCATTATATAAATATGCAAAGGTTGATTTTTAATAATGTCTATTATATACAATAAAAATCATTACTGCATAATTTACTTTTGCTGTAGTAGAGCCAAGTCAGGAAAAACCAAATTCCAGTCCACTACTACCTAATTCTGTATCAATAACAAAAGAACCGGCTGCCTTACAAATCACCTCTCATTTTGGCAATTCGCACGACTCAACGACTCAATGTGATTATATTTTTTTATGTTTGAAAAAGAGCGTTGCTTAAGCACTCTTAGCTTCGTATTACGCTTATCAGTGAGCGTTATATATACAGTTGATAATGTGTCGGTTCAATTCCGAATGGGCAAAAATCCGACAGAGTAAACTTATTTTTTGATATGTAATTTTTCAATATTTCTTTTGTGGTATAAGTTAAATCATTTCTTAATAATGCGTCATCTATATTAAGAAATAACGCTTCGCTATTTTCGTTACCATCAGATATTGGCTCTCCGGTAACATAATTAACGGTAAAAATCGCCCACCAATCCTTTTTTGAAAAACGAATAGCTATTAGGTTATCAGTAGATGCTATGATTCCAGTTTCTTCTAATATTTCTCGTTCAAGTGCAACATTCGGCATTTCGCCTTCTGTTAAATACCCACCAGGAATTATTAGTAAACCTTTAGCTGCACCATACGCTTGTCTTACAAGCAAAACTTTATTATCTTTTACGACAATCCCACTCACTGATAAAAATCTGTTATCAGCCATTTATTTCATCTCCCCATATTATTTAAATAATCTAGTGTTACATAATGAAAACGCTCTTTACGATTTATACTAGTAGGCATCATCAAAATGTTTATTTCCATCCGCTCCAATATATGATTTCATTTTTCTTAAATATTCAAATTCAGGAAAGTGTAATAAACAATTACGGGCAATATGTGTACGTATCGGCTCGAATATGTTATCGTATTTCAATTTGTAAGACCTGTGAGTTCCGATTTTTGTCATTTTTTCAAAATGCCATTGATTGTTCCGAATTTCTTCATCCGACATTGGCAAATGGAGTTGGGATAACATTAAGAAATAATAATACATAACAGCACCAGTTCTTTTTCCTCCTTGGCGTACTCCAGTAAATAATTTGCCAATCCATTGTTTTTCATCAGGAAAAACTAATGCTATAAAACGTATGACTGCAATTGAAACTTCATATATTTCATCCTTATCGCTTTTCTTATCTAAACACATCGTTTTCAGCCTGTCGATAGTCTTGATGATCATATCTTGTACTCTCTCATCATCTGATCGCCACATTGTCAATATGCGGAGAATCTCCAACTCATATGAATTTGCAGAAAAAATATGTGTTTTGGGCATAGCTCCTGTAACTGTAATACGTTTATAGGTGCTGTCCGACGGAACAAAAAATAATGGATACATATTTACTCTGTCTTTTGGAATTTCTATTATTTTATGGAAACGTTCTATATCGTTTTTATCGCTTATATTGTTCAAGAATCTATCTGTTATATATTTCTTTTCTTCAGTTGAAAACTCATCTCCTCTGATTAGTTTTTCGCTTGTCTTGAATAATAACTGATGTAAAGTAGATTCAGAGTGATTTTGAGTCAGTTCAGTAATGACTGCTTCTAAAAATTCTGCCATAATAAATCTCTTTTCAAAATGATTTTACTGAGCATTAATATAATAAATGTGACGATTGAATTTCCAATTATGCTTATACTATTCGATTATCAACCCAAATGTCCATTTCATCCTTTGAAGGAACTTCAAACATATCCCAAAACCGACTAATAAGTTCGTCAGGAAAATAATAGGATAGAGTTCGACCTTCTTCAATTTCACGATTTCGTTCATTGAGATTTACGCGCAACACCTCATCTGACGAATCAATATAATGCCACTCAAAATTAATATTATGTTTTGCAAAAAATGTAATTGCTTTCTGCCTTTCTTTTTGTGTCCAAAAGCCCCAATCCAGAATAACATTGATTCCAACATCAACAATTTCTAATGATTTTTGATAAAGATAATTTTGCAACTTATCAACCACACAGCCATGTTCTTGTCCACCATTTGAACCAAACAAAACAAGGGTAATTTCATCTGATGAAAGTATAACAGCAGAGTTCATTTTTGACAAAGATTTGGCATATCGGGTTTTGCCGCTACAAATTTTCCCACATATCAATATCACTTTTGCCATAATAAATACCTTCCTCTAAAAATATAATTAATATGACGCTTGAACTTTCTATTTTAAAAAACACTCGATTTCGGATTATGCTTATACTGTTTTGTTGAGTATACATTCTTTAATAAAACGCATAGGAAAAAATTCATATAATCCGATACTCTCGATGCGTGTTTTAAAAGGTTTAAAGTTTTTAGCTATAATCGGAAGCGCTTTCAAAATTTTTTCTGGCTCATCTAACAGCAAAGTAGCGTGTGCAGTCCAATTGTAGGCTCCATTTCCACAATGGGGAAAGAATTTTTGCTGAAATTTAAGTAATTCAAAATTCATGTCTGGAGCAATAAATAATACACCTAAACCAAACAATCCGATATGACTAAGATGGATGTCAATACAAGCTGTGTTTGCGCATATTTTATCGAGGTCGTCTATCAGTTGTTTTTCACAATCAATATCTTTTTTACCCAAAGTAAAATGGTAAGGTATGTTTTTTGTTTGATTTCCTACAAAGCCATTTTGCTGGAGAATATCGTAATATCCAGTGAGTATTTCCTGAGTTTCTTTATCAAATTGAGCAAGCAAATAAAGATATTTGTCTTTCATCTTCAACACCACCTAAATAATCAATTCTTTTATAGTTCACTTAACAAATTCACCTTGAATTGTTTGATAATCTATAAAGATATTATAGCGTTCTGGCTTAAACATTAAAACGCATAACCCATCGTCCTCCGAGCCATTAAAATGTTCTGCCAATTCATCGTACCACATTTGCCGTTTAACCTCTAAATCGGTAATTATTTCGATTTTTCCTATTAAAGATATACCCGAAAAGCTTTTGTTTTCAAATAAATATATGCAAGCGCGCGGGTCTTTTCTTATACGGTTTGGTTTATTTGCGCCAATTCCCGTACAGAAAGCAATCCAATTTGTTCCATCTGCTCTTGAAGCTGTAATCATTGAAGCAGACGGATAACCCAACTCATCTGTCAACGTCATAACCCAATCAAATGAAAGCCCCGATTCTCGTGTATGTGCGGTGCATTTATTGATTAAATCTTCAGCTTTTTTCAGTAATATTATACTCATTAAATGACCTTCTTTCATATAAATAATCGAAATTCCGTCACCATCTTTTTGTGGAAAATGAAAGAAGTCGACTGTTGGCAATAGGTAATCCTTCTTGATTAATTACAAAAACACAACGTGACTTTAATTCATCAATATGAGGAATGAATTTTTTTGTAAAATAATCGCAAGCATCATTTTCAGATTCAAATTCTAAAACTGATGTTTCAATTCTCGCCCAATGAATTTCGTCACCATCATTATAAAGTCTGAATGTATACCCATTTGGTAAAACTGGGCCAGAAAGTGACGAAATTAGTTTGCTCTGTAATTTCATAATAATATTCATGTATGGAATGCTTTTATCTAACATCGTTACCTCACTTAATAAATGTTTTGATGATTAAATATCAAATTATGCTTATAATGCGTTTAAATAATTATATGCTTATCAGCCCAATCCATCATAATCAAATTTTCCGTTGAAAGATAAACTACTTTTTTACTAACATCGGTTGGAATAAGAAATTCAAGCTCGCATTTATATTTTTTTGTAATTACACAAGCATACAAAAAATTTGACAGGATCAATTCATCTTTAATCTTTATTGAATGATAACCGTCAAAGCAACCTTTTGGGTGATTTATAAGATTATCATAAAGAAAATAAAAACGGATACCTGGGGTAAAATTGTTTTCCAATTCTAAGTATGTTCATAGAAACACTTCCTATAATTTTGTTGGCTTTCTTTTTTTCTCTTGATTATACTCGTATGTTAATAACGCCTAACGTTCTAAATTCGATACTCTTCCTTAGAAAAATCACTTATAGAAAAGTCATACATGCTTGCAGCTTGAGGTTTCAAATTAAAATCCAATACAATTCCACGTGCAAGCGAGATTCCTCGCCGTAATTTGTGCATTCATATTCGCCACCATTTGCAAGAATAGCCTTGCGGCTACCTAAGTTTGTGTCAACGCAGCAAAGCAACACCTTTTCAAGGCGGTATTCTCTTGCTTTTTCAAGACATAACCTCAACAGTTCCTTTGCGTAACCTTTCAGGCGCTCGCTCGGACGGACTGAATAACCTATATTACCGTCAAAATTGCGTAATTCTTCATTACTAAGCTCATGCCGCAAATGTATCATTCCAACAATCCTGTCATCACTCTTACGAACCGCTATATATTGCGTCGCAATAGGGCAATCCTCATATGGATTTGTTTCGGCATGTTCGCACAACCGACAATTTTCAATCCAATCAATCGCACGATCAAACTCTAAAATGCGTTCTGCACCCGGTATTCTATTAACGTCGCAAACAGTAAAATAATCATTATAAGTAATAAATTCGTCCCGGTACTCAGCAATTTTCGCTGCATACTCAGCAGATGGCTTAATCAATTTAATTTCGCTCATTTTCTCTTGCCCACTTTCATGATACATCATGATATATTGTGTGCTATACAAATTAAATGATGATTGAACTTTCTATTCTAAAAAACTCTCGGCTTCGGATTATGCTTATTTTCGAGGATATAATTATTCGTTATAATAAAGAGCCCATCCAATACCGAACTTATCAACCACAAGACCTAGCAGCGTTGCCCATGGATATGGACCTTCAATAGAATGACTTTGAGCATCTTTGCTTATTCCATCATAAGCTTGATGAAAATCGTCCTCTTCGTCAAAACGAATTTCACAGGATAAAGCACCTTCAAAACCAGTCCCTGTTACTTTACCCGGACCAATTAAAATATCAAGTCCGTATATGTTCATCATAATATGGATATCATCACTGTTGGATGGTGTGCTTTCTGAAAGTTTCTTTGCTTTGAAAGCTTTATGATATATTTCAAAAGCATCAATTCGATCTTTGTTCGTAGGTCCTATGCTGAATGACATAGTGAATTGCGGGTACTTTGACATTATGTTCTACCTCCAATTATAAATAGTGAGTCGATTTAATTTGCAATATTGTTTTATTTAATATTACATAATAAAAACGCTTGACTTCGGATTATGCTTATATTGAGCATCAAAAATTCTTTCTTTTAAGTCCATTCCAAAATTCCATTTCAGCGTCTGTAGATTCATTTGGATAAACTTCAAATTCGCCAGCGCCTGCCCATTCAGTTGATTCATTGAACCAATTACTTAAATTTACATATGCAGTTCCGATAGCTGTATCAGCATCGGGAGCTGATACTTTAATACGGACATAATCACCTTCCGGTATAATATGTAGTTCCATATCATCAATTAAATTCTCAAACGTCTGTCCTGTGGTCTGAACGCCTATCATATAAGTGAATTCTATAAGACCTTCACTTGGAACGTGATGATCTTTGCAAATACCAAATCTAATAACCGGTTTTTGTATGTTGGTTATTATCGACGGGACATCATTAGCAAGAAAATTAGCCTTTAACGCACTTATTGCGGGAAAACATTCAGGTGTACCATGTGTTACTCTAACTGTACGACCTACCACATAAATTGGTTGCTCTAATTTGAATTCTTCGATAGTAAATTCTGTTTTCTTTTCCATGGTTGTATCTCTCCTTTTTCTGTCCACTATTATAAATAATGCTAAATTGATTTTTCCTCAATATATTTAAAATAATATCACAATCCCATAATATAGTCAACGATTATTAAAGATTAATTAATTTTAAATACCTGCTCTCCATTC
>MGOY01000011.1 GCA_001797275.1 Clostridiales bacterium GWF2_38_85 | reverse complement strand
TCAAATCAATTGAAATATTCAATCATCTTCTATCCGCAACTGTTTTTGCTTCACCTTGCAATCTTGCTGTTCTAAAGAGATAAGCATAAAATAGAATTACTGTATAAAGATAAGAATTTTGTTGAACATAAAGAAAAAGTAAAGAAAAAGATTTATAATGATAAGAAAAATAATAAAATTTAGCGATGAAAAATGTAATGGCTGCGGACTTTGTACAAATGCTTGTCACGAAGGCGCAATAGAAATAGTTAACGGTAAGCAAGACTCATAAAAGATGATTACTGTGACGGGTCGGGCAATTGCCTTCCGGTTTGCCCGGCAGGAGCAATTTCGACCGAAGAACGCGATGCAGCCGAATATGATGAAGAAGCTGTTATGGTTAATATGGTAAGGAAAAAAATACCTGTATCTCCATGTAGCAGTGGTAACTGTCCGGGTACAAATCCTAAAAAAATTACTCATGAAAATAATTTTAATCCAATACAATCATTCGGGAATGCAACAGTCGGGAGTCAACTGATGCAGTGACCTGTACAAATTAAACTTGCTCGGATAAAAGCACTTTATTTTGATAATGCAAACATTTTGATTGCAGCAGACTGCACAGCATATGCCTATGGCGATTTTCATAACAGGTTTATAAAAAATAGGATAGTACTTATCGGCTGTCTCAAACTTGATGAAGGTGATTATACAGAAAAACTAACAGAAATATTTTTGAAGAATAATATATGAAGCGTTACTGTTGCCAAAATGGATGTTCCCTGCTGTGGCGGGATCGAGAATGCTGTCAAACAAGCGTTGATAAACTGTAGAAGCTGATTCAATGGCAAATTATAACTATATCGACAGATGGAAATATTTAAAATTAAAGGAGTGATACAAATGGACAGAAAATTAATAAAAAACATTGAATATTCAACAATTTTACCCCTTGCTGACCAAGTAGGCTACCAGGATGGTCAGATTGTAAGCAAAACTCTTATTCAGAATAGTGCATTAAGTCTGACATTGTTTGCATTTGACAAAGGCGAAGAAATCAGCTCACATAAGTCGAGTGGTGATGCAATGGTTATTGCACTTGACGGTGTAGGGAGAATAACAATTGATGGTGTTGATTACATCTTGAAAGCCGGAGAGACAATTATAATGCCTGTCGGAAAACCACATGCAGTATATGCTGCGGAACAGTTTAAGATGTTTCTTGTTGTGGTATTTTAATAAATATAAAGGAGTATAAAATTTATGAAAGCAATAATTGACCGTTCAGGCTGTATCGCCTGCGGATTATGCTCAGAAATTTGTCCCGAGGTGTTCAGAATGGCAGATGACGGACTTGCCGAGGTTTATAATGAAGTTACCAATGAAACACAATCCTGTGTGGAAGAAGCGCGTGACAACTGTCCGGTATCTGTTATATCGATTAAAGAATAAGCATAAAATTAAAGTAGCAATCACAGTGAAGTGGTTGCTGCTTTTTTAAAGCCGAAAAATATTGGCTTTGCTCGAATGGTTTTGGAAATTCATCTGTTATTTTCATATATAAAAAAATGTTGAAAAATATAATATTTTATTATATAATATTATATAATATATCAGCAATTTTATAATACCTATTTATATGATATCATTGCGATGAGTATTTAATTGCTGCATTAATTAGTAGTTTATTTTGAGGAGTGTGATTGATATGTTAAAGCTGAATAAGCATAAAAATGCCGATAAAGGTTTCACTCTTATTGAGATCATTGTCGTTATAGCTATGATGGCAATTCTTGTAGCTATAACAGTCCCACCTCTAATCGGCTCTATTAATAAAGCAAAAGAAAGCGATGCTATCAATGAATGCCGAATTGCGGTATTATCGGCTCAATCACTCTATATTGAGAAATTTTCATCTCCTGACACAATAACCCTTGAAATGATAAACGAGGAAACTGATCTTTCGGGTGTTATTTCTGTTGCTGAGCAATCAGATGGTATACTTTTGCACCTTACTTACATTAATGACAATTATATCGTTACATATTGTAGAGATCCCCAAAACTGTGCACTGCATACGGAGGCATTCACTCTCGAAAAATACGAAGTCAGTGAAAGCAGCGGAGACACCAGCGTAAGCAACGAAAGTTCATTACCTGAAGAATCGCAAGCGCCAATTTCAATGGTCGACTATTTCTATATAGCAAATGATTTAAATTACAGAGTGTCAACGCTTGGTGATCTTGCTACCTATGACTTTGGTCCATGGGGTTCGATTGTACCAAGTGGAAGTGTTTTCTACTGGCAGGGCGATTATTATTACACAAGAGATGGACAATACCTGACAAACTATTCTAACTTGCAGACATATCTAAATGATTACGGCGTAAAAATAAACAAGGATGAATTTATTATTCCAAACTCATGGACAGAGCCGGGTGATCTGAAGCTATCAGGCGGAAGAGTTTATATATTCTTCCCATATTGGCGGTATTACAATGATTATCTTGATTATAACTACTGGTTCGAAGTTTATATTGATTAAAAAGATTAAAAATATTTCTATTGCATCTCAGTATAAATGGAGTTTAATAAGAATGGATTTCAAAAAAGATAAAACCCCGATATTATATATGGCTCCGATGGCTGGTGTTACAGACCGTGCATTCCGCAGACTGTGTTTGGAATGCGGAGCAAAAATTGTTGTTACCGAAATGGTATCAGCAAAAGCAGTTCAATACGGTGACAAAAAATCATATGAACTTGGTAAGCTGTTTGAAAGCGATCAGCCTGCAATAATACAGATTTTCGGCAGCGATCCAATTGCAATGGCGTTTGCTGCGAAGGAAATGACTGCATTCAACCCTATTGCGATAGATATCAACATGGGCTGCCCTGTCCCTAAGGTTTCAGGGAGCGGTGATGGTGCAAGTCTGATGAAAAATCCGAGACTTGCCGGTGAGATAATCAATGCGGTTGTGTCAGCTATCGATGTTCCGGTTACAGTAAAAATCCGAAGCGGCTGGGACAGCAAAAATATCAACGCAGTCGAAATCGCCCTGATTGCCGAAGCAAATGGTGCAGCGGTCGTAACTGTTCATGGCAGGACAAAGGTTCAGGGATATGAGGGATATGCAGACAGGAATGTTATAAAGGAAGTCAAACAGACCCTGAAAATCCCTGTAATCGCAAACGGTGATATTGTTGACGGAGCGAGCGCGATCGATATGCTTGAAAAGACAGACTGCGACGGACTGATGGTCGGAAGAGGCGCGCTGGGCAGCCCTTGGGTATTTACGGAAATCAAGGCTGTGCTTGAAAACAAACCTTATATCCCATATTCGCCCGGGCAGAAGCGTGAAATGATACTGCGGCAGCTTGATATGATGGTCATTGACAAAGGCGAACAGCTTGCGTTGCTTGAAATAAGAAAGCATATCGCCTGGTACATCAAGGGAATCCCGAACGCAGCATCAATAAGGGCATCCGTTTTTCTGACGCATACCAAAGAAAAGTTAATAGAAATAATCAAAAACATCGATTTTTTATAATCAGGGTTAACTTTTAGTTAAGTTATTTTACTAAATTTGATAAGGGAGAATCTTTTTGCACATATAAGCTGCATGGAAAAGGATTATAAAAAGTATAGAAAAAACGAGGAAGCCGGCAAAATACCAAAAGTATGGATGAGCCTTGAAAATAATATTGAAGCAAAGAAGCTTGACTATTTTCAAGATGCTATTCAATATCTGAAAGAAGAATATGTTAAACTTATAGATACAAGGTTTCATACCGGAAAGAACATAACAATTGTTCATGGCGATCTACATCCGGGGCAAACCTATATGTCAAAAACCAAAGACAGAGCAATTAAATTTGTTGGACTTCAAGCGGTAAGGATGGGATTATGCACAGAGGATTTAGCTATGCTTTTGGCACTTCATATTGAACCTGACAAAACAAAGATAAAACCTTTACTTGATTATTATTATCAATGTCTTAGTGAAAAAGTAAAGGATTATCCATACGAAACCTTTATCAATGATTACAAAATATCTATTGCAGAAAATATGTTCTTTACTATCAGATTAATAAACAGTGGAATCTATGATTTTAATATGCGTGATAAATCCATAAAAGCTTTTGAAACTTTTATCCTTAAAAAATATATAATGTAAAATCATAATCAATTTATCCCTTTTAACATACGTCCGAAATGATTTCTATCTAATCATTTCGGACGCATGTTTAATCGATTTATAAAAAAGAATTGCCTTTTGATAACTATAACGCTTTTACTGTATTTTTTACCGACAAAATTTTTATATTATGATAAATCTATTGACTTGAGACTTAATAGTGTTATAATAATCCGTAGCATAGCAAAAATGCAGTTATAAATAAAAGGAGCTATTAAAAATGTTATACACCAGAGTATGGGCGCACAGAGGTGCAAGCGCTTATGCACCCGAAAACACAATGCCGGCCTTTGAGCTTGCGGACAAAATGAATTCGGACGGTATCGAAATCGATGTTCACCGTACTGCAGACGGTATTATTGTCGTCAATCACGACCACACAATCGACCGCACAAGTACAGGAAAAGGCGTTATCGCCGAGATGACTCTTGCTCAGATCAGAGAATACGACATTTCAAATCCGAATGTTTTCGGTGACAAATTCGCAGGAACAAAAATGTCGACACTTGCCGAGGTATATGATTTTATTAAATCTACAGATATGACAATCAATGTAGAAATCAAGGGCGATGGAGCCGAATATGTAAAGGCTGTTTATGATGTCGCAAAATATGTAGGAATCGACAACGAAAAAATCATATTCTCAACCTTCTGGCATAAAAACATTACCGATCTGCTTGCAATAGACAAATCGGTATATACAGCACCGCTCTACGATAAACTTGAAGATCCCTATAATTACTCAAAGAATCTCGGAGCATATGCATTGCATCCGTCATATCCTCAGACCTTTGAGAATGACTACATAAAAAAAGCGCATGAAGCCGGCTTCATGATAAACCCATGGACTGTTGACAGCCCCGAAGCTCAGACCAAGCTTCTTGAGCTTGGCGCTGATGCAATCATCACAAACCGCCCGGATGTTGCGCTCATTTGCAGACGTAAATATCAGGCACAGATGAAAACCTCCAAATAAGTATGAAGTATTATATCGGAATAGACGGCGGCGGCACGAAAACCGCAGCAGTAACACAATCGGAAGATAAAACAATCAAACAAAATGTTCTGCTTCCCGGCTCAAACCACTATTATTGTGGCATGGACGAATCGCTTGCGATTGTTCGCAGAGCCGTTGAAGAGTTGACAGCTAAGGTCGGTGCAAGTTTCGAGGAAGTCGCAAGTGTTTTCGTTGGAATTGCCGGTGCAACCTCAGACAATTATATCGGCATCTGCACAGAAATGCTTGAAAAGCTGCTGCCAAACGCAAAGGTGGGAGTCAATACCGATGCGGCAAATCTGCTTGCGTTGTTTGACGGCGACGGCGTTGTCCTGATTTGCGGCACAGGCTCAATCTGCTTTTCCCGCAAGAGCGACCAGCTGAAACGAATCGGAGGGCATGCAGACCTCGATCCATCAGGCAGCGGTACACATATCGGAAAAGCCGCAATTATGCTGTCACTTCAGGTTTATGATGGCAGAGAACCGGACTGCATTCTCAATGAAATGGTTGAGAAGAAGCTTGGCGATAAAGCAATCAACATGACAACTGTGATTCCGAAATACGACAGATCACAAATTGCCGCATTCGCACCGCTTGTTTTTGATGCTGCAAGGCAGGGTGATAAAGCTGCATTGAAAATACTCGATCAGAACATCGAATATCTTGCCCACATGGTAAACACAGCCGCTGGGTATCTCAGTTGCAACAGCTTCCCTCTCATCGTCAGCGGCGGTATTTTTCGCGATGAGTTAACTATGCCGATATTAAAAAAATACCTGAAATGCGCCCCTGAAATACGCTTTGCCGACAGTCAGGTTGAAGGCGCACTGCGGGCAGCGAGAAACCTAATCTAAAAGTAAAACAATACTATGTTTATATATATTTACATATATTATTGACATTCAAAAGTTATTATGGTAAAATAAGCTTAATATATCGATTTTTGATGTATTAAGCTTATTTTATTTATATTGATTGGAATTGAGAATCAATATTAGGAAGGATGTTATTGTTTTGAAAAGATTAGCTTCTCTTGTTTCGATTTGCTTATGTGTTTGCTTGCTTCTTACATCATTTAATGGTTCGTTCCATTTTTCTGTACAAGCACAAGACATAACAGCAGGTCAAGATGTTAAAACAAATGATGTTGAAAATCTCACTGATGTGAATGACGTAATTTTAACCTATAATTCTTTATCACGAGATGCTGTACCTGACATCGTAGGATATGAAAAAGCTATTGAAAAAGGTCATATCGCAAGGCTCAAGAGTGAAGAAAAAGATTTATATTCTGTTGTT
>MGOY01000010.1 GCA_001797275.1 Clostridiales bacterium GWF2_38_85 | reverse complement strand
CCTATAATAACGGACTGACTCCGTTCGAAGCTCGCTTCAATTCGAAAAATATTAGGTCAGATTGTTACAATTTCGCTTGACCAGCACATTCAGACTATCCAGATAAGAATAAAATATTCATAGTAAACTATCAAAAAATGAAACTGCAATATCTATCCTTGATAATATTGATAAGGAAATCGAAAAAAGAAGCGAAATTTAAAGGATTAGAATAGTATACTCATTTCACCGGCTGTCGTTGTATAAAATGATAGCTGGTGTTTTTCTGCTTTTCAATAAATATAAATAATTGCATATAAAAAATTAAGGCTGAGAAATGTCGGTTTGACATCTGTCAGTCTTAATCAACTTAGCCTATAAGCCGGGTTTTGTCGGGAACAATCATCTATCTTGGGTATGCGTTGCCGCACACCTCCTGCCACCTTCAGGTGCTGTCGGGCAAACAATTGCACCTTTTTGCGGTGTTGCTCCGGATAGGGTTTACATGGACCCGCAAAGTTGCCAGTGCGGCGGTAAGCTCTTACCTCACCTTTCCATCCTTACCGATAAAATATATGCAAGCATATATTTTATGGCGGTTTATTTCTGTTGCACTTTCCCTAAGGTCGCCCTTGGCGGAGGTTATCCGCTATCCTGCCCTGCGGAGCCCGGACTTTCCTCATGGTATGATCTTTCGATATGATACCACGCGATTGTTCAGCTAACTCTTCGGTATTATATCACTTAAAAAATCTTTTGTCAAATGGTTGATTTATACTGTTGTTAGTTGTATAATAAGCTTTGATATACTTAATATATAATACAATTTTTGAATGGAATATGTTTATGGATTTTAATTTTCTTCTTGAAAAATATAAAAATAAAAAAATCGGCTTTGTCGGTGTCGGTGTCAGCAATACGCCTATTGCAAGGCTGTTCTGCAGCAATGGGATTGCTGTCACAATCCGCGATTTGAAGCCGCTTGAACAAAAGCTTGCGGATGAATTCATTGCTCTTGGCGCAAGCATAATCACTGGAGAGCATTATCTTGAAAGCATTGATGAGGATATGCTGTTTCTATCACCTGCAATTAAGCGGTTTCCAGAGCTGCTGGAAGCAGCAAACAGGGGCGTTATTCTGACAGGCGAGCTGCCTGAGTTCTTCTCGTTTTGTCCGTGCAAAAGGATTTGTGTTACCGGAAGCGACGGCAAGACGACAACAACAACACTGATAGCAAAAATCCTTGAAGCAGAGGGGTATAATGTTTATTTAGGCGGCAATATCGGCAAGAATTTATTTATGGAGCTTCCAAACATACAAAAAGACGGTTTTGCAGTCGTTGAAATCTCATCCTTCCAGCTTCAAAAGCTGAAGGTTAAACCCGATGTAGCAATCGTAACCAATGTCAGCCCAAATCACCTTGACTGGCACACAGATATGGATGAATATGTTGATTCGAAAAAACGCATATTTGAGTTTCAGACAGCAGAGAACAAATTAGTTTTAAATCTTGATAATGATATAACAAAAGGTTTTGCAGAGCAAACTGTATCAAAGGTTGCATTCTTTTCAAGAAAAAATCCCGATTGCAGATTTTTTGCTGACGGGAAATCAATATATGTTGACGGCAAAGCTGTGATTGATGATGACTCTATCATACTGCCCGGCACACACAACCATGAAAACCTGATGGCTGCTATGGCGGCTACTGAGGATTATTCCAGTTATGAAAGTATGAGGTCTGTTGCTGCAAGCTTCGGCGGTGTCGAGCATCGCAATGAGTTTGTACGCGAGCTGGACGGTGTCAGGTATTACAATTCATCAATCGACTCATCACCTACTCGCACAAAGGCAGCAATTGAGAGCTTTAAATGCAAGCTTGTTGTTATCGCCGGAGGATATGACAAAAACATTCCTGTTGACATCCTCGGAGAGGTGTTCAAGAAGCACACACGCGCGGCTGTACTGATGGGAAACACTGCAAACAAGCTTGAAAAGATGCTGAACGAATACGGATATACCGAACCGATTGCAAGAGCAACTGATATGCATGATGCTGTGCATAAAGCAAGAGCGTTAGCAAAAAATGGTGATTGCGTTATACTCTCACCTGCTGCAGCTTCTTTTGATTTATTCAAAAACTTTGCCGAACGAGGCAATATATATAAGGATGAAGTAAATAAGTTGACATCGGAGTTGTAAGATGAAAGCTATTTTTTTAGATTTTTATGGTACTATTGTTCATGAAGATGACGAGATTATTGAAAATATAACAGCAAAAATACTCAACTCATCTAATGCAAAAAGTACTTCTGAAATCAGCCATTATTAGTGGATGGAATTTCAAAGATTATGTAATCAATCAAAAGGTATTAGATTTTTATTACAACGAGAAATTGAAATAATTTCTTTGCAAAACACAATTAACCATTTTAAATCTAATATTAACGTTTGCAATATATCGGATTACTTATTTGAATATTGGCAAAAACTACTTATTTTCGACGACTCAACAGAATTTTTTAAGCTTTGTCCTGTACCGATAATTATTGTATCTAATATTGATACAGATGATTTAATGCATGCAATATCTTATAATAATCTAAATCCATATGGTATTGTAACTAGTGAGGAAGCAAAATCATATAAACCCGATAAAAAAATATTTGATTATACTTTAAAGAAATATAACTTGAATGAAAACGATGTAATACACATTGGTGATTCTGTTAGCAGCGATATTATTGGAGCAGAAAACGCAGGAATTAATGCAATTTGGATAAATAGAAAAAATAAGACTATACCTGATATAGTAAATAAACAAATAATAAAACTAACTGATATTTTAAATGATTAATTATATAAAAGATTTATATAGAAAGGGAAAGATATGTTACTATTTGAGACAGCGCAAAAGCTATCACAGCTGCCGGCTGTGTCAGGACGTGAATGTCTTGCACACGAGGAGCTGAAAGAGCTTTGCGGAGATTTATTCGATGAATACAGATTTACACCAACCGGAAGTGTTATCGCTATCAAGAGATGCGGGAAGCCTGATGCAAAGAAGGTTATGCTTGACGCGCATCTTGACGAGGTTGGATTTTTGGTTAAGGATATAGCTGAAAACGGATTTTTGAAGATTGTCAATGTCGGCGGTATCGATACAGCTATTCTCAGTGCCGCTGAGGTCTGGGTACTTGGCAGTGAAAAGATACTTGGTGTTTTCACCTCAAAGCCACCGCATCTGCAAACAGCCGGAGAATCCGAAAAGAAACCAAAGCTCTCGGATCTTGCGATTGATACAGGATTGCCGACGGACAAGCTCAAAGAAATCGCACCGATTGGAACTCCTGTTGCATACAAGTGCGAAGTATCTCGAATGATCGGCAACAGAATCTGCGGTAAATCGTTCGACGACAGGATTTGTATGCTTGCAATAATGCAGGCTGTAGAGTACCTCAAGGATGCCGAGCTTGACTGCGATATATATGCTCTTTTCGCAAGCGGTGAGGAAACCGGATATGTAGGTGCTATGACCGGTGCATTTGAGATTGATCCTGATTATGCGATTGCACTTGATGTCTGCAATGCATATGTTGACGGTGCTGACAATATGTTCAAGGCGAGAAAGATGGGTGCCGGTTGTGCAATATCATATTCGGCAACAACCTGTCGTGAGCTTACAACGAATATTATTGATACTGCGAAGAAAAACAATATTCCCTATCAGGTTATCGCAGAGCCTTCAAGAACGGGTACTGATGCACACATTCATCAGCTGGTGAGAGCAGGCATTCCTGGCGCATTGATATCTATACCTCTCTACAATATGCACACATACAACGAAATCATCGATCTTGATGATGTTGATAACACTGCAAAACTCCTTACAGAATTCATCAAAGGAGGAAGTCTGAAAGTAAACTTTCAGACATAGAGTTTTGTGATTTTTACACCCGCATTACAAGTTATGCGGTGGACAGTATAATGTATATTCTACTTCCTCAATAAAAATTTTAATAAGCACAAAACTCCACACTACTGAAAAGGAATGTATATAAATTATGATAGAACTTAAAAACTTATGCAACTCATTCGGTCCTTCAGGCTCTGAAGCTGATGTGCGTGAAATGATAAAACAGGATATCACCCCATATGCAACCGAAGTTTATACCGACAAAATCGGTAATCTGATTGCATTCAAAAAAGGCAGAAGCTCAGAGAAAAAGCTGATGGTTGCTGCACACATGGACGAAGTCGGATTTATGATAAAATACATTACCGACGATGGCAGACTGCTTTTTGACACACTTGGCGGAATCGATGTTCGTGTAATGGCAGGCAGGCGTGTTATTATTAGCGACAAAAAGGTTGTTGGTATTCTGTCAGCAAAAGCTATTCATATGCAGACTAAGGAAGAAAGAGAAAAGACCACACCTATCAATAAAATGTATATCAACATCGGTGTTGAGAGTCGCGAAGAAGCAGAAAAATATGTTTCAATCGGTGATGTTGCGGTATTTGAGCCGAACTTTGAGCAGTTCGGTGATGGTATGATAAAATCAAAAGCTATTGATGACAGATTCGGTTGCTCGGTATTATGTAAACTTATTCGTAAAGAAGTAGAGTACGACACATACTTTACTTTCACCACCAGAGAAGAAATCGGATGCCGTGGCGCAACACCTGTTGCATACCAGATAAAACCCGATGTTTCAATAGTTGTCGAGGCGACAACCGCAGGAGACATCAACGATGCTCCCAAGCATGCACAGGCTTGTTGTGTCGGAAGCGGCGCAGTGCTTGTATTTATGGACGGCGGTACCATATATGACCGCAAGTTGTTTGACCTGACAATTGAAACAGCAAAGAAAAATGAAATCAAATACCAGATAAAGAACTTTATCGCCGGTGGCACTGACAGCTCTGCAATTCAGAGAGCTGTTGCCGGTATTAAAGTCATTGGGCTTGCCGCTCCCTGCAGATACATTCATTCAGCCTCCTGTGTTGTCAAGGAAAGTGATCTTGAAGATGTCTACAAGTTAGCTCTAGCTCTTATCACTTCCGATACATTGAAATAAGTATTAACGAAAGGAAATATATTTATGATTAAATTAATGAAGAAATATACCTCGGTTTTCTCGGTTACCGGCTTTGAAGGTGAGCTTGCGGATATTATAACGAAAGATATCGCTCCATACGTTGACGATATCTCGATTGATGCTTTAGGCAGCGTTGTTGCCTTCAAAAAGGGCGAAAACAGCGATAAAAAGCTAATGATTGCCGCACACATGGATGAAATCGGATTTATTGTTACCTACATTGAGGACAGCGGTATGCTTCGTGTTTCCAATCTCGGAGGTATCAATTCGATTGCCTGTGCATACAGCAAGGTGCGCTTCGCAAACGGACAGATCGGTGTAATTGCTCCCGAAGGCAACATAAAACCCGAAGACATTGCCGTTAAAAAGCTGATTGTTGACATTGGTGCAAAGACAAAGAAAGAAGCCGAACGCAAGGTCAAAATCGGCGATGTCTGTGCGCTTGTTCCCTCTTTTACAAGACTGATGAACAACAGATATACCGCAAAGGCATTTGACGACAGATTAGGCTGTGCTGTTGCTGTTATCGCCGCTCAGCAAATCAAGTCAGCGAAATATGACGCATACTTCGTATTCAGCGTTCAGGAGGAGGTCGGCTGCCGCGGTTCTAAGCCCACAGCGTTTGCAATCGCTCCGACCTACTCAATCGCAATCGATGTTACCGCTACAGGTGATACAATCGGTGCAACTCCAATGGCTGTCAAGTTAGGAGAAGGCGCAGCGATAAAAATAAAGGATAATTCGCTGATTTGCTCAAAAATCATTGTTGACGGGCTGACAAAGCTTGCGAAAGACAAAAAGATAACCCACCAATATGAAATCCTTGAGTACGGCGGAACAGATGCTTCCTCGATGCAGACTGCCGGTTCAGGCTCGTATGCAGGCGTTATCTCAATACCAACACGATATATACATTCCAGTGTCGAAACTGTTGATCTCAAGGATGTCAATGCTTGCGTATCACTTCTTGCCGCAGCGATTGAAGATGGTTTCGAGAAATAGACTTAAATAATATAGAGGCAGGAGCAAAGCCCCTGCCCTACATGCTTATATTTTGAAAGGTTAATTATTTTCATGGATATAGAAAAGCTTGCGGTTGAATGCGAAAAGGAACTTGAGGATACATTCAGAAAATTCGATTCGCTTGCATACCGCAATACAAAAAAAATACTCGATGTTTTCATAAAAAACCGTGTATCAGCAACTCATTTTGCTCCGTCAGACGGCTACGGTTACGGTGACAACGGCAGAGATTTGTGTGATAAGCTGTTTGCTGAGGTGATGGAAGCAGAAGCCGGATTCGCACGGCATAGCATTGTGTCGGGTACTCATGCACTCAATATTGCCCTGTTTGGTTTACTGCGACCAAATGATACTCTGTTTTCTGTTACAGGAACACCTTATGACACTCTGCACAGCATTATCGGAATAACAGAATGCGAAGGTTCGCTCGTTGATTTTGGTGTTAAGTACAGACAAGCTGAAAAATTTGCGGATATTGATGAGATTAAAGAAGCATTACTAACAGATAAAAGCATCAAGGTCGTTTACATCCAGCGTTCAAGAGGCTATGACTCTGACCGCCCTACCCTGTCTGTTGCACAGATTGGAAAGATTTGCGATGTTGTTCATACTGTATCTGATGCCTATGTTATGGTCGATAACTGCTACGGTGAGCTTTGCGAGGAGCACGAACCACCATTTGTAGGTGCTGACCTTACAATCGGCTCGCTGATAAAAAACCTCGGCGGTGGTATGGCTGAAACGGGTGGATACATTGTCGGCACAAAAAAAGCTGTTGAGCTTTCGGCATACAGACTGACTGCACCCGGTATCGGACTCGAATGCGGTGCGTCGCTTGGGCAGACAAAGAACATGATAAAAGGCCTGTTCTTTGCTCCGCATGTTGTTGCCCAGGCACTCAAAGCTGCTGCTTTTGCCGCTAAAATGCTCGAAAAATCAGGCTTTGATGTATCGCCGAAATCTACTGATGAAAGATTTGATATAATCCAGTCGGTAAGATTGGGAAGCGCCGAAAGGATTTGCAGCTTCTGCGAAGGAATCCAGGCAAAATCGCCGATTGATTCGCATGCAACACCCGAACCCTGGGATATGCCGGGCTATGACGATCCTGTAATCATGGCTGCCGGTACATTCACACAAGGCGCATCGATTGAACTGTCTGCTGACGCTCCCATGCGCCCACCATACACAGTATATATGCAGGGCGGGCTGACATACGAAAGTGCAAAAATCGCAATAATGCAAGCGATAGAAAATGTAATGGAGATTTAAATATGCGATACGAATACAATACTACTGTTTCCGCAAAACAAATCACCGATTTGCGTTCAGCGGTCGGTTGGAACAAGATGGAGTCATGTTACAATAATCCAAAGATGACATCATATTGCCACATAGCGTGTTATAATAACGACATACTTGTCGGTTATGTGGATACGGTCAGCAACACTGTTACTGATGCATATATACAAGACCTTATGGTTCATCCCGACTATCAGGGAAAAGGTATCGGAACTGAGTTAATGAATAGAATTATTAATTATCTAAAGGAAAAGCAGATTTATATGATTTCAGTTGTGTTTGAAGAGAAGCTTCTTGGATTTTATAACCGATTCGGATTTCAACATATGCTGTGCGGACAGTTGCAAACATTTGAGATGGATTAAATTTGAATCAAAAATTTACGAGGTATTGGACAGTCCAATACCTCGTTCTTACTGTTAGTTGCTCAATACCAATAATACGGTCTTCTGCGGCGGCGGTAAAATTCGGACAAGAATAGTATATCGATTATATCTCTCAGCCCGCCCCTTCTTCTATAACGTCTGCCGTAATAATAAGGATTACGGGATATAGCTTGAGCCATTGTCGGACTTGTCTGATCTTCCAACCCTCTTGCATATTCTTCGAGATCGGGGTTCATCTCAAGTAAATCCCTGTATATCTCCTCTGTCATCCTGTCGATCATATCCTGGTCGGGCATTGCGCCGGTTGAATCAAGTCTGTCGCAAGCTAATAAAATGTACGGTAAAATCCTGTAATATATCTCCGGATATACTGCGCTTCCGTTACCCGGCTCTATCGGCATCGGCATCCCAGGCTGCTGTGGCATCGGCATACCGGGGCGCTGCGGTGTTGTCGGTGGCATAGTTGGTGGTATTGTTGGTGTTCTCGTAACAGGCGGGCGGGTTGGCGGTGTTGTTCCGTTGTTACCGTTTTGCATATTATTATTCATTCCATTATTTATTTTGTTCTGCACAAAAATCCTCCGTTTCATAATGTGTTACTACTCTCAGTATATGAACCAGAGGATATTTATCTACAATTTTTAACAAAATAATATACAATAAATTTTATTGATTCAATAATTCTCTTAAAAACTCTGTCAGTTCATCTACGAGTTTAGGATATTCGGTGTAATATGGGTGCATCTTACCGCCATTCTTTTCTGCAATTGACATTTTGAATACGTAAAAACCTTTATCCGCACCACCACATTCTTCTATTGCATTAGTAGCTTGTGTTTCATACAAATGCTCCATACCGCCGACAACCCAGACTATCTTCGCATTAGGGTTATCCTGTCGTACCATAGTCAAAAACTCAACCATAGCTGCTTGTAAATCTTCGCTTGATAAACCAAGCCAGCAGTCATTTGTGCCGAGATTGATTGAAATAATATCAGCCTTACGCTCGAAGCTCCATAAATTGGTTTTGTTACGATAAAAGTTTGTGTAAGGGTAAACAGAAATCATGTCTGGGTTTCCGTCATCCCAACCTTTTTTTACTCCGATGCCTGTCCTTGCGACTATGCTTACATCAGCACCTAATGCTTGAGCTGTCATATATGGATATGAGAGAGTACCGTCCTGATTTATCGGATAAAAGCTCTCAGGTCCATTGGTGTTTAATATAAGGTTACCAAGCCCAACTGCTATTGAATCGCCGTAAAACTCAATATATAGATCGTTGTCCTTCGGTCTTTCTGTCAGTTCACCGCTGACAGATAAACTTCTGAATGTAACAAGAGCCAAAGCTGATTCTGTTTGTCTGACAATTTTAAAGCTATGGTTTCCTTCTTCTAAACCTGATGCGATTGTTAACGATTTTATTTCCGGATTCAGTGAAGATGATTGAAGTTCCACACGTTCCTGCTGTGTACCATCTACAAAAACAGTAAAGTAACAATTCCAGTTATCCTGTACAAGACTCTGCAATATCATTGCAATTGAAACATCACCCATACAATATGCATTACATTCAAGCGTTGATCCTGTCCAATCAAAGGTTATACCTTCATTTTCAATAACAGCATATCTACCTTGTATTTTAAGTCTACTGCTTACGTTTTCATCTGCTAAATTCAATGTCTTCTGCTCCATATTAATTGTACTTACTTCTGAAGTGATGCTTTCTATATCGTCATCACCGCAGCTTGCAAAAATTGAAAGGGTAATGCATAAAATTGACATAACAATAATAAATTTTTTCACTTATAGATTCCTTCTTCTTTTATATTTATTTCAAATTCCAATACAATTCATAATAATATGACTGGTCACTATATTCATACTTCCGGTCGCAATAGCTGTATATATATCTGGTAGTCATTGTTTCAGCGTTATACGCAAATATCTCGCAGTGATATCCCATTATATTTGAATCATTCTTTAAATTGATACACTTGAAATCTCCTGCTTGATATACAACTGAAGTTAACATTGAGTTGACTCGTTCGACTTCAGCTGTGTAGTGATCGAAGTTGTTATATTGCATTTCACAATATAAATCGAATACCGGTTCTATGTCTTCTTTATACATGTAATGATATGCTGTGATAAGTGCATCTTCAGGTGCTGTTTCGGGAAACAGGTCGTCATACACTGTGTAGTTGTAAATGCTCTTGCAAATAATGTTGTAGTTATCGCGATCATCAGTCATTGAAGCTGTTGGGGATGCATTTGCAGATAAAAAAATACCTATAATCTCAATTGGGAAAAATAATACCAATAATACAGCGAAAAAAAACGCAGATCGTCGTTTAGTGTATTTCATAAAGCCTCTGAATATCAGAAAAATAAGAAGCGGAAGTACAGTCAAGCCGATGAAATACAGTAAAAGCAGCGGCAAGTTTAAAACATGTAAATATTCATACTTGAATATGTTATAAAAAACTATAACAATGGGTAGGATGTACAAGAGCATAATGATAGAAACAGTTTTGCAGAGCATCTGATCTTTCTTTTCCATGTCTGTCATTCCCCTATTCAATTTAATTTTTTGGCGCTTTGTGCGTATGTCGAATTTAAATATCTTGTTTAAAAGCCAACTGATGCTATACTATGAATTTATTTATCTTTATGTTGGCTATGTTTTAAATTTATCTTACTGACATTCTGAAAACACGAAGTGTTTTTCTAAAAGCCAACCGATGCTATACTATAAACTTATTTATCTTTATGTTGGCTTTATAATAGCACATAAATTTATATATGTCAAATATTGATAACGAAAAAATGCAATTTTCGTTCTATTAAATCTGAGAAAACATTTTTCCAAAACTTTAATAAAAGGGGTTGACAAATAGAGGTTGATATGTTACTATAATAAAGCTGTCTACGCCGGAATGGCGGAACAGGTAGACGCCCGGGACTTAAAATCCCGTGGGATTCAACTCCCGTACCGGTTCGATTCCGGTTTCCGGCACCAATTTCTTTTACACGGTTTATATATCGCGGGGTGGAGCAGTCTGGTAGCTCGACGGGCTCATAACCCGTAGGCCGTGTGGTTCAAATCCCACCCCCGCAACCAATGAAAATACAACTCATCCTTGTGATGGGTTGTATTTTTTATTTATTACGATAATAAAAGAATTTGAACTTTATAAAGGCACGAAGCGCGTCTCATCCCTGTAACCAATCAAATATACGACAACTTTAAAAGTAATGCTTTCATTGGGTTGAGCGTATATTTTTGTACATGATTTCAAAAGGTTCAGGAACCGCATTATTCACATGTAAAATCAATTCGACACATATACGAAAACACAAAAAACAGAAGTAGCTTGATTGCTGCTTCTGTTTTCATAAATTCATTCAGGGCTTTTTCAACCCTTGCATTAATTATAGAGCCAATACTTAATCTGTTTTCTTACTCATTCTGGTCTTCATGCGTTCTGCGTTGTTGAGAATTCGCTTGCGTAGTCTGATACTTTTCGGTGTAACTTCAATAAGCTCATCTTCGGAAATAAACTCAAGCGCTTCCTCAAGTGACATCTTTTTCGGGGGTACCAGCTTAAGAGCTTCATCTGCACCTGTTGAGCGAACTGCTGTCAGGTGTTTTTTCTTGCATGTGTTGACAACCAGATCCTCGCCTTTGGGCGAATAGCCGACAATCATACCGGTATAAACCTTCACACCCGGATCAAGAAACATAACTCCTCTGTCCTGTGCATTGAATAAACCGTATGAGGTTGTTTCACCGTCCTCGTAAGCAACCAGCGAACCGGTAAATCTCTTGACGATCTCACCCTTTTCAGGTTGATATGAATCATACATCGGATTAAGGATTCCCTCACCCTTTGTATCAGTCAAAAATTCGGTCTTATATCCGAAAAGACCTCTAGTTGGAATCAGAAACTCCATATGCGTTCTGCTTCCTTTTGGCATCATATTAACTAATTCGCCTTTTCTGATACCCATCTTCTCCATAACAACACTAACTGCGGTCTGCGGAACATCAATATAAACACGATCGATCGGCTCACATCTGACATCATCAATTATTTTATAAATAATTCGCGGCGTGCTGACCATAAACTCATAACCTTCACGACGCATATTTTCCATCAAAATCGAGAGATGCATTTCACCTCTGCCACATACATTATATGAATCAGCGCTGTTTGTCTCATTGACACGAAGTGACATATCCTTGATTGCTTCCTTGAACAGATAATCGCGAATATGGCGTGTTGTTACATACTTGCCTTCCCTGCCTGCAAACGGGCTGTTGTTCACAGAGAAGGTCATTTCCATTGTCGGCTCGCTGATTTTGACAAAAGGCAGCGGTTCACAGAATCCGACATCACAAATAGTTTCACCGATTGCTATATCTTCAAGTCCGGAAATGCTGACAATATCACCTACAGTAGCGGAAGGTACTTCCCTTCTGACCAATCCATCAAACTGTGAAATTGTCGTAGCTTTCCCGCGGTATTTTGTATCGGTGTGAAAATTACAAACTTCGACATCCTTCTTAGCTGTTATTGTGCCACGCTCAATTCTACCCACAGCGATTTTTCCAACATAATCATTGTAATCAACAGACGAAACAAGAATTTGAAGCGGAGCATTTTCATCGCCCTCAGGTGCGGCGATATGCTCAAGAATTTTATCAAATAGTGGAGTAAGATCATCATTCTGGTAATCGGGAGAATATGATGCCGTACCGTTTCTGCCTGAGCAGAATACAACAGGGCTGTCAAGCTGGTCGTTTGATGCATCGAGGTCAAGCAGAAGCTCAAGTACCTCATCACCGATATCATACGACCTCGCATCCGGTTTATCAACCTTGTTTACGACAACAATAACGCGATGCCCAAGCTCGATGGATTTCTGTAGTACAAACCGTGTCTGAGGCATCGGGCCTTCGGCAGCGTCAACAAGCAGTAGTACACCGTTTACCATCTTCAGTATACGTTCAACCTCCCCACCGAAATCAGCATGGCCGGGAGTATCAACTATATTAACTTTTACATCTTTATAATAAGTCGAGGTGTTCTTTGCGAGTATAGTTATTCCTCTCTCACGCTCGAGAGCATTGGAATCCATCATGCGTTCTTCAATAACCTGGTTTTCTCTGAACAACCCGCCGAATTTTAACATTTCATCAACCAATGTTGTTTTTCCGTGGTCAACATGGGCTATTATTGCAATGTTTCTAAGGTCTTCTCTTTTCAATAAAATTCACATCCTAATTTTTTGTATCATAATATAATATCATAAATAGATTAAGAAATCAACCGTTGTTTTCACAGTTTTTTTGGCTCGGCATATAATAATATTACTAATTCTCATAAAAAACAGTATGAAATAATTCAAAACGAATCGAAAAACGATTAATTATTAAATTCCAATATAGATCATTTTCTTTTAAGTAATAAGAATTTATCAGAATGGAGTGATAAACAGATGCCAGGAGCTGAAAAACATTTTGGTTTTCTGCAATTTATTTTTCCCGAATCTTATGTGTTTTGTAAAGTAAATATAGAAATTCGGGATTCTGCTGACAATCTAACTCAAATTACATCACCGCTCGATAAAGATGGGAAATGCATGAAAATAACACTTCCGGCACCTCCGCCTGAAAACTCACGTATCAGCCGTTATATCAAAACCAAATACGAAACCGGTACATATGTTAAACCACCTTATTATAAATATAATGTCTGCATCGAAACTCCAGAGAAAGATAAAATTCAATTTTACGGTATTCAAATTTTTCCCGATACAACAACAATACATAAAATAGCTTCTGGATATAAGTTAATAATGCTGCCACCACACGGATTATGGTTTTCAAGCGAAATCGAGAATGAACAATATACCCAAAAAGAAGCACAAATCAATAATGTTCTCAATAATTTAAAGCTACCACAGAAGTTGATTGTTCATCAGGGGGATCCTGATGATATGGAAGCTGAGAATATTGAGATAGAATATAAAAATTATATCGCTGCGGTTGTATCCGGAATGATATATCCAACCTGGAACACTAATGCAATCCGTGCAATTGTGTTACTGCTAAATTCATTTATTTTGAATCGTTTACAGAGTTCTTATTACCGCAGTTCAGGCTATAATTTTGATATAACCGCTGATTCCTCACATGATTACAGTTATGCTCAAGAATATGGCGTTTTTGACAATATAAGATATTTTGTTGAGGATATAGACAATCTTTTTGCAGCGGACAATAACGGTAATCCGGTTTTATACTGTAATAATATACAAAGCAATTTTTCGTTATGGGATGCAAATGAGCTTGCAGAAAAAGGATTTTCAGTGATTGAAATATTACAGCACTACCTCGGAGATAAAATCAGAATACAAGAAGCGGAATCTGAAGAATTTCATGAAGAAAGTGCTACAAAGAACATTGATTTCGGAATAGGCTCACGTGGTATTTATATTATGAACCTGCAGGAAGACCTTAATACGCTAAGTAAAGTAATTATAACATTGAAACCTTTAAAGGTTGACGGAATATATAATACTGATGTTGAGACTGCGGTCATCAATGTGCAGAAATATTTATGTTTACCTCAGACAGGCAGAATAAATGAAAGAACCTGGAATTCTATTGTGGACTTAAAATATTCAGTCGAAAACGGAAGCTTTTATGATTACCCCGGTGTCACATTAAAGATCGGCTGCTGCGGTTATAATGTCAAAAGATTAAAAAATATGCTTATTCTTTTAGGCAAAAAAATACCGTCTGTAGCTGTCGATAATACAGACGGAATCTTTGATTCTGAAACTGAAAAAGCAATTATAAAAGTTCAGCAAAAGCTTAATTGTATACCTGACGGAAAAGTGGATAAGGAAACTTGGGATAGAATCGTAGCTGAAATCAAGTATTGATTATTTCTTATCCTTTTTTATATTTCCTATGTTCTCCTTCATTGCTCTCACAAATACTTCGTTCGGCTCAAATTTAATCAGATAATTTTTATCTCTGAAGCTGTAAATATAATAATAACATTCACAGTTCAGGTTCTGACAAAAGTTAAATTTATTATGAATGTACCCCACGTCCTTTTCCATGTTCTTTTCATAAAAGGCCTGCTTTGATACAAGCAACTTTGATTCCGCAAGATCAAGAGAACAGACAGTTGTGGTTTTGTTACCGACAGTTTTGGTGATGATCAAATCGGTCAACGACAACTGATACACATATTGAGTCATTGTATAACGTATGATAAGATAAATTGCTGCTACTGCAGAAAGAATCAAGATTAACTGAAAAACCCATTTCAAATATTGAAAAGTAGATGAAAAAATCCACATGGATATCCCTAACAATGAAAAAACAAAAATTACGCAATAAGTATTTTTACTGTTTCGTTCCGGTTTACACAAAATCATGCTTCTTCTGCCTTTCCTGTATTTAATTTTTAAAAAAAACATATAATTGATTGAAAGGATGATACTAATGTCAATTAACAGAGATTCTATCGACAAGCTTTTGAAATTGAATGATAATGACTTCAAAAGAATTATCAGCGAAATTGCATCATCAGCAGGTGCCAATCCCGCAAAAACCGCAATTTTTATGCAGGATACAAAAAAGCTGAAAGAAATGATTGCAGGTATGAGCGAAGCCGAAGCTCAGCAATTAATTAATAAAGTCGGCAAAAGCCGTGCGGAGGGGATATTAAAAAACCTGGATGATAAACTTTAAATAAGGGGGTATTGGTCAGCATGTCTGAATTCTCCGATAAAATTAATGACCTTTTATCAAATCCCGAAACACTCGATAAAATAATGCAGATTGCGAAAGGTATGGGTGTTAGCAACGATGTAAAAACGCAACCGGCAGATGCCGTCACTAATGCTGCCGATACGGTTATACCCACAGCAGCTATATCTGGCTCAACTCCTGTCGCATCAAGCAACACATCTGCCCTGAGTTCACTGCTTTCATCGGGAAATATCCTAAGTGCTTTAGGTTCATCAAGTTCAGGAACGGATAAACGAGTTGTACTCTTGAATGCGATTAGACCTTTTATGACTGATGTAAAACAAAAGCGTGTAGACAATGTTATATCTGCAATTACCATAAGCAATTCATTGGGCAAAATGAAGGGAGGGTAATTAATTGTACAGCAGAAAATTCAACGGTCTGCAAACAGACGGACAGCTTCTGAAGGTACAAAAAGAAAGACAACAGGAACTGTTGAAAGACCTGACTTTCAAGCCGCCCGAACCTATAATTCCGGTATTGGATGGTGTTAATACATCCTGTCAGTCAAAGCAACCAGGTGGAATTCTTGGAAATTTATTCGGTGGCTTGTTCAATAGCTGGAGTATCGATGATCTGATCCTTATCGGCCTTACGATTTATTTACTTACAGATAAAAACGAAGGCAATGATTTGTTAGTAATACTTATTGTATTATTATTGACCTAATCCTTACTATTTTCCTTTTTATTTTTCTCACAGAGAAATTCGCAAAATTCTTCAACCAGACGCCGTTGCTTCATAGTCATTGACTTGTATCTTTCCATAACAAGTTCAGGCTGTGCTGCGACGGTGCTTTTTCTTGCTGTGCTCTCATCAGCAATAACACCTTTTTTTCGGTTGTCATTCGGTGTAATTCCTATTGAAAACATATAATCTTCAAGATAAACATCAAAGCTGTTGTCAGCTATCTTTTTTATCAGCTTCGGTCGAGGTGGATTCTCCTGGGTTGCCTGAGCAAGTTTTCTGAGTTGAACATAGCTGATTCCGCAATCAATAGAGAACTGTCTCCAGCTTCTTTCGCCCTTCGCTTTTTCAAGTAATATAGCAAAAATTCTTTTTGAAAATCGGGTGCTGTCTGCCATCAAAATTCTTCCTTAATATATTTATATTCGTATATTTATTTACCGTCGATTTTATTTTTTATTGCTTTAATTATATTATCATTATTGCTTATTGTTGTTATATATATAACGAAGTCACCATATTCGAATACCTTGCCTTTTTCAGCATATGCAACCTGTTCGGGTAAGTATCCGACAAACTTTTCTTTTACTCTTGTAAATCGGTTTTCAAGATATTCCTTGATTGTTGCTGCATCAGCTTTTTTCTTTGGTTTAAAGATATGGCATTCCTTGACTACCTGCTCATCAGTCATAAAAACTGCATAACTGTCAACAATGCTGAAGTCAGGAGTGTTTGTTAACGATCCGTATAAATCCGATATCATGAATTCATCGAGGTATTCCCCCAGCTCTGTGCCTTCACTTGTATAAACAGTGATACCGTCATTGTTGTCAATATTGATTGCGATATCAAGTAACTTTTTGCAGCTTACATTGATGACAGATTTTGAGGTTGTATCACTTGCATCGGATTCATTACTTGAGTTATCTTTGCATGAGGCAAAGCTTGAAATACTTAAAACTGCAATTAGAATAAATAAAAGAACTTTTTTCATATTAATCTCCATTCTGTTGCTTTGCGTTAGTACTAATAGAAATGAAAAAGACACGTTCTGCGTAGCGGAAGTAATTCCGCTTGCGGATTAACGGTCATAACTATGATCATCAAGTGATTTTTGCCTGCGTGAAAATCATTTTTCACTCTATAACCTTTCTTGTTATATGAAATATGTTAATGCCGCACCGATAACAGTGCCAAACTGAGCATTCTCTGACATATGGAACCTATAACCGAACATCGCACTGAGCTTTGCGAATATTTCCTTCGCTTGCGGTATTGTTGTCAAATTACCGGTCAGTACAACATCAAGCAGATCCTTCTGACGCGCTGCAAAGATGGTCATCATTGCGATTGTTTCACAGACAAGGTTTATAATTCCCAATGCAATATCGGCATCCGTAGCCATATCACTAAGCTTTCCGAAGTTTGCAGCCGTGATATCGGACGGTAATGATGGAATAATTTTTTTGCTTGTTATATCATGAATTTTTAAATCAATATTTGAAAGATCTCCGTTTTTGGCAAGATCAATAATATGTTCTACGGTCAAGATGCCCAGCATCTTTTTTGAAAGACCGACAATCGTACCACCACCGACACCTGTACCACCAAGATAATTGATATCATCTTTTTTAGCATGTACAATCGCTGTGCCGGTACCCATGCTGACAATTATTGCTTCATCAAGTCCGGTCAGATATAATCCCCCACGACCTGTAGCTTCGAATTCCGTAACATGAGTTGTTGATATTCCGAAAATTGAATCGGTTATAAATGAAGAACCGACTCCCGTTATCATAACCCTTGATATTTTATCAAGTGGAATCTTGTTGACAGCAGTAAATTTCCCGAACGCTCCGTAAATTGAAGCAATCGGATCATTCGCTTTGACAAACATTGGATTTAAAAGATTCTTTTCTTCAAAACCAACTATTTTTGTTGTGCTGCCACCAACATCAATACCTATAACAATACTCATTTATTTTATTATTTTATCACATAAGTGATAAAGATTCCTTTCATATTAATATAACGCGAAATGATAAATATATAATTCTAAATCAATATATTTTATTTGAAGATCAAAGATAATTATATATCATGCTTCAATTATTGTCAAGATGCAAGCGCGTATGACAGCATGATGAATTACAATTACACAAATTTATCACATAGATTGTGCGATTGCTATATATGAACAGTTTTAGTTGGCACTCTCATAATTTGAGTGCTATGTTTTACAGCTTAGTCATATATATTGCTTGATTTGTTTACATTTATCGGATAAAATATGGTTGTAAAAAAACAAGCGGTTGAGAGTGCTAATACGGCACTTAATATTGTTTGAAATTAATTAAATTATAAAAGGAGTTGTTATTATGTTTGAGCTTATACCTTTTGGGAGAAAAAGAAATGACATATTCAGTATTTTTGATGATTTTGACAAAAATATGTTTGATGAATTCAAAGGATTTTCTCAACCTGCCAGCGTATTCAGAACTGATTTTATCGACAATGGCGACAGCTATGTATTGGAAGCAGAGCTTCCCGGCTTCGATAAAAAAGACATTTCACTTGAGCTTAAAGACGGCTGCTTAACCGTTTCAGCAAAGAAAGAAGAAGCTGCCGAAGATAAGAAGGATAATTATATCCGACGCGAACGCAGATACGGTTCTGTCCGCCGCTGCTTCGATGTTTCGGGTATCAATGAAGATGCAATCAAAGCTGATTACAAAGACGGCGTTCTTATGATCACTCTCCCAAAATTAGAGGAGAAACCCAAGCTCGGAAAAAACATCGAAATTAACTGACCACGATAAATCCATAATCTTCTCTAAAGAAAAAGCACTCTCGTAAGAGAGCGTTTTTCTTTGTTCTATATTGCTTATTCAAAATAGTGTTATAACCATTTTTTATTTTTAAAGAATCTGATACAAAGTATCGTTACAACAGTACATAATGTAATTACAAATACATATCCATAATTCCATGAATATTCAGGCATTCTCATATTCATTCCATACCATCCGACTATAAGCGTCAACGGCATAAAAATTGATGATACAACAGTAAATATTTTCATCAATTTATTCTGTTCAATATCGATTTGAGCCTGATAAGCCTCGCGAAGCTGAGATACATAGTCTCTTAGATTCAGGATATGAGATAACAGTCTGTCAATTTTATTATTTAATATTTTAAAGTAGTGTAAGTCACTTGTCGAAATTATTGAGCTCTCATTATCAGTCAGTCCGTCAAAAATTCTATTCAATTGCTCGTAATACCTTTTCAGCCTAAGCAGCTCACGGCGATAAGTAATTATTACGTTAGTGTATAAGGTTTTTGTTGTTTGTAATAATTCATCTTCAGTTTCGGTTATTTGTTCCTCGAGTTCCTCAAGGTACATTATATCATCTGCAAGAAGCTCTGAAAAGAACATATAAAGCAATTTTTCATTTGAAGCTTTCTTTGATACTATTTTCAATATTTTCATTTGTGTTTCTTCCTCTTCACAAATGAAAATCAAATCTTCTTTTGATAAATATATCGCAATCTGAACAGGTTTTGACTTTTTATCTTCAACTTCATACCAGTCAAAAGTAATAAGATTAAATTGATTATAACTGTCGAATTTATTTGCTTGTTTGCTGCATATACGTATAGTCAAATTTTCATCAAGAATTTCTTTCAGAGTATCTATTTGTTCGTATAATATTACTTTTACCATTTTATGATCATCCCTTTTCTCGTTATTTATGTCATAAGCGTTGTGTTTTATTAAAGTCAAATTCACGCCTTAATATATATTGGTAAATCACAAAACTCCTTATTTAAAAGATATTTCTTTCAAGCTTTTGACTTATTACTATATAACTATATTACTAATATTATAACATTTTTATTTATCAAGTCAATTGAAATATATAAAAAAGAGGCCGCCGGAGCAGTCTTCTGTTCCGGCGGTAATTCTCTATTTAAAATTAGCTTAACGGAGTTACGTTAACAGCTCTGAGCTTGCTCGAATTGCGGGGATCCTGTTCGGTATCAAATGTTACCTTTTGACCTTCTACGAGAAGCTTATAACCATCTGTATTAATGGATGAGAAGTGTACGAATACATCCTCGCCACCTTCATCGTTGGATATAAAACCATATCCTTTTTCCTTGTTAAACCACTTTACTGTACCGTTGTTCATTGTGTTTCCTCCTTGTGAAAATTGCGTATATGAAAATAACTCACACTCTTTTATAAACCATCAACCTACCAACAATCAATGGATTACAAAAACATGTGAGTCCAATCAATACGGTCTAAGTACAATGATAATATATCATATTTTTTTGTGTTTGTCAAGCTTTTTTAATAAAGTTTTTAAATTTTCCCAAATCAAAAAATTTTCTGATAATCGACAACATCCATGTACCTGCCAAATTTCTTTCCTATTTCCTTATAATGAGCGCATTTTTCATATCCGGCTTTTTCAAAAAGGAAAATGCTTGCTTTATTTTCAAAGCAAATACATGCCAACAATACATGAAATCCGTTTTTACGTGCTGATTTTTCCAAAAATTCAAGAGCTTTTAAGCCAATACCTTTGCCGGTATATTCAGACGACAAATAAATCGCTACCTCCGCAGTTTCATTATACCCTTCACGCTTTTTATATTGTGAATACTTCGCATAACCGATTACCATGTCATCCGTTTCGATGACAAATGCCTCATGCAATGGATTCGGTGGAAAAAATATACTACGCGCTTCTTCTTGGGAGATACATGAAAGATGGAATGATGCTGTACTGTTCAATACATAATAATCATAAATATCATAAACAGCCTGGAAGTGCTTCTCTTCAAGCTTTTTGAATGTTACTGTTGATAGTATTTCTTTCATATAATAAATTATACAATAAAACTCCTTAAAACAGATTTTATACTAATTCGATTTAGAAACAGTGATAAAATTTGAGGAAAAGTCCTTGCCTGGCGGACTTTTTCTTAACTGATTGCATTGCGATCAGTTTTGTATTATTTTCTATTGTTTCTTATGAGAAATAGTATTATATATAATACTGCAATATCAGTATAAAGTCAAGCAGATGTTTTGAGTATGGATATAAGTTCACACCCCGGGGAAGTCGGAGTGTGAACTCTTGGGAAGATATATTTATGACATATACGAAGAAATAGTGAAAAATGTATTAAACATTAAACAACAGATCACCGTATGTCGGGAACGGCCAGTATTTAGATGATGCATTGATTTCAAGTTCATCTGCTATTGCTCTCAATTCCTGCATACTTGTGAAAACAGTGTCATGATAATAATTCATCTTTTCAATTATATCATCAATCTCATAAGTGCCGAGAACTGCTTTATCAAGTAAATCTGTCTTGTCAACCAGGCATTTGCTGAGATTCGAAAGCTTTTTAATCAAAGCTATCTCAGCTTCTGTTGTTATCCCGTCATCACAAAGCGACTTCTTTGCAAGTGCAGTTTCAGTAAGCGACTTAATATATTCACAGACTGCCGGGAAAATATCCTTCTTTGTCATATCAAGCATTGTTAAAGCTTCTATATGAATCGTCTTGCAATATGACTCGCAGAGGATTTCACATCTGGACTCAACCTCAGCCTTTGTAAATACATTGTGCTTCTCAAATAAATCAACATACTTCTGTGAAGTAAATAACGGAAGTGCCTGAGCAGTTGTTCTAAGGTTTGAAAGACCGCGTTTTTCAGCCTCTTTAACCCATTCATCGGAATAGTTGTTCCCGTTGAATATGATGCGTTTATGTTTCTTTATTGTTTCCTTGATCAGAGAATTCAACAATTCAGTGAAATTATCTGCATTTTCAAGTTTATCTGCGAAGTATGACAATGATTCGGCGACGATAGTATTAAGTATAATGTTAGGCCCTGCAATTGAGAATGTAGAACCAACCATACGGAACTCAAATTTGTTGCCGGTAAATGCAAATGGTGAGGTTCTGTTTCTGTCAGTTGTATCCTTAGGAATATGCGGTAAAACATGAACACCGATTTTCATGAACTCGGACGATTTATTACCGTATGAAATTCCTTTTTCTATTGCATCAAGGATTTCTGTCAGCTCTGTACCGAGGAACATTGATACAATTGCAGGAGGTGCTTCGTTTGCGCCGAGACGGTGATCGTTTCCTGCACTGGCAACTGAGATTCTTAGAAGATCCTGATATTCATCAACAGCTTTTATTACAGCACAAAGGAACAGTATGAACTGTGCATTTTCATGAGGTGATGTTCCCGGCTCGAGAAGGTTAACACCTTTATTTGTCGCAAGAGACCAATTATTATGTTTGCCGCTTCCGTTGACACCTGCAAAGGGTTTTTCATGAAGCAGGCAGACCATACCATGTCTGAGTGCAACCTTTTTCATGAACTCCATTGTTAGCTGGTTATGATCGGTTGCGAGGTTAGTTGTTTCGAAAATAGGTGCCAGCTCGTGCTGTGCAGGAGCAACTTCGTTATGTTTTGTCTTTGCGGGAATGCCGAGCTTCCAAAGTTCTTCATCAAGCTCCTTCATAAAAGCGGCAACTCTCGGTTTTATTGTACCAAAGTAGTGATCTTCAAGCTCCTGGCCTTTTGGTGATTTTGCACCGAATAAAGTTCTGCCGGTGAATATAATATCTTTTCTTTCATCATAAGACTTTTTATCTATAAGGAAATATTCCTGTTCAGCGCCTACTGTTGAGTTGACATTATCGACATTCGTTGCTCCGAACAGCTTAAGAACTCTGAGTGCTTGATTACTGAGTGCTTCCATTGATCTCAGTAATGGGGTTTTTTTGTCAAGAACCTCGCCGCCGTAGCTGCAGAAAGCTGTCGGAATATAAAGTGTTCCGTCTTTAAGAAATGCATAAGATGTGGGATCCCATGCAGTATAGCCTCTTGCTTCAAAGGTTGCTCTGAGTCCGCCGGACGGAAAGCTGGATGCATCCGGTTCACCTTTAATAAGCTCTTTGCCGGAAAACTCCATAATAACCGAACCGTCAGGCTGAGGTGAAATAAAGCTGTCATGTTTCTCAGCGGTTATACCTGTCATAGGTTGGAACCAGTGAGTATAATGTGTCGCACCTCTCTCAATTGCCCAATCCTTCATTGCATTCGCGACAACATTTGCAACTGCAATATCAATGTCTTTACCTTTCAATATAGTCTGTTTCAAAGACTTGTATATATCCTTCGGTAATCTCTCATGCATAACCTGATCATTAAAAACCATGCTGCCGAACATATCATTTGAATAACTCATTTTTTATAACCTCCTAATAAAACTGATTTTCAAATAAAAATAGCGCTGCGGGTAGTAAGCCCACAGCGCCTTTGCTGATATTGCTATTATATTATACAAAAAATCATTTGTCAATAGGTTTTTATATTTTTTTCAAAATATTTTTTTTATAAATGAACCCAATACATTTACTTTATTCATTTTGTACTATGCTTATCACCGTTTATACAATATAAACATATAATAATTGCAGGATAAATATAAATAATATTCAATTTCACTATTGACAAGATAAATAATATGGTATATAATCAAGACATACTTAATAATAGTTTCAGTATTAAATTATAATCGAATTTAATTTATACTTTGCGACTCAGGTCGCAAAGCAGACAATGGAGTCTGTTAAGGGATTATTGCGCCCTTATACAGGCTTTTTTATTTTATTCATTCAGCCGACAGTGAATGAATTTGAATAGTTTATATTATAATCGAAAAATATTCTGCCGGAGATTTGAGGTTTTTTATGTTCAGAGAAGGCGAAAACGAGAACAGAATCCCTTCAGGCTGTGCTATATCGGGTATATTCTCGAAAAAAGGTGAAAGGATTTCAGGTGAATCTATTATAAAATCCATTTCTGTCATGCACGACCGTTCAAATGGTCTTGGAGGCGGATTTGCCGGATATGGAATCTATCCCGAATACAAGGATTTTTATGCATTGCATATTTTTTATGACACCCAAGCTGCAAAGGACGAATGTGAAAAGTATCTTGAACGCTGTTTTGAAATAGTCAATCTGTCAAAGATACCTATAAAGAAAACCAGAAAAATCACCAATGAGCCGCTTATCTGGAGATATTTCGTATATCCCCTCCCTGTCAGGCTTGCAGACAGTCACCTCGATGAAGACGAATATGTTGTAAGACGTGTAATCAAGATAAACAGTGAGATAAAAGGTGCATATGTATTCTCAAGCGGAAAAAACATGGGTGTCTTCAAAGCTGTCGGTTTTCCTGAGGATGTCGGTGAGTTCTACAGACTTGCCGAATACGAAGGCTACAGCTGGACAGCGCACGGTCGTTATCCCACAAACACACCCGGCTGGTGGGGTGGTGCTCATCCGTTTGCAATGCTTGATTATTCGATTGTTCACAACGGTGAAATTTCATCATACGATGCGAACAGAAGATACATTGAAATGTTCGGTTACAAATGTACATTACTGACCGATACAGAAGCAATCACATATATATTCGATTATCTTGTCCGCAGGATGGGGCTTACAATCGAAGAAGCTGCGAGTGTTGTTGCCGCTCCGTTCTGGTCAACCATTAATAAAAAGGAACCTCAGGAAGCAGAGCGTTTGAAATACTTGAGGAACATCTTCTCAAGTCTGCTTATAACCGGACCTTTCTCAATTCTGTTAGGTTATACAGGCGGTATCATGGCACTTAATGACAGACTGAAACTGCGTTCGATGGTTGTCGGTGAAAGAGGTGACCGCGTATACATGGCAAGTGAAGAAGCTGCAATTCGAGTTATCGAGCCCGACCTTGACAGGATATATGCACCTAAGGGCGGTCAGCCTGTAATTGTAAAGCTGAACGATGATGTCAAAATATAAACATTCTGCCAACGAAGAATGGTTCATAGCGATTTAAATAAAAATGTTGGAGATAAGGAAAATATTATGCCGATTAATTTTATACATCCCGAATATGAAGTTATCAGGGATTTTAATAAATGTATTAAATGCCGCGTTTGCGAACGACAATGTTCAAACGAGGTGCATAAACTTGACCCTGATCATAATATAATGACAGCCGACGACAGTAAATGTGTCTGCTGCCATAGATGTGTTTCGGTCTGCCCGACCAAAGCACTCAAAATTGTTAAAAGCGATCACACATTTAAAACAAATTCAAACTGGATGCCCGAAACAATAACAGAAATATACAGACAAGCGGAAAGCGGTGGCGTATTACTGTCATCAATGGGAAACCCGAAGCCTTTCCCGGTATACTGGGATAAAATTCTGATTAATGCTTCGCAGGTTACAAACCCGTCAATCGACCCGCTTCGTGAACCTATGGAAACGAAAACCTTTCTTGGCGCAAAACCCAATAAAATTGAGAGAGACAAAGATGGCAGGTTGATAAACAACCTCCCACCGCAGCTTGAGCTTACATTACCTATTATGTTCTCTGCTATGTCTTATGGTTCAATCAGTTATAATGCACACGAAAGCCTTGCAAGAGCCGCAAGAGAGCTTGGTATTTACTACAACACAGGTGAAGGCGGTCTTCATGAGGATTTCTATCAATATGGTGCAAATACAATCGTTCAGGTTGCATCCGGCCGATTTGGTGTTCACAAGGGTTATCTTGATGCAGCGGCAGCGGTTGAAATCAAGATGGGACAAGGCGCAAAACCCGGTATCGGTGGCCATCTGCCAGGCACAAAGATAGGCAGTGACATTTCCAAAACACGTATGATCCCTGAAGGTACAGATGCTATTTCACCTGCACCTCATCATGATATATATTCAATCGAAGATCTCAGACAGCTTGTCTACTCATTGAAAGAAGCAACTGAATACAAGAAACCTGTTATAGTCAAAATCGCAGCTGTACACAATGTTGCTGCAATCGCTTCGGGTATAGCAAGAAGCGGTGCTGATATTATATCAATTGACGGGTTCAGAGGCGGCACAGGTGCTGCTCCTACAAGGATCCGTGACAATGTAGGTATTCCGATCGAACTTGCACTTGCCAGCGTTGATGAAAGGCTCAGAGCCGAAGGTATACGCGGAAATGTTTCGCTTGTTATCGGCGGTTCGGTCAGAAGCAGCACTGATGTCGTTAAAGCAATCGCACTCGGTGCCGACGCAGTATATATAGGAACAGCAGCGCTTATCGCTCTCGGATGCCATCTTTGCAGAAGCTGCCACACAGGACTTTGTAATTGGGGTATCGCAACACAAAAAGCCGAATTGGTAAAGAGATTGAATCCCGAGGTCGGATACACAAGGCTGGTCAACCTGATAACAGCCTGGAGACACGAGATAACAGAGCTTATGGGCTGCATGGGTATCAACTCTATCGAAGCACTAAAGGGCAACAGGCTGATGCTCCGCGGCATAGGTCTAAACGAGAAAGAACTTGAGATTCTCGGGATCAAACATGCTGGTGAATAAAAACATTGAATTTGAAAATTCAATGTCAAAAAGTTTTATATTTTCAGTATTCATAATATCTAAATTCTACTAATGCTGATCTATATCAAACTTTACACTTTATTTATATAATTATACTGCTATTATGAAAGGACATATTTATTGATGAAAAGAATATATGTAAACGAAAAGTGGTGTCTGGGTTGCCATCTTTGCGAGTATTATTGTGCATTTGCAAATTCAAATATAAAAAATATGGTTGATGCTTTGAAAGATGTAACAATTCGTCCTCGTATTAAGATTGAGGAGTTACAATCAATCAGCTTTGCAGTATCCTGTCGTCACTGCGAGGAGCCGCTTTGCGTCAAAGGCTGCATTTCGGGAGCTTTAACAATTAAAGACGGTGTTATCACAATTGATAAGAATAAATGCGTCGGTTGTTATACCTGTGTTCTTAGCTGCCCATACGGTGCAGTTTCACCGAGCGATCATGGTGTTATGCAAAAATGTGAGCTTTGCACTCAGAACGGCGGCGAACCTGCTTGCGTTAAAGGCTGTATAAACAAAGCTATAGTTTTTGAAGAAAGGTAGGTTTATAATATGAATTACGTTATCATAGGCAACTCTGCTGCCGGCATCGGTTGTGTTGAAGGTATAAGAAACATTGATAAAGACAACAGAATAACTATAATATCCGACGAAGCTCAGCATACCTATTCAAGACCGCTGATATCCTATCTGCTTGAAGGTAAGACCGATATCAACAGGATGAAATACCGTCCCGATGATTTTTATAAAAATAATAAATGCGATATAAAATTAAGTACAAGAGTAACTTCAATCGATAATGAAAAGAAAACTGTAAGCACAGACAAGGACGAGATCATTCCATATGATAAGTTGCTTGTAGCGACAGGTTCAAGGGCATTCGTACCGCCGTTTAACGGACTTGACAGCGTTCCTCATTATCATACCTTTATGAAGCTTGATGATGCTCTTGCTCTTGATAATGATGTAAAAGAAAACAGCCGTATCTTTATTATCGGTGCCGGTCTTATCGGTTTGAAATGTGCTGAAAGCTTACATTACAAGACCAAAAACATTATTATTGCCGACCTTGCCGAACGAATTCTTCCTAATGTACTCGACAACGAATGCGCTTCAATTATGCAGCAACATCTCGAAGAAAAAGGCTTTACTTTCATGCTTGCGGACAGTGTCGAGGTGTTCGAAGGTAAAACAGCAAAAATGAAGAGTGGAAAAACAATAGATTTTGATGTTTTAATTATTGCTGTCGGTGTACGTCCCAATACAGAGTTAGTCAAAGCTATTGGCGGAAATGTAAACAGAGGTATAGTCATTGATGAGCATTGCAATACCTCCCTGCCGGATATATATGCTGCCGGTGACTGCACCGAATCCTATGATATTTCAGCAGATGTAACCCGTATACTCGCTATATTACCTAATGCTTATATACAGGGTGAATGTGCGGGAAAGAATATGGCAGGCAGTGATTGCATATTCAACAAAGCAATTCCGATGAATGCAACAGGTCTTCTCGGCATGCATATGATTACAGCCGGAAGTTATGACGGAGTAACTCATATAGTTAAGTCTGACGACACCTTCAAGAAGCTGTTCGTTAAAGACAACAGGCTGGTTGGTTATATTATAATCGGTGATGTTCTCAGAGCAGGTATATATACCGCACTTATCAGAAACAAAACACCGCTTGACAGCATCGATTTTGAACTGATTAAAGATAAACCACAGCTGATGGCATTTTCAAGAACAGACCGTGCGAAATTTCTTGGGAGCGTAGTCTGAAAAGTTTAATTTTTTGAAAGGATTCATGTATATGATAATAGAAGCAAATCTTAAGGATTACAAAGAGCTTAACGAAGAAATCAGAAGCTCGAATGAATCTGAAATAACAATAAACAAATGCTTTGGGCAAAGATATATTGGTGATGCTCTGAGCGATAAAAAAATTACTATAAACGGCACTCCCGGCAATGCGCTCGGCACATACCTGAACGGTGCTGATATTATTGTCAACGGCAATGCTCAGGATGCAGTCGGCGATACCATGAACGATGGCACAATCACAATCAACGGTAATTCGGGTGATGCAACAGGTTATGCAATGCGCGGCGGTAAAATTTTTGTAAAAGGTGATATTGGTTACCGCGCAGGTATCCACATGAAGGCTTACAAAGAAAAACAACCTGTTCTTGTTGTCGGAGGCAAAGCAGGCAGCTTTCTTGGTGAGTATCAGGCAGGCGGTACAATAATCATACTCGGTCTCGACAGCAATGGAGCTCCACCAATCGCAAACTTCTGTGGTACCGGAATGCATGGCGGCAGGATATTCCTTCGTTGTACAACTGCTCCCAACCTGCACAAGCAAGTTATAGTCAAAGAAGCAGAAAAAGAGGATCTTGACACTATCGCACCGATATTAAATGAGTTTTGTGAGAAATTCGGTTATAACTGCAAAGATATGTTGAACAGCACATATTATTTAGTTACACCTGATACAAAAAATCCTTACAAACAGATGTATGTTCATAATTAATTCATATTTATATGTTATAAGTATTTATTAAAGTTTCATTTTTTGAAAGGACGGCTTAAGCTATGTTAAATTCCGCTTCAGAAGTAATTCGTTTTATTGATGAAAACGATGTAAAATTTATCAGGCTGACTTTTTGTGATATTTTCGGTATTCAAAAGAATATCTCTATTATGCCCTCTGAGCTTGAAAGAGCCTTCAAATACGGCATTTCTTTCGATGCTTCTGCTGTCAGCGGATTTAATGACATAACCGAGTCTGACCTGTTCCTTTTCCCCGAACCCCAAACACTTGCATTTCTTCCCTGGCGTCCATCTCATGGACGTGTTGTCAGATTGTTCTGTACCATCAAATATCCGGATGGAAGATTGTTCGAGGGTGACAGTCGAAATATTCTCAAAAATGCTGTCAAAGTAATTGAACAAGCCGGTTTCGGTTGCGATATCGAACCGGAATGTGAGTTTTACCTTTTCAAAAACGACGAGGATGGCAATCCGAATGAAGTACCCTTTGATAATGCGACATATATGGATATTGCACCTAAGGACAAGGGCGAGAATGTACGAAGAGAAATTTGCCTGATGCTCGAAGCTATGGGAATAACTCCGAAAAAAAGCCATCATGAGCAAGGCCCCGGACAGAATGAAATTGATTTCAAATACAGCGATGCTCTTATGGCAGCTGATAACTTCATAGCATTTAAAACAGTTGTTAACACTGTCGCTGCTCAAAATGGAATCTATGCTTCCTTTATGCCGAAACCAATTCCTGATAAAGCCGGTAATGGGCTGCATATCAACTATTCGCTAACCAAAAACGGTAAAAACCTATTCGGTAGTAATGAGAACCAGTACTTTACAGCAGGCATAATGAATCGTATTGCAGAGATGACAGCGTTCTTCAATCCAATGCACACCTCTTACGAACGGCTTGGCTCATTCGAAGCTCCGCGATATGTTACATGGTCCTGCCAGAATCGTTCACAGTTAGTCAGAATACCGGCTTCGAGCGACGAATACTCAAGAACCGAGCTTCGGTCTCCAGATCCTATGTTAAACCCTTATCTTGCTTTTGCTTTGTTGATTTATGCCGGAGTTGAAGGTATCAAAAACAAAGAAACACTTTGCGAACCCACTAACATTAATCTTTTCGCTGCAGACGATAAAACAACAAAATCATTAAAGCAACTTCCCTCTTCGCTTGTTGATGCGATAGGAGAAGCTGAAAAAAGCGAATTTATTAATAAAACCTTACCCAAAAAGACAATTGAATGTTATTTAAAAACAAAAAAGCAAATGAAATCCATACCAAGAATCTAAAAAATATACAAATTTAATTTTGATAACGAAAGGAGCCGACATGAATGCAGAATCCGAAAATATGCAGCTCACCGCCTGAGCGTATTCTCATTGTGTCCGGTTCCGAAAAAAGCTCCGACAGCATTTCTGCTCTTATTGAGCCATTCAGATTTGAAAAAATTACTACTGCAAAAAACAGTAGCGAAGCACGAAGGATTATGTCGACTTTCGATTTTGACATTATTCTTATCAACACACCGTTAAGCGATGAATTTGGGCATGAGTTGGCAATCGACATAACACAAAAAGCAAATTCAGCCGGTGTTATTATGATTGTCAAAAACGAGTTAGTTGATGAATTGTCAGAAAAGCTCAATAAATACGGAGTATTTTTGCTTGGAAAACCGATTTCACGCCAAATGTTTTCGCAAACTATTTACTTAACAATCGCTATGCTTGCGAAAATGTATATTGTAAAAAATGAAACCGAAATGCTACGCACCAAGATTGACGAGATTAAAATCATCGATAGAGCGAAGCTGATTCTTATGCAATACATTAAAATGTCCGAAAAACAGGCACACAGGTATATCGAAAAGCAAGCGATGGATTTAAGGCTGACAAAGCGTGAGGCTGCTGAAAATATTCTAAAGACATACGAACAATAAAAAAGGATGATATATTTATGACGAAATATATTTTTGTAACAGGCGGTGTTGTTTCCGGACTTGGTAAAGGAATAACAGCCGCTTCACTTGGAAGACTTCTTAAGGCAAGAGGGCTTAAGGTCGCAGCTCAAAAGCTTGACCCTTACATCAATGTCGACCCCGGAACTATGTCTCCTTATCAGCATGGTGAGGTGTTTGTCACTAACGACGGTGCTGAGACCGACCTCGATCTGGGACATTACGAAAGATTTATTGATGAAGACCTGAACAAATACTCCAATCTTACTACCGGAAAAGTGTACTGGAACGTTATCAATAAAGAACGTAGCGGTGAATACCTCGGAGAGACCGTACAGGTTATCCCGCACATAACCAACGAGATTAAAAGCTTCGTTTACGAAGTTGGAAAAAAAACTGATGCCGATGTTGTTATCACCGAAATCGGCGGTACAACCGGAGATATAGAAAGTCAACCGTTTATAGAGGCAATTCGTCAGATTTCACTTGAAGTCGGGCTTTCAAATTGTCTCTTTGTTCATGTTACTCTGATTCCCTATATACAAAGCTCGGGTGAACATAAATCAAAACCGACGCAACATTCTGTCAAGGAGCTTCGCTCAATTGGCATCATGCCCAATATAATCATTGCTCGCTGCGACGAACCAATCGATGATAGTATTAGACACAAAATTGCTATGTTCTGCAACGTCAAACTCGACTGTGTTATTCAGAATATAACGCTGCCCGTGTTGTACGAAGCACCGATAATGCTTGACAAAGAGAACTTTTCGGACATTGTCTGCCGTGAGCTGTCGCTTGATGTACCAAAACCAGATATGCGTGACTGGACGAATATGCTTGAACGCATACGCAACCGCACAAAGACAGTCACAATTGCTATAGTTGGTAAATATGTCAAGCTGCATGACGCATACCTATCGGTTGCAGAAGCACTCAGACATGCAGGTTACGAAAATGAATCTAGAATCAATATAAAATGGATTGAGTCAGAAAATGTAACAGATGAAACTGCTGCTGCATTTTTTGCTGACTGCAACGGTATTCTTGTACCGGGGGGCTTTGGACAAAGAGGTATCGAAGGAAAAATTACTGCTGCAAAGTATGCGAGAGAAAACAATATACCTTATTTCGGTATCTGTCTTGGTATGCAGATAGCTGTTGTCGAATATGCACGCAATGTACTCGGACTTGAGCTTGCAAATTCGTCTGAGTTTGATACAACCCACGACTGTGTCATTGATTTGATGCCTGACCAGCAAGGTAATCTTCCAAAGGGCGGTACAATGAGATTGGGTGCATATCCCTGCTCAATCAAGAGCGGTACATTACTTGAAAAAATATATGGTGTTCAGGAAATATCCGAACGTCATCGCCATAGATATGAATTCAACAATGATTACAGAGATATATTCGTTAAAAATGGAATGGTGTTCTGCGGTACATCTCCCGACAACAGGTTGATTGAAGCAGTTGAATTACCTCAGCATTGTTTCTTTGTTGCTGTTCAATTCCATCCTGAATTCAAGAGCAGACCGAATAGAGCGCACCCGATATTCAGAGAATTTATCCGAGCATCATTGAATAATTTAAAATAAACAGGATTGGAAATTAAATATGTCAATTGCAGTAATTTTCGATATGGATGGTCTTATATTCGATACCGAGAGGGTTTTTGCGGATATGGAACGCAGAATCGCTAAAGAATGGTCATTGGACGATATCGATGAGGTTATAAATGAATCGTATGGAGTCAATCATATTGCCGTTAAAGCTCTTTACATGAGAAAGTACGGTGAAAATTTTTTGTATGAGAATTTCCACAAGACTACTTTACAGTATGTAAAAGAATATCTTGCTGAAAACGGGATCCCCAAAAAATATGGATTGTATGAGATTCTTGATTATCTTGACGAAATCGGATGCAAAAAAGCAATCGGTACTTCAACCTTCGGTCAACATGCAATTCCACTTTTAAAATCAACAGGTATTTATGATCGATTTGATTCTGTTATTACCGGAGATATGGTCGAAAAGTCAAAACCCGAACCGGATATTTTCCTTAAGGCAGCTGAGTCTATTAACAAGGAACCGGTTGAATGTATTGTGCTTGAAGACTCCTTCAGCGGAATCAAAGCCGCATACAATGCAAAGATGATACCTATAATGATCCCAGACCTCAGAAAGCCAACTCAAGAGATAATACCTTTCACATATGCAATATGTGACACCCTGGTTGATGCGATTGATATTATTTCTGAAATCAACGAAAATCACATATAATACTGTTTTTGACAATATACATATCAAAGAATCGATATACACTTAACAGATGACAAATAAAGTCATCTGTTTTTTTGAGTAAAAATCAAGGATAATTTCAAGTAAAAATATTGTTCATTCATTAAATTTATCTGAATGGCAATAAATAAATATATTTGTTTATTTGTTAAATGTATATTTATTTAATTTTATAGTTTATAATAATTAAAATTGCCTAAATTTACTTTTCATTTTCAAGGATGTGTAAAAATGCTTAATTTAACGAACAAGAGATTTGGTAAGCTTGTTGTAACCAGAAAAACCAATGAGCGTAAATTCGGACGTATTATGTGGCTTTGCAGTTGCGACTGTGGGAATGAAATCAGTGCCACACACGATGAAATAATACGAAAACAGAGCTGTGGTTGTAACGATTATATAAAAACTGCCGAAAATAATATTGCCGGAAAAAGATTTGGAAGCTTGGTTGCTGTATACCCAGAAAAAACATGTGGGAAAGAAACACTCTGGATGTGTCGCTGCGACTGTGGCAAGCAGACCTATAAGCCTTATTCGTCGTTATTAAATGGTAAATATCAAAGCTGCGGTTGTACAACTTTAAAACATCCTTCATTAGAAACAAAGGAAAACTTACGCATTCATAAATTTACAAAAGAAATAAGAAAATATATTTTAGCTCAAGAAGATATAAAAGGAAACGGTATTTCAGGTGTCTATTTCGATGATTCCTGTTGTCTTTGGAAAGCTGTGATTAGTTTTAATAATCACAAATACATACTTGGCTCGTCAAAAAACATGATGGTTGTCATTCAGCTTTGCAAAGAAGCAAAAAAGCTGACCTTTGGCGAGTTTTTGGAATGGTATTATAGAAAACATCCGGATGATACAACAAAAACAACATAACGAAAAACCGAACTGTGAAGGTTCGGTTTTATTATATAAAGCTTTAATAGAAAAGACCTATTTTACTTGCTACATCTGCTACAGTATATTTATCTGTTTGTATTTATATAATCATATATTTGCTTTGCAGGAATTAAACAGTTCTTAATAAAAAATTTCAATTTAAGAATTATTTTAATTTTCTGCTTCCGACAGCTTTATGCTTTCAGCCATTGTCTGAATCTGTTCTTCGGTAAGGATATCTTCATCAAAGCTGATGCCTATGTACTTCATAAGATTGATATCATATGATACTATACCGGTGTCAAACTCATCTTCACCGCTAAAGTCATTAAATGGTCTTGTGATTGCTGTGCTGGTTTTATCTGCTTTGTTAATTTCATTATATTCATTAAGAAAGTCTCTATGATTTTCTCTTAAATAGCAATAGATTTCCTGATATGAGGGTTGATTAATGTCATTTAATTGAAATACACTATTAGAAATTGAGCCGATATTATTTTCATTTACAATTATATCAACAGCATAGCAAGGAGTCATGCCAAAAATTCTATTTATACCATCATATGGAATCAATGTCCACTCCTCCGGTATCACCATATCGAGAGTGATCGGGTTATTATCGTAAAGGTTATTGTTATACTCTTGAATCCTTCAGGTGCCTCAGTTTCGTTTTCAATAACGGTGGTCAGCTTGATTTCTGTGCTTTCGCCGCTGCTGACATCGCTAATGTCTGAGCTTGTTGTCGATTCAGTATCTGATGCTTCTGGTTCGCTTGCTGCTTCACTTAAAGTATTATCAGAGGTTGTTTCGCTTGTTGTTGATTCTGATGTACTTGAAACAATAGAAGTTCCTGAAATATTGTTTGCTTCCGAAACTGTGTCATTAGGATTACATGCAGTTAATAACACCATAAAAATTATTATAAAACTGATAAACAAACTGATTCTTTTCATTTTCATTATGTATTACTCCTTATGGTATATTAGCTTATAAAATTCATATGTTAGTTTTATTTGGCTAAAATTGTCATATCATAATATCCTATCGTTTGCAATAGCTTTTAACCAAATGTTTCATATCAGATAAAAACAAACGATATATTTTGTCTGTAATTTTAAATATTTCTTACTTATTTCCTCATTCACAAAACATCTCAATTTTGTAATGCGCGAAAATTCTTCTTTGAGTAAAAAGCACTTGACATAAAAAAACGAATATGTTATAATTCGAAAGCTGGTAAATAAATGTGTCGCTTACAAACATTTTTTACTTTGCTCAACAGAATATCAACAAGGAAAGATGGCTGAGCTGGTCTAAGGCGCACGATTGGAAATCGTGTGAACGCTAATACCGTTCCGAGGGTTCGAATCCCTCTCTTTCCGCCAAAATACCTTGATATTTCAGATATATCAAGGTATATTTTTATTTATTCACACGAAAAAACAGCACTCATTATCGCACGAGAGTGCTGTTCCGGTCCAGATAAACATATCTTTATGTCGTCAAATTGTCGTCAGAGTTGACGATTATTTTTTATTTTTTTGTCTAATTTGACTTGCCGGTGAAGCACATTAATATCATTATGCACATAAATATCAGCATTGACCGAAATTTTTGCGTGCCCTAAAACCTTATGTATTGTATATATATCAACTCCGCGCGCTCTGAGTAGCGTTCCGTATGAGTGCCTGACACCATATGGGGTAATAACCGGAGCTTTTATTTGCTTAGCCATCTGCTCCATATATTTCACAAATTGTTTCGAGAAGGATAACGATACTCTGACGACAGTTACATATTCGGATTTTGGTTTTTTATGCTTTTTCAGATACTCGACCAGCTCGTCTGAGATAGGTATAAATTTTTTGATGATTCCGTCTTCGAATCGCCTTCGATGATCTTCACTGTCGTCAGTACGACTGCTTTTTGGTTGCGTAAAGTCTATATCTCCCCATTTAAAGCCAGCAGTTCGCTCCTACGCATTCCTGTATACATCAAGATAATTAGCCCGATCGCTTCTGGTTTATCAACAGAATGACTATATGCTTTTTTATACTCTGCTTCGGTCCATATCTTCCGATCGCCAACTTCCCTACTCCCTACCTTTATATTTTAGATCGGGTTCTTATAACAATGATCGTTAATAATTGCTTTTTCGAACATATCATTTATAATAATGCGTTGCTTTAACATTGTCGATTTTGCCAGTTTTGTTTTATTAAAATAGTCCTGTATATCAGACAGTTTAATGTTTCGCAAATCAAAATTACCGAAGTAATGTTTCAAATATTTATCGATGTTGCTCTCATAAGTAAAATTATAAGTATGTTCTTTTACCTTGACGAACTTATATGAGATAAGCCATTGATCAGCTCAGTCTTTAAATAAAATACATTTTGTAACAAGTGATATCCCAGCAAAGGTTTATGGACTTATCAAGCCAGATACAGTCGGGGAAACACACTAAATTTGATTTCTGGGACTCTCATTTGAAAGAAGGGTGTTGGTGAGACAACTTTTCGCAAAAAGTTGTCTCACCAATGTATTAAAATAAATACATCCACTGTTGTAATCCATCAGCAGTTTTAAGCTGCTGAATGCTTTAACATGGTTTCCCGATAAACAGCAGGAGGCAATTCTCCGGGATTTCGGGTGTATATCCTCTTGCGGTTATAATAGACCATTATGTATCTGAAAATTATTGATTTTACTTGTTCCATCGGTAAACGATGCGTTGGTATCCGGTACAACTTTTCCTTTTTCAGCGTGGCGAAAAAGCGCTCCATCCGGGCATTGTCATAACATTTTCCCGTACCATTCATTCTTTGTTTGATTTTATTATATCTAACTTTTGTTTTATTTTATAAGAATAACTTGGCAATATTTGCGAATACAAAACAAACAATTAACCCTATTACAGTAGGTATTACGAACGAAACCGCCGTCCATTTTAAGCTCTGTGTTTCTTTTTTTATAGTTAAGCATGTTGTAGAACAAGGCCAGTGCATCAAAGAGAACAGCATGACACATACCGCTGTAATCCATGTCCATCCATTATCGACTAACAGCTGTTTTAAGCTAGCTAAACTATCTAGCTCTAAAATACTACCTGTTGACATATAAGTCATAATAATAATTGGGACAACAATTTCATTAGCTGGGAATCCTAAAATGAACGCTAATAATATAGCACCATCCATTCCAAGCAATTTAGCGAACGGATCTAAAAATCCTGAACAATGAGCAAGTAATGTCAAATCACCAACTGATATATTTGCCATGAGCCATATAATTAATCCTGCAGGTGCAGCAACAACAATCGCTCTGCTTAAAACAAACAGCGTTCTGTCAAAAATAGATCGAACAATAACTCTGCCTAACTGAGGTTTACGATATGGTGGTAACTCAAGAGTAAAAGAAGACGGCACACCCTTTAATATAGTTATAGTTAATAGTTTTGAAACTGCGAAGGTCATAAGAATCCCTAAAATAATAACGCAAGTAAGAAGGAATGCAGAAAATAATGAATTGAAAGGACAAACAACAACACCAACAAAAAACATTGATATTATTGCAATAAGTGTTGGAAAGCGTCCATTGCATGGAACAAAATTATTTGTTATCATAGCAATCAATCGTTCGCGCGGTGAGTCTATAATTCTGCATCCTATAATGCCTGCGGCATTACAGCCAAATCCCATACACATTGTTAAAGCTTGTTTGCCGCAGGCACAGCACTTTTTAAAGTATTTATCGAGATTAAATGCAACTCTCGGAAGATAACCCAAATCTTCAAGTAATGTAAATAACGGAAAGAATATCGCCATTGGTGGCAACATAACAGCTATTACCCATGCCAGCACTCTATAAACACCAAGTACCAACATACCATGTAACCAGTTTGGAGCATCAAAATAATGAAATAAATCAGTAAGTCTGTCTTCTATCCAAAAGAGACCTTTTGCCAAAATTTCAGAAGGTATATTTGCAACTGTAATCGTAATCCAGAATACGATTAACAAAATTGCAATCATTATTGGAAATCCTGTCCATTTGCTTGTCAGTACTTTATCTATCTTCCGGTCTCTTGCATTGTAATCAGCTTCCTCGAATTGCATTGTGTCAGAGCATACATCTTCTGCTGTTCTTACTAAACACGAGACAATTTCATCTCGCAATGACTCTTTTGTGAATCCATTATCAGTCAGATAACTTACCGCTTGTTCTAAACTTTCCTTTACTTCTGTATCTGAAAATATATCGTAACTCAAATACTTATTCAGTGATTGAATCAGCGTTTCATCATAATCTAAAAGTTTTAAACTTAACCAACGTGAGTTAATTTTATTGTTCAGTTTTTGCTTTAAAATGGGCTCAACTATATCCACTGCTTCTTCTATAGTTGTATTATATTCGATTTTTATCGGTACTTTCTTGTTTTCACAATTTAATAGTTCACTAACTGATTGCATTAAATTGCTTAGGCTCTTCTTTTTCCTTGCAATAGTTCCAACTACAGGAACACCAAGCTTTGATGATATCCCTTCAAAATCTATTTTTATATTTTTCTTTTTTGCTTCATCCATAAGATTGACACAAACAACAACCTTATCTGTAATTTCAATTGTCTGCAGTACAAGATTTAAATTCCGCTCAAGACATGTAGCATCGCATACTACAATTACTGCATCTGAATCTCCGAAACAAATAAAATCTCGCGCGACTTCTTCTTCTGCTGAATGTGCCATAAGTGAATATGTACCTGGAATATCGACAAGAACATATGTCATATCACCATGTGTGCAATATCCTTGTGCGTTAGTGACAGTCTTACCTGACCAGTTACCAGTATGCTGATTTAACCCTGTAAGACTGTTGAACACGGTACTTTTACCCACATTCGGATTGCCTGCTACTGCAATTATTTTATCATTAGGAGTTTGTTTTCTAATAACCAAACCTGAATCGACTGCTTTAATACCTGTAGAATTATTTGTTAATCCCATATTAAAAGTACCTCGCTTTATTGCATTTGTATTTTAATAATTAATTAGAATATTCGATGAGTCCTCTGATCTCAGAGCAATTACAGCTCCTCTTATCAGATATGCTATAGGATCACCTGCAGGACTTTTTTGCAAACATTCAACATCAGTTCCTTCTATCAACCCTATATCCTGTAATCTCCTACGCATGCTGCCGGTTGACAATAACGAATTAACTTTCCCTATCTGTCCTTGTTTTAAATCTTTTAATGTATTCATATATATTCACTCCAATTAATATAATTTAGTATAAGGAAACATTGTTTTCTAATGCTATAGTATGGTTGTTAAGTCGTTTATGTGACAAAATTTTTAGACAGGATGAATTAAATGAATAATAATTCTGATTTTTATACATTAAAGGGATATCAACTAAATGATAATTCTCAAATAACTACATCAATGGAGGATTATCTTGAAATGATATCCAGAATGATGGAAACAAGAGATTATGTTCGAATTACCGAAATTGCAAGGAAGCTCCATGTTAAGCCTTCATCAGCATCAAAAATGGTGAATAATTTAAAATATGCTGGACTTGTAATTTTTGAACGATACGGATATATAAAACCAACCGCCGAAGGAATGGCGGTTGGAGAGTATTTATTATATAGGCACGATGTATTGAATAAACTATTATGTATAATCAATCATTCGGAAAATGAAACAGAACAAGTTGAGAAAATAGAACACTTCTTAAATAAACCAACAATAGACAATATTAAAAAATTTATTGATAGAGTAAATAACTATTGATTAAAAATTGTTTAGCAGAAGTAAGTTAAATTCGTATAATAGTATTGATATATTATTTTTTGAAATGAAGTGAATTTATGGCAATAAAAATATTTATTGATCAAGGACATAATCCAACGGGATATCATAATACCGGTGCAGTCGGTAATGGGCTATTTGAGCAAGACATAACTTATCAGGTCGGTGTTTACCTTAAAGAGTTACTCGACAATGATCCCCGTTTTGAAGTTCGTCTATCAAGACCTATAGCTGATACTGTCCTTGGTACAAGCAATAGCACCAGCTTAGCAGAACGAGTATGGCTGGCAAATAGATGGCCTGCTGATTATTTTATCAGTATTCATGCAAATGCTAACTTTAATCCGCAAGTTAACGGAACCGAAATGTACATTTATCGATATAACAGTCAGGCGAACTGGCTTGCTGAAAAAATAATGAGCGGAATCGTGGATGTTGTCGGCACAAAAAACAACGGCATTTTTGCAAGAGCTTTATATGTTTTACGTAATACTACTATGCCGGCAGTGCTTGCAGAGCTGGCCTACGTAACAAATCAAGCTGATGCTCAAAAGTTGCGAGATGATCAATATCAATTTGCATATGGTATCTATTTGGGATTATTAAGATATTTCGGTTTTGAATAATACTATTTATATCAATAATCAAATCAATTTAATCAGCTCGCCTTCGGATGAGTTCAGATCGCAGAAATGCGATAGGCTTATTTTTTTATACAATTTTATTGGAAGTCCAATGTAACGGACAACGGAGTTGTTAGAATAGATAACGAAGGGAGCGGTGTATATGACATAGAGTTTTTGTCTTTAACGAATATTATTGTCGCGGAGGTGATAATACTATTTCTATAATAAACAGTAGAAAAAATTTCTCGAAAAAGTCCATACAGTAAAGACTTTTCCATGCTATATTAAACTAACAAATGAATCAGGATATTATTGATTTTGAAAAAGCCGTACAGAAAAGGCTTTTTCAAAATCGCTAAGGTAATTCAT
>MGOY01000009.1 GCA_001797275.1 Clostridiales bacterium GWF2_38_85 | reverse complement strand
GTTCCCATTCCGAACACGGAAGTTAAGCTCATTTGTGCTCAAAATACTTGGCGGGAAGCTGCCCGGGAAAATAGGTCGATGCTGACACATATTCCTCCTTAGCTCAGTTGGTAGAGCATGCGGCTGTTAACCGCAGGGTCGTAGGTTCGAGCCCTACAGGGGGAGCCACAAATAGCTCTGATAGTGTTAAAACTATCGGAGCTATTATTTTTTGCTCTTTGTCAATAAATTCGAGTAAAAAACTAAAAATAATAGCTTCTGTGTCAATAGTTGGAGTGAAGAAAAATTGAAATAGTAGAAATGTTCTTACAAATACGAAGTAGTGTGATAGGTATAATACTACTTCATGTTTTTGTTATGTAATGAAATTTATTATAATTCGGAGAAAGTAGGTGAACTATGTCAAATAATTTATTTAATGATCAGTCTATAAGTAATATACATGATAAGAGAACAAATGATATATCTAGCAAAATTACAAAGCTCTTCTATTGTCCTCTTGTTATTCGTGGATATGAAGTAGATAATGACTATTTTGAAACGGTACAAGAAGTTGAATACGAAATACAATATGCAATTTATTATGAAGATGATATAGTGAAAGTACTAAATCAATACAACTCTCGTGATGAAAATAATATGGCGGTGTATTTCAGTGGCAGTAATAATCTTAAAATAAAACTTGAAGCAATGTATTGAGGAAAAGAAAATATTCAAGATACTTTGTATGGTGTTATAAAAGTTGAGTTAAATACTCTTATTACAACTGATGAACAAACAGAACTGACTAGTTTTATAAATGGTCAAAACTCTGGTGGTTGGGATGAAGGATTTGAACAACAACCAATTAATACAGATGTCAGTGAGTTTTATGTATCATTTTGGAATGACAGTAAGGATTACTTCATACTACCCGAAGAAGATTTTTTGAGTATCTAAATAATATGCATAATACAAACCAACAGATAGGAGGTATAGAATGAGCTTATTGTTCTCAAAAGTAACCGTAACCCATGGAAACCAAAAAATTAACTTCCTTGTAGGAGGGATACCAAAAAGAATAGACGAATTAAAAGACTGGACTGATTTGATGAATTTGTTTCACTGATAGATGATGAAACAAAGTTTCAGATAACAGTTCAGTCTTTTTTGTATGGTCAAGGCGAAGTAGTCATACTGAACTCCAATAAAAGATGCGATAAAATTGTCGCTCAGGACGCTTTCTTCATAAAGAAAGCATCGCTATATTTTATCGACTTTTAAGATGGAGTTTAGTATTAACGCATCACTTGAGGAGATTGCTTACTTTATAGGAGGGGGTGAGGATTTCATAGAACGAAGTACTGTCAATCTGATAAATTAATTAAATTTCATAGATATGTATAATTCAAATGACAATATAAATCAATACGATACTGACGAAGACAATAATGAAATTAATTTGAAATGGAGTAGTGCGTTTGAACTACGACAGAGAAGAAGTATTGAAAGTAAAGGAAATGTACCCATATGGCGTAAGAGTAGAGCTCATAGAGCTGTGTAACGATGAGAAGGATATGCCAATAGGTCTTCGAGGGACGGTAGTAGGAGTGGATGATCAACCTGCTTTGTTAATGCATTGGGATAACGGGAAATCTCTATCGTTGCTTGTTGACAAAGATAACTTCAGAAAACTAACAGAACAAGAGGTGTTAACTGAATTCAACAACTCAAACGAGGAGGATGATCAATGCCAAACCATGTAACAAATATACTTAGTATTAATAACACCTCTTACGAAAGAGTACAAGAGATACTTGAAGCAATTAAGTATGATGACAAAGGGATAGGTTCGGTAGACTTTGAGAAGATAATACCCATGCCGAATAATATCTACAGAGGAAATCTTGGAGCAGATGAATTTAAGCTGTATGGAGAGAATAACTGGTATGACTTCTGCACACAAGAGTGGCATACTAAGTGGAACTCATATTGGCACGATGATAATATCGAATATGAAGAAGGCAGCTCAACCATTAGGTTTCTTACAGCATGGTCTGCACCCGACACAATCATAAAACGGTTGTCGGAGATGTTTTCTGATGTAGAGTTTGAACACAAATGGGCTGATGAGGATATTGGGAGTAATTGCGGATATTGTATATGGCAGAACGGAGAGGTGTTGGAAGCATATCTCTCTGAAGACGGCTCAAAAGAAGCATATAAGTTTGCAGCTGAGATACTGGAAGAGGAATTATCTTTTGACAAGATATCAGGTTACGGATATACACTGACGGTTGACGGTAAAGGATATGAATATTCAAGCGATGTGTTCATCAGTTCAGACTTCCAAAGTGATCAGACAGAAGGTTGTCCAGCTTGCTTATGCTATGATAAATACAATAGCAAGGTATGGCTTGAGCTTAGTACAGGCGAAAACGATGTAAATATAACCGGACATGACATTTCATACTATCAAAAGCTGTGCGAAGACTGGGGTATGAGATACTGCGATAGCTGGGGACAATACAATACCTATGTAACAGAGCTGGGTGAAGACGCTGTCAGATCTGCGTTTCATTCAGAACAGGTGGATGAAGAAATTGAGATAGGATAATGCTTATATTAACAAACCAATAGAAAATACAAGAGTCGTTTTGCACAGTAAGAGCCGAAGCAAAACGGCTCTTTTTTTCATGCAATAACGATTTTTCTGCTGGAGGTAATTATTGAACAGCTTTATGAGCTGGGTAGGCGGGAAGAAAGCGCTGAGAGATGAGATTATAGCACGATTTCCACTTCAATATGAAAGGTATATCGAGGTGTTTGGAGGCGGTGGCTGGGTGCTGTTTCATAAACAACCGTCCGAGTTCGAGGTGTATAACGACTTCAACCCTAACCTCGCTAATCTGTACAGATGCGTAAGGGAGCACCCCGACGAGCTTATATCCGAACTAACCTTTGTATTGAATTCACGTACAGACTTCGAATATATACGGAGCGTGTTGAAAAGCAAAGCAGAAATCCCGGATGTAAGAAGAGCCGCTTACTTTTATCAGGTAATACGACAAAGCTATGCATCAGGTCTTGACAGCTTCGGTAGTCAGCCACACGGCATGTGGAGTAACTTCCCAATCATTCGTAAAGCATGCGGAAGACTGCAAAGGGTTGTTGTAGAGAACAAGGACTTCGAAAAGCTTATTAAGCAATATGACAGACCCGAATCACTGTTCTATTGCGATCCACCCTATTACAAAACCGAAGATTATTATGAGGATGTAGGGTTCTGTGAAAAGGACCATGAACGACTTGCTGATGCTCTCTGCGGTATCCAAGGTAAATTCCTGCTCTCGTATAACGATTGTGACCGAATAAGGGAGAACTACTCAAGACCGGGAATCACTATCGAGAGTACAACAAGACTGAGCAATATAGCACAAAGATACGAAGGAGGTAAACAATATCCGGAGCTGATCATAGCAAACTATGATACAACTGATCGAAGCAGAAGCAGTAAACAGATGCTGCTGTTTGAAATGTAATATTAAGAAAGAGTAGAAAGAGGATGTATATGAAAATGAAAATCAGATTCACATTCAAGTTACCCGATGAGCTTGTAGATACCGAATATTTGAACGAGGATACACCGCTTGAGGTGTATATAGAAGACGGGATGCTTGTAGTAAACACACTTGACGAGGATGAGTGTTCTGACTTCAAAGGCAGCTACTGCGATAACTGTCCATTTTATACAGATGATGAAGAGCTGTGCCCGACAGGTAAATACGATTGCATAAACTGCGACTTCTTCGACCCGGTAGGATCATCGTGTAACTGTCATGAACTACAATAAACCGACAGGAGGAAATAGCTTAGATGAATATGATTTATAGAATACTCGGCAAACGCGGAAGGATAACCATACCACATGAAATCCAAATCAATAAAGGCTTCAGGAAAAACGATATATTGTGCTTCGTTGAAACAAGCGAAGCTGTAATAATAACGAGAGGAAAGGTGTGTATCGGAAGTAATAACAGCGGTATGCGGAAATGCGAAGAGCTGCAAAATAAAAAGTTATCGCTGTCCGAGTTTGTCGGCAGTTTGTCTGATATAGAACAAAAAGAAGCATTGGTGCAGCTGTCTATGGCTGTAGCGAAGCGAGGAGAAAGTTCAAAATGATATTTGAAAGGAGTCATCATAAATATGTCAGAACCGTTATATAAACACTCATATGAATATGCTGTAGAAAACAATGAGATCGAGAAATGGAGAACCAACCGTAAAGCGGATAAGGAATGTAAAGCAGGTATCGAGAAAATACTTTCCGAAAGATTTGATGGGATGCATTTGGACAAAGATATAGCTGTTGACTTATGCAAGGAGTACGGTATAGACCGTGTCGGTTGGGTGCTCGCGAATACTGTTATGAATCAATTATGGGACGGACGATTCCGTCAGGAAAATAAGATCTGGGCTAATAGTTACGATGTACCCACAGACAAAAACGAACGAAGCTATGAATATAGCGTAAGCAGTCATCCTGAGATAGTCAACGGTCTTATAAACCAGTACAAGAAGTATTGTGATAGTATTTGCTATACAGAGGACGATGAACACGAACAAAACGAGGATGGAGGAATGAGCTGACATGAAAATGAGGGTTTACCAAATAGACCACGAACGTGATACAAACAGAGTATCGTTCGAGAGTTATGAAAAAACAATTGAATATGCAGGAGGTATTGATCCATCTATCTACAATACAGTGTTCGAAGGTGAAGTTGGATGCAGCAATCTCGAGGAAATATACGAGCTGTTCAACACCTGTCATCCTGTTACACATCAGGGACATAGTATTTCTGTTTCGGACATCGTAGAAATAATGGATAGTGTTGATTCGGGTTGTTACTACTGCGACTCGGTAGGGTTTACAAAGCTTACTTCATTCGACAGTCAAGCAGTTCAACCTATACAAGGTGTACGCATGCTTGTTGTGGAACCACATAAACAACCGTATGAAGCAAGGATAAAGGACGATTTCCGCTCATGACAGCGTGTTGTAGGTGGTTGCTTTGAATGTACTTATCCGTTTCAGGATCGTACATTTGTTATCTCAAACAATGAAGCAAAGCTGATCGGTTTGGAAGGTAACAGAAGGATAAACGGAGATATCTATGCCGGTGTGTTTATGATAACGGCAGAAGATGGTACCGATGGTGCCAAGGATCTAAGTGATGAGCAGATACAAAGGTACACGAAAATGTTCGAAGCTGATGAAAACTACACGCAGGATGAGGTTGAGGATTCAATCCACATGACCTTCATATGTTTGGACTAAGCTACAAATTTAAATAAATAAGAAAGAAAAAAAGGTAAAATCTATGAACATCAAAGTAAAGATAACAAAGTTAGGTGTAAGTGAAAAGGTAAAAGCAATAGCAGATGCGGTAATAGCAGATTCGTTTGCCGTACACGGAATCAAGATTATAGAAAACGAAAAGGGTGTATATATTGCTATGCCAAACGAGAGGTGGACAACAAAAGACGGTGAAACAAAGTACACAGATATATTCCACCCGGTTAACCAGGAAGCAAGAGCTGAGCTGCAGAAAGCAGTATTCGCAGCATATGATGAGAAGCTTAGAAATAACTGATTACTTCGAAGAAAGAGACATTTTTTATGAATATACCAACCAATAAAAACGCAATACCAATGTATTTAATATTTACTCCTATTCTTCTTGTTATTATTCTGATGAGTGTATTTGTCTTACCAAATATGCAGCATCAAGAAAATGACATAAGCAGACTGGATATGCTTACCCCGGAAAAAGCACCGCAACAGGAATTGAATGCATCAAGGGTTGAAGATACAACCGACACAATCGATTCGAACACCGAAGGTGGAGCTGTTTCGCTTGTGTACTCAGACAAGGTTAGTATAGATATATCCGACAAGAGAGTATCACTATATTTTATGAACCCAGCAAGATCAAATCAGGATATGGTTATACAGGTTATAATACAAAGAAATGAAAACGAATATATAACAGCCCGGTCGGATCTTATTCCACCGGGCTTCTTGCTGCAGAAATTAAAATTAAACAGCGTTCTGAGTGAATACCTTCAGGAAGGCATTTACTCAGGGATATTCAATGTAGTATATTATGATCCCGACACAGGTAAGAAAGCATCAGTAAACACCAATATACCTATAGAGATTTCAGTTACCAAATAATTTAATTTTGAAAGGAAACCTACCAGATGAAAAAAATATTATCATTTATCCTTGTCATGACTCTTATCTTTTCATTGAGTCTTACAGTCAATGCAGCAAACCCTATCACAACAGACGGCGGTACTGATACCGCTGATGTAACAGCGACCTATATTGAATCACCCGACATATTCGCAGTAGATATAACCTGGGGTACGTTGACCTATAATTTTGTTGAGACTTGGCTACCCGATATACGAGCAAACTCATATGACTGGATAGCAACAGAACCAGGTGTGACTGACAAGATAACCGTATCCAACAGCTCAAATGTAAGAATCAATGTTTCTTTCGCTTATACACAGGACACAACAACAACCGGTGTAATAGGGCTACCTAGTGTAACCTCATTTGTACTGAACCAACCCGAGGAAGGCGGAACTGCTACTTCAAATTTTACCTTCTTAAAGTTATCTGGTACTCCGAGCTGGTTTTTACTCTCACACACAAAAGTCGGCTCTATAACCGTTACAATAACAAAATCTTAAGTTAATGTAAGATTTGTGCTGGTCAAGCGAAATTGTAACAATCTGACCTAATATTTTTCGAATTGAAGCGAGCTTCGAACGGAGTCAGTCCGTTATTATAGGAATGCG
>MGOY01000008.1 GCA_001797275.1 Clostridiales bacterium GWF2_38_85 | reverse complement strand
ACCGTTTTCCGCCCTTATCGTTGTTATGACTTTATTATATCACCTGTTCTATCCGTTATATCGGACTCCCGCTTGCTGTTCTAAGGGATATGCATATTATATTATAATACTTATATAAAGTCTGTTGCATTTGCAACAGAGGAGATGATTCTTGGATAAATAAATTAAAAATAATAAATTATTCATAAATATGATATAATAAGTTTCAGCAGACCTGCAGAAAATGCGAAGCATTTTCACAAATGCCAACTGAACAGACGAAAAGACACTATCAGACCTGATGTTGGCATTATGATATAATAAATTATAGGTGATGATTGTCATGAAATTGCATGAAATTATGGCTCAAACAGTGGAACGATGAAATGAAACAGAATTTCTTCAAATGTTTGAAGTATTCTCATAGTGATTGGAACAAATGAATGTTTTAAGATCATGAGAGGAAGCGGTATTAGTCCACTGCAAAGCATATTGAATAAGCACGGTTTTATACTGGATAATTTATACATTTCGGTAGAAGCTAAAAAACGCATAAAAAAATCAGCAAAGATTAGATTTGATATAATACCAAAGAATCACAAATCTAAATGACGAATACGAAGCCTCAAAAGAATATGCAGGTGACGATGAATACAAGCAAGCGTTTACCGATATTTTGAAATATATGCTTGAATAAAATATCTTATACTTATCTCGATTAAAAACATAGATAAAATTCAAGAAAAAACCTTTGCTTAATGGGTTTTTTACAGAATTTTAACGTAATGTTTTATGAGAGAATAGTATTATATATAAAAAATCCGCCAATCGGCGGTTTTTTTCATTGAAATGTCTTTTGTATATACTTAGGCAGTTTGCTTATTATAACATCATATGCGTGATCAATCATCATTATAATTTCATCATCGGGAACGCTTCCGTCAAGGTCAATAGTATTCCAGTATGGCTGCTGAACAGGAGGGCAGTGATAACCCCGCCTTATGCTTTCGGGGTACAGCTCACGATAATGCAATCCAAACCACATGTCGCATTTCAGTGTCAGCTTGTCTTCGTCTTTCAGCTTAAAAAGCTGTGCGAATATCGGAGTGTATTTCCCGGTATCAACTTTTACACAAATCGTTTCATCATGAAAAGGGTGGTCAACATATGTTTTATTCTTTTTAAGGCAGTAATTCAATATTTCAATAATATTCACTTAAATAATATTGCCCTTCGGCGTCAGTTTTACTGACATAAGGATTTTATAATCGTCCAAGTCTTCTTTACTCATTATCGTAAACATCAACCATCTGCCCATTTTCATATAATCTCCGGCATTTTTATATTGGACCCGCATTTTCGGGGATAGCTTGTCCAGAATGTTTTCCATAACAAAGTCATACTTATAACTGATTACAATAAGGACTGAGAATGAAGCTTCCTCAGGATAAAGTGTGCCGAATGACTGACCGCTTTTCTGAAATTTCACATTCCAACCGGGTTTCATAGAACAACAACTATATGTCATTTTTGGTTTTGCTTTATATGATTTATCCATATAATCAAAAAGTTCAAGCCACAGCTGTTTACTTTCGCCACCGATATAATCAGCCATATCAGTGTAGTTCGGTTGTTTTTCTTTTGGAAACTTCTCATTCCATTCCATAAATATGATCTCCTATAAATAGAATTTTTTTACAGTCATTGAACTTCGCAAACCGTTTAATGCACTCATTGATTTCTTTTTGTAGTTTTTTTGTATCTTTTATTCCGAGTTCATACCATATGCTTTTGATAATTAGCTGCTTTTCTTTACGGTTGTTTCAGCTTCAATCCTACCGATTATATTGTCTCCGTATAGGATGGGTGTAACATAATATCCATATTTCCTTTGTGCTGCTGGGGTATATATCTCCCATTTGTAATCAAAACCGAATATCGCTTTTATTAGCTTCCTGTCCCAGAGCATATTATCAAGCGGTGCAAGAAACTCACAGCGGTGTTTTAATATGGGATTTTGCTGTATGTAATTTATCAACTCAATATCTTCGCTTTTGCAGTACAATGCTTCTTTTATACCCTCAACATTTAAGTCGATGATTTTGTTTTCGGTCAAAAGTTCGTTGAAAATTTTTGTCCTTTCGGGTGATTTCAGGCTGTATATGTTCAGCCAGGCATCAGATGCCTTATTCCAGAGTATTCCGACAGCACCGATTCTGCGTAACACTTGCCATTTATGGTAGTCGTAGCTTTCAGGATGGGGATCAGGTTCGTTTAAAATACTGTCAGACAAACAATTTTCAGCAAGGTCATAGTATTTTATAGTTCCTTTTTTGTGATGTACCACTAAATCACCGCGAAAATACATTGTTTCAAGTGCGGCACGCGACAACTTTGTGTTGCTCCAATACCAACTGACAGTTTCATTGAAATCAAGATCGGCAGAGCAGACCGAACCTCTTTCCCTGATAATATCCTTTATCTTATCACAAACAGTGTTAACCTCACCATAGCTTCTGCCGCCATTGCTGTGAGCTTTACGTAATCTAGAAAAATATTTCCAGTCATTTGCACCCATAATAGCAAGATTTTTATCAAAGTAATCAATCAATTTACGGTCATCATATAACAGCTCGTAAAGCATCTGTTTTGTAAAGCCTATTATGCAGGACTGTAACACAAGCTCAGCGTTCTTACCGCATATATCAATAGGATCAAACTGAACACAGCCAACCTGATTGATAAAATCAAGCACACTCAGTTTCCCGATGAATTTATATTCCCCGATAAGTCCTTGTTTGTGTAAAAGAAATTGGCGTGCCTGTTGTTTTGATAAAGCTATTTTTCAGACATTTAGTAACTCCAAATATATTGAGCAACCATTTGTTGCTTGATTTTTTGATTTATTTAGTTTACAATAATTTTAAAAGGTAACAGTATGAAAATTCTTTAACGTTTGGGAAACCGTTTACCAGTCGTAAGGGGAAACCGGAAACCGCTACGCGGTATGGCATCTTTAAAATTATTTATGTTTATACTTTACAACAGAATGGGGATTAAAATGTTTGATACAAAAAAGTTCGGTGGTTATCTATCAAGGCTCCGCAAAAATGCTGATATGACGCAGTCGGAGCTTGCTGACAGGCTAAATCTAACTCGGCAGGCAATATCAAAATATGAGTTGGGTGACAGCTTTCCTGATATCTCGATTCTTGTTTTAATAGTAGAAATATTCCAGGTGTCGTTTGATGAGCTTATTAATTCCGGTGAACCGACAAAAGGTGAATCGAGTATTCTTAGTAATATTGCAAAAGGCAGTGATGATGTTTTAATACATAGTATATCAGATGTAATAAGTCTTGCACCATATCTGAAGCCAAGTATTCTTTCAAAGATAGCAAGCAATTTTTCAAAGCAGGGAATTGATATATCAAATATAGTTGAATTAGCTGAGTATCTAAACGATGAAAGTGTAATGAAGCTATTGGAAAACGCAACCTTTGAAAATATTAATGATGAACTGCTTGAAAAGCTCATCCCATTTCTCGATGAAAAATCAAAAGGAACTGTATTTGAGAGAATATTAGATGGCGATCTTGATTGGCACTTGCTAAAGACATTATGGCCATATGCTGAATTTATAAGCAGTCAGATAGAAGCCGCTGTGTTGGAAGGTGGGTTGCCTGATGAAGCATTGAAAATGATGCACGAATGTAGTTATGATAAATATGGCATTGAAGAAAAAATAAAATATTATGTTTGCCCGAAGTGTCATAGAAAACTGAATGGGTTAAAACCGGATATATGCTTTTGCGGATATAGTTTTGAATATGAAGATAATATATTGCAGCTGACCGATCATCCTGATATCAATCTTGACTCAGATGATAAAAATTATATTGGATATGAGCATATTGGAAAGTATTACTCGGGTTACGACAGTACAGTATTACTAAGTGATAAAGATATTAAAATTGCAAAAAAGCTTAAAGCTGTAATTGGTGATGGTATTCTTTTAGATTTAGGCTGTGGTGATGGTCATTATACCGTCCTGGCATTAACACAGAAAATAGCTGTTATCAGTGGTGATATATCAAACAGTATGATGAATATCATTAATGAAAAAGCGAAATATCTTAACCTTGATGAATCAAAACTCAACCTTTGCAGAATGAATGCATATGAAATACCAATAGCTGATAACAGCATGGATGCTGTCATTGCAAACAGTATGCTCCACCTGAACTCTAATCCCGAATTAATAATAAAAGAAATTCATCGTGTATTAAAACCGGGCGGAAGCTTTATTTGCTTTGATGACATTCCCGGAACAGATAAATATGATGGTAGTGAATTCGATAATACAGAATTCAATGAGAGAATGAATTGTATGCACCATATATACTTTGAAAAAATAAATGAATATGGAATTACAGGTGTAAGATTAAGCTGGAAATTTGATCGCAATCTGTTTTATAGAAATCTTTTCACAACAGTTCAAGAAGTATGTATTGAACTGCCAAAAGATGAGAAAAGTGAACCGTTCATTCATTTTTATAACCGTCTAAAGGGAAGAGGTTTTTCAGATCAATCTACTATTTCGCAGGATATTCATGAGAAAGTATTCTTCGAAACCGAAAAAGAAATGAAAAAGTTATACGGAGATAATTTTACTGATATATCATCTAAATTCAGACAAAGTGATATAATAATGACCGTCTTTGCGAAGTAACTTTTTTACCGCCCCAATATCTCATTCAACCTGTTTAACTGTTCAACGATTTCTTCTTTTGCCTTCGGGTTTATTTTATCAGGGGACATTAATGGTATTCCAGAATTTATTCTGTCGTTATCACGACCGTATTCAAGGGTTACAATTTCGGGGCTGCATCTTTCAAGTACCCATTTCAGTGTTGTATAAGCCTCGTTGGTAATTTTGATATGACACATCATTTTATCTCCGGCATCAATCCAGCCGTTTATATGTATCTCATACACCTTCTCGAGAGGAAGCTTTTCCATATAGCTGTAGAAGCACATTCCGAGTGCTTTTGCTGCACAGTATGCATGGCTGATATCAAGAAGAAAATCAGCACCCGATTCCCGCACAACCTGTGAAATAAATTCGGGATATACACAGATTCCAAATCTTAATGTATCGACATTTTCAATAGAATAAAATTCTTTCCCTGGAAAAGTATTTTTTATGTATTTTAAATTTTCGATAGAAATTCTCTTATTTACTTCAAATGATAAACTTTCATCAATGCCGGATAAATGCACGGAAATACCGTTCACTCCATTCATATTAAGCAATTCTCTTGTTCTTTCGACATTGATCTGTGCTTGAAAATTCTTAGAGCAAAGGTTGAGCGTAGTAGTTCCAAGACCGTGCAGCATTATAGGACGAATTTTATTTATATTATGAGTGAATTTTTCGTACTCACTCAAATCGTCGCTGTTAAATACATTCATCTGATAACCGAGAGCAGGATATTTTAAATAATCAATATTGATTAAACCTTCTTGTATCAGCTCAATAACTTCGGGATAATAATTACATGCAAGCTTCATATTCATTCCGCCTTTCATAATTCCCTTAATTCGATATATAAAATTAACAAATGAATCAGGATTTTATCATTCGAAAAAGTTTAAAAGCATTGACTTTTCTCGAATGGCTCATGAAATTCATTTGTTAGTTTTATACTAACATAAAATCAGATATAAATCAACATAATTTTACTGTTTGGCAAGCTTATATGCAAGGTCGTAAGCATATATAAGCTCATCTATTGAACAATGCTCCTGAACAAAATGAGAAGTACAGCATATCCAACGTTTGCCTTTCAATGTTGCAAAAACTCTTTCGATTTCTGCTTTGAGAAATTCGTATTTCCCGAATCCAAGGGTTGACTGAATATTAATACCACCCATAATTGCAATTTTTTCACTATACTTTGTCAGGTATTCTTTGTAAGGCATCGCAGCGGATTCCTGCCATGGATGAATCAATTGATATTCAAGCTTGATAATATCATCAATCAACGGCAGTATATGTCCGTCTGAATGAAGGCTCAGAAAAGCTCCGCTGTTTCTGACAGCATCGCAGGTTATCTTATGATATGGATATATCATATCATGCCACAGTTCTTTACTGAAAAGAAGGTTGTTCTGACCACCCCAATCATCGGATACATGAATCATATCAACCCCAAGCTCAATTGCATTCAATGCAAATTTTCTGTTCCATTCTGCTTGCCTTTGGTAAACCATTTTCAGTTCTTCGGGGTACAGAAGTAAGTACATCAAATGATTTTCAATACCGAAAACTTCATTCAGACATTCAAATATACCGTTTGTCTGGAGATAACAAAATCTTTTTCTGCTCTTTTTATAGAAATCCAAAGTATTTATTATCGATGAATAACCGTCCATATTATCAACAGGCGGCAGAGGAATATTAAGGTATACCTCTGGTGTTATTTCAATATGCTGTTCATGTAGTTGTGATATTGCTGCAGTATTGTGATATGCCGGACCGCCGAATATATGCGCAAGATCGAATTCATAATGATCTTCAAAATTTTCGACACAACCGAATTTTGCACAAATTTTATCCGACATATTAAATGATACCCAGCCATACAACGGAGTTTTTGGTGTCGGTTCGCCTTTTATTGTTTTTGAAACCAATTCGAATGATGTCATATTTCCCTCGAATATAAACCGCCATCAGATAAATAACCTGATGACGGTACTTATTTATTCTGAATATACTGAAAATTCGTCTATGAACAGCCAGTTTCGTAGGCCAATATATGATATCTTTACATATCGCGCATTAACATTCGTAACAGGTATTTCGACTACAGAGTATCCGTTTTCGAGAGGATATGTAGTCGCATCAACATTGATTGCATTTGAGAAGGTTACTCCGTCTGTCGAGAATGAAACCTCAACATTTGAACTTATTATTGCTCCACCGCTGCCGCTTGATAAAGTACGTGCAACAACAGTCTCGATTTTATAGCTTGATTTTAGATCGATAATAAACGATACATCCGAAACATCGGCAAAACCTGATGCTGCTGAATCGGAATAGGTATCAGTTGTCGCATACTTACCATCAGTCAGCTTTTTCCCATCATCGGGGTAACCTTGATTGCCGTTGTAGTCGGTTGTGTATGATTTACCGATGCTGACACAGTTTGCAACCGTAACCGATACAGTCTTCGATGTCTCGCCTGTATTCTGCTTTATAAAATCAACAGCTTTTATTGTGTACTTATACGAACCTGTTGCAGTCAATCCTTTATCGCTAAAGACGAATGTAAGCTTTGCATCAGCATAATTTTCTTCCGGGGTGTGAACTGTACCGATTAAGGTTGAACCACGGTAAATTTCAATATATGAAATACCGTATTTACAATTACTAAACTGTGCAGTCAGTGTAACGCCTGTTGCTGTCTGTTCCGCGGTCAGCGACAGCGGGGTAGCCTTTGTGTTAGTAGAGTAATAATCAATAACACCGGTTTCATAATACTTTTTATAAGCATTGTGAAAGATGTCGATTTTTGTTACATCCGGTGCATAATAATGTGAATATGCAAAGGAAATAAAGCCTTCAACATACGGCTCAGCTTTCTCAAGCTGATAAACAAATCGTGTTATCGGTGCTGAAGTCCAGTTAGCCTGCTTGAAGCTTTCCGGATTACCCCAGAAGGCAAGATTATCGTATTTATCAATAACCTTTTTGAATTCGCTGTAATAATTAATGAAGATCTGCGGTGATGCCAGTCCGCTTCCGACACAATCCTGAGGACAGAAAATATCGCCTTTTCTGAAATGAACCTTTGCAAATATCTTGTCCCATGCCTTTGCGGTATCAACTGCATTTGAGTAGGGCGAGAAATCTGCAAAATATGGTGACATCAGGAAAGGCATTGAAGAATCAAGAGCGTTTAAACCGTCAATATAAATATTAAGTATATCTGATGCGCGGTCATAGGGAAAGCTATTGATAAAATAGTTTGAAAATTCGGGCACAAAATACCAACCATAAAATGTATCGCTGTATTTGTCTTTATACAGATTATATATCTCAGTTGCAATGGAAACACTGCTTTGCGAAAAACTTTTATACCAGCTGGAATCTGATATTCCATTACTGCTCCAGCCTTCGTCGGAATAGTTCGGTGAAATATATGCTTTAATACTGTGTTTTTGGCATTCTTTAAGCATCCGTTCTGTCATGTTTTTATATGTATCGTTGTAATTGCTTCCCTTGTTTTTCTTGGCAAGCTCGGATGGATAATATACTGTTCCGAAGCTGCCATCCTTGTTTTGAGATGCCGATGTGAACAGAACAAGATACTCAATGCCGGCTTCTTCAAGATAGTCGAAATGCTTTTCAAGCTGAGCATCAGTATAATTAAGGAACGGACCGTATTGTATAAATGAACCGTTGATTGTCGGATATGCTCTTGGTTTTTCTTCAACTGTTATCGTTATACTCGCCTTCTTTCCATTTGATGCAGTTGCCGTAATAACAGCTGAACCTTTTGCAACAGCAGTTACAACACCGCTTACCGATACAGTAGAAACAGCTTTATTGTTAGATGAAAAGCCGATATTTTTATCTGTGGCATTACTCGGCAAAACAGTTGCAATCAGCGTCAGAGTATCACCGATATAAATTGTGGAGTTGCCTTTGTTTAGTGTTACTGAGGTAACAGCAACAACATTCTGTTTGACAGTAACGGTAATTTCTGCTTTTATATTACCTGCAGATACTGTAATTATTGTACTTCCGACAGCTTTGGCTGTTATAAGACCATTATTATCAACTATGGCAACAACAGTAGAAGATGACTCGTAAGTAATTTGAGAATCGCTTATATCTTTTGTTTCCGGGACAACAGTATATGTTTTACCAATCTCAAGTGTCAATGTGTTGACCGGTAAAGTAATTTGCGGATCAAGTATTTGCGACACCTCAGATACTTCAGAGACCTCTGAAGTTTCAGAAATATCTGAAACCTCGGTTAAAACAGATTCCTCAGAAACTTCCGATGCTGTTGAATTATCAGACTGTTGAGAAACATCAGAGCTTGTTTCATTATATGATACATTGCTTTCCTGCGAGTCGGGTTGTTTGCAGGAGAACAGCGAAACCATAATTAATACTATTGCCAGTAATAAAGCGATCTTTTTCATAGCAACTCAACCTTTCGTATTGAAATGGATCAACCTTCCCAGTTGTTTTTTATAGCTTCGCGTGCAATCTTTATCCATTCGTTAAAGCGCTCAGGTTCTTTCTTTACCGTATGCGTATCACGTAGGATTAATTCAAGTTTTCCGCCGTTTGCTTTTTTTACGCCTTCATTCAGTTCTTTTGTTATTTCTTCAGTGCTAAGCTTATCATAAGCAAGATATGCCGGCTGGGGTTTCCATGTCATTATGTGCTTGTCGCCAAGCACAGGCGTAAATTTCGAAATATCAGCCCAAGGACAGACAGCAACCCTGCGAAGATTTTTTATCTTTAAAACGCCGTTAAGCTTCTGTGAGAGGTCATCACAGCAACCGTATCCGTTAAGACCGAATAATTCAAGAACCTCACGCTCGTATTGAAGTATGAACTCCTCATGCATCTCAGGTGAAACCGATGAGAATTCCTGTGCTTCTGCAGCGCCCCAGACATCGATCAGGCGAACATGATCAGGGTTGAAGCCTTCGGATGGCAGCTCACTGTTATATCCGATACCGCCGGTGTAATGGAAGGTATCATCATTGTTGAGTGATACAAGGCCGAGTTGCTCGTATTGTTTAAACATCGATATAACACCATCGGTAAAGAACCTGATCGTTTCATGCACCATCTCAGGCTCAAGCACAAGGTCCATATACATGTTTTCAAGGCCTCGGTAGTCGCAATACCAATGTATCATGTGGAAGTTAAATAATTGAACACCTACATAATCAAGTTCGAGTATATCACCGAGAAGATTACCAACATCTTCAAATCTTTGTTTTGTTGCTGCATCATCGTATTCGACCTTAGGCATCTTCAGCTGCTTCCAGTCAGATGCTTTTTCAATTATAGGCTCATGATGCCATGAACCCGAATCAGAGTTCCTGGGTTTAAATTTTGGCTGCACTCCCCACATTGAATTGTAGTATACCTTTTGAACATGGAATGAACCTTCGATCGGTACATCGTCGTGAATGTATTTATGCCTGAATATACGCTGTCTTAGTATATATTCAATAGATTTTGCATACCAGTCTTCACATTCGAGATTGCTGTAAGGCAGAAATTCATTCCATGAGCCATCGGGATGAACAAAAACAGCCGGCCTTTCACCCTTTAATGAAGTATGGCGGTACCAGAATTCACGTTTTACGTTGTTTATAGGATCAAGTGATGCTTCCTTAACTTCTCTTGCAAGGCTTCTCAGAAGCTGCTCGTCGTTTTTACAAAACATATATCAAGACTCCTCTTTAGCAAAATGACATTGCAAGCTCTGCGGCAGTTGCGGCATCAGACGAAAAACCATCAGCACCGATTGAATCGCAATAGCTTTTTGTTATTGGCGCTCCCCCGATAATAACTTTTAAATTTAGTTTATTTTCTTTTACTTTTTGAACAACATTCTTCATCTCACCCATTGTTGTTGTGAGCAGAGCAGAACAAGCGATAACATTTGCATTATTTTCTCTCGCAGCTTCAACGAACCTGTCAGCTGAAACATCAACACCAAGGTCAACAACCTTTAATCCTTTACCTTCCATCATCATCTTTACTAAATTTTTGCCGATGTCATGAAGATCACCTTTTACAGTTCCGATGACAACGGTTCCCTTATCTTTGACACCTTCTTCAATAAGATAAGGTTTCAATATCTCAGCACCTGCATTCATTGCTCTTGCAGCAATAAGCACCTCGGGTACATATACCTGGTTGTTTTTAAACTTTTCACCGATAATATCCATACCGGGTAATAATGCATCCTGCAATATACTTTTTGCACTGATACCTTCTTCAAGTGCTTTTCCGATTAATTCTTTGACCATTGCAACTCTTCCGCGTTGCATCATTTCGCTGATTTCATTTAATATACTCATATAAAAACTCCTCTTTCATATAATTGTTCTAAATTATGATAACAAAACAAACAGCAATATTATATAAGGATTTTTTTCTTTTTTGCACAATATTAGTTTTATATAAATTATATCGTATAGTTTATAATTTATCAAGGTCAAAAAATAGAAAGTGGAAAATATATTACAAAAAGAAATAATCCGTTACAATCTTAAATCAGAGTATATATGTTACACTCTGACGGGTAGGCGCAAATAATTTATAAAAAGAATTTACACATTTGAATTTATATGCTATTATTAATATACTGATAAATAACTGATAATCGGAATAAAATTATGAATCAATTCATTAATGAAATAATTGAATGTTATGATGTGAACTATGGAAGTATCAGTGTCAATCTGATTGTATTCAACAGAGAACTGATAAAATATTGTGAAATGAACAGCTGCGGTAATTACGGCAGGAACTATATGTGTCCTCCGTTTATTGGTGAGACCGAATCCAATATAGCAAAAATAAAACAATATAATAACGCTATTGTGTTTCAGAAGGTATATCAGTTAGAAGATAGTTATGATTATGATGGTATGATGGATGGGCAGAAGCAATTCAAAGAAATTGTACAGAAAATAAAAGAAAAAGCCGAGATAAGGTTTGACGATTCTTTTATATTAGGTGTAGGTGGGTGCAAGCTCTGCAGTAGTTGTGCAGTTCAAAAAAGTATGCCTTGCAGATATCCTCAAAAAGCTGTTTCATCACTTGAGTCATATTGCATCGATGTATCGCAGCTTGCTGGAGTATGTAATTTAAACTATATCAATGGTTTAAATATTGTTACTTATTTCGGAACGCTGTTTTTAAAATAAAAAGGGAGGGATAACAATGGAATTGATTGAAGAGAATGCAACAAAATTGTGCGAGCATATATCAGCAATGTGTAATGCTTGCTGTACATTTCTCAAAACAGAACCCTCTCTAACTTTGATGCAGGATAACATGGAATGGTATTGCAATAAGTGTATGAATGAAACCTGCAAAAAGAAAAATACATTGTTGTATGGCTGCAGCGAAGCTTATCGCTGGAATGGGAAATATGTTTTTTATTGTCCTCAGGGGCTGACTTTCATTGCTTCACCGCTTGCGAATGAAAATGGGAGTCTGCTCGGCGGAATATTACTTGGGCCGATTGTAATGGGAGACATAGAAGATACATTATCAAATATATCGAATGAGGAGCTGCATTATAATATACGAAAGCTGCCTGTCTGGGACACAGTAAAGGTCAGACATGCCGAAGAGGTGCTTGCTGCTATAACAAAGTCTATCGCCGGCACATCACACAGTATGTACGGTTCATTTGTATTCGAGCAGGAAAAAATGCTATCAGAACTTTACAGGATGAAGGATGAATGGCAGACAACAGCGGTGGACTGCGATTTTCTTATACGCAGCGAGAAGAATCTGTACAACCTGATAATGGCACAGGATAAAGAAGGTGCTCAGAAGCTGTTGAATGAACTGTTGGGATATATTTATTTCACAGGTGAATCAGATATTTCGATAATCAAAGCCAGGTTGCTTGAATTGCTCGTTCAGCTTTCAAGGGCAGCAATTGATGCGGGGGCTGAAGGTCAGGAAATCTTGGTTTTTAATGAAAACAATATAAAACGAATCGAAAAAATCACATCGATTGAAGAACTGAGCGTCTGGATAACCGGTATAATGCAACGCTTTATATTACATTCATTCGATTTTGCCAAAGTAAAGCATTCAGATATACTATATAAAACCATGCAATACATTAAAGCGAATTATCAGGCGAAAATAACACTTGAGGATATAGCTTCAAATATATATCTGAGCCGTTCGTATATATGCAGAGTTTTTAAGGAAGAAATGGGCGAAACCTTATTTTCATATATAAATCGTGTTCGTGTTGAGAAAAGCAAGACCTTGATTTTAAATGAGGCGGTTTCGCTTGCCGATGTCGGAAGTCTTTGCGGTTTTGAGGATCAGAGTTATTTTTCAAAGGTATTCAAAAACATAACCGATGTATCACCAAAAAAATATCGTGACAGACGAGGCAAGATTTAAACATAGGACTTTCCTTATATACAAAATATAATTAAGAATTTAAAATATTATTCATAAATTATTGTTGTATGATGTTTATAAGATGATATAATTAATTATAATAAGCATTATTAAGAGCCAACAGTTACACATATTGGTTATATAATACCTTAAGTCGGATTCACGATGAAATAATGTAATGAGATATAATCGAAAGGATTCAAAAGATGCAAATTGTAAAGGGCAAGCAATATTTTAAAATCAGGGAGTTTCATGATCTAAAAGAAATGTACCAGCAAAGTCTGTTGCTTTATGGGAAAGATAAAGCTTTTGTTTTCAGGAAGACTCCCAAAGATACTCCGGAGAGCCGTACTTATCAGGAATTTTACGAAGAAACTCTGATGTTAGGTACTGCGCTTATAGCTTGCGGATTAAAGAATAAACGTATTGCGATTATTGGCGAGAACTCTTATCATTGGCGTCTGGCGCATTTTGCAACAATTTGCGGTGTAGGAGTATCAGTTCCGCTCGATCGCCTTTTGAAGGAAGATGAAATTCTCGCTTTACTTCAGGAAGGTGAAGTTGATGCTGTTGTGTATGACGGTGCATTCCATGAGACAATGATAAAAGCAGCAGAAAAATTTTCTGACATAACTACATTTATTTGTATGAATTCCTTTAAAATAAAAGAAAATAAATTTCCCTTTATTATAATAAATAACAAGACAGACATACAAGGTATAAAAGGCAATTTTACAACCATTGAATCGCTGCTGCCGTTTGGAAGGCAACTGCTTGATGCCGGTGATTATTCATATAGAAATGCAAAAATCAATCCCGAGGAAATGGCATATTTGCTGTTTACCTCTGGCACAACCAGTAAATCAAAAGCAGTCATGCTTTGCCACAGGAATATCTGCGCAGATATTAAAGCTTTGGTGGGTGTAGAGCATTTTGACCTGCACACAAGGGTATTATCGGTTCTGCCACTGCATCATACCTTTGAAAATACATGCGGCTTTGTTGCAGGTTTTTATTTTGGCTTTACAGTATTCGATTGCGATGGGCTTCGTCATGTTCAGAAAAACATGGAAGAATACAAAATTAATTGTCTGATCGGTGTACCGCTGTTGTTTGAGAGCTTTTATAATCGTATTATGAATGAGGTCAAAAAGCAGGGTAAAGAAGCAACAATTAAGAAAGCAATTATCGCTTCAAATGCTCTCAGAAAAACCGGAATCGATTTACGCAAGGTGCTATTCAAAGAAATAACATCAAAATTCGGCGGTGAGTTTAAAATCGGCATCTGCGGTGCTGCGCCGATTGATCCTGAAATTATTAGGTTCTTCGATGCTATCGGTGTCAGAATTCTTCAGGGATATGGTCTGACTGAAACCTCACCTGTTATCGCAGGCTGTAATGTTAAGGTTTTTGTTCCCGGAAGTGTAGGTCATCCGCTTACAGGTGTTGAGATAGCAATCGATACCGATCAACCCGGAGCTGAGAACGAAATTCTTGTCCGCGGCGATATGGTTATGTTAGGTTACTATAAAAATGAAGAGGCAACAAAAGAAGCCATTGACAAGCAAGGTTGGTTTCATACGGGAGACATCGGCAGGATTGATCCCAAGGACAACTGCCTGTATATTACAGGTAGATTGAAATCAATGATTGTTCTTAAAAGCGGTAAAAAGATTTTCCCCGAGGAAATTGAAAATCTGCTTGGCAAGTCTGAGTTTATCAAAGAGTCACTTGTCTGGGGTGAGACTGATGAAGACGGTGAGGTTGCAGTATGGGCAAAATGTATTATAAACAAAGAAGCTTTGGAAGCCCACGGAGCAAATATCGAAGATGAAACATGGATCAAGGAAAAACTCGATACTGCAATTCATGAGGTTAACAAAAAGCTAACTTCTTTTAAAGCAATCAGATATTTCACCTTCGGTGAGAATGATATGATTAAGACCACAACCCAGAAAATAAAACGTACAATGGAGATTGATTCGATTAAAAGCATGCTTGAGAAAAATAAAATCAAACTCAGGGAAATTGCAGGCAAAAACATGGATGCCGTCAAAAACTTCATTGTAAGTTATACACATAGTGATTCAACAAACAAACAATAAAATATAAAGGAGCAGGAAGCATTGAACAAGTCCGGTAAGAATCTGCTTGAGTTTATAGAAAAAATCAAAACCGGTTCGTTTTCTTTCTAATTTATAGATATAACAGAGGGGTGTGCAAATCGCACACCCCGTATTTATTTTAATTATTGAAGTACATTAATATCAAAATTGCGAAGCATAGCAGCTATTTCAGCTCTTGTAGCATTTGCAGTCGGATATAGCATATTGTTACTTCCGGACATTACACCTTTATCAACCGCCCATGTCATTTGAGTTAAAGCATAACTTGCGATACTGCTGTAGTCAGAATAGCTCGTGAGGTCAAATCCGCTTGAGATTGTCATATCACAATTTTCAAGATTTGCATATCTGTAAATGAATACAGCAGCCTGTTGACGGGTAACATTATCATCAGGACTGAATGTTGTCGAACTGGTTCCGCTTGTAATACCGTTTTGGGTTGCCCAAAGTACAGCATTATAATAATATGAACCTACAGGAACATCAGTAAACGGTAATGTACCTGATACAGTGGGTTCACCTGCCATTCTGTAAAGTACAGTAACCATCATCGCACGTGTCATATTATTTTCAGGACTGAAGGTTGTTGATGTAGTACCGCTGAACAGTCCATTGAAATAAACAAACTTAACGGGTTCATAATACCATGATGTTGTTAAAACATCAGTAAACGGCAGTTCAGAGCCTGTAACATATTTTATAGCCCATGTGCTTGAGGATGGATAGTTTACAGCAACAGCGACCTTGAGATATTTACCGTCGGTCATATTTGCTGCCGGAATTGTTACACTGGTTGAGAGGGTGTTTTGAACATATGCAAGTTCTACCGAATTTAATGACTCATTTGGATTTCCTGGGTCGGGTTCTCCGGCAAGCTCGATTACTTTGTAAGTATAGCTTGCAGTACCCGGAACACTTGCCCATGAAACGGTAAAGTTGGATCCTGCTGTACGTTCATCAACACAGTTTATTGTTGCACCGGCAGTAGAAAGATCACCTATTCTTGTTGCCGCATTGATTCTGACCCAACCGGTATAGGTGAGATATTTTGTGTAGCCGAAATCCCCTGAAACACTGGTTACTGAGAAACTCGCGCCATCCGGTAATGTTGTTACAACTGCAGCGGTGTCAGAAGCACTTGCACGCATTGTGAGAGATGATGAGGTTTGATATATACCGGTAGTATAACCGAGAATCTGAACATCAGCAATAGCTTCCTGAAGCTTCATAATTGCTTTTGTATAATCACCCGGCATTGATGTTGATGTATGGAGAACATTATAACCGTAATCATAAGCGTCCTGCATTGCTGTCTGATTTGATAAAACATAATTTGAGAGATATGTTCCGGCTGATGTAACGAGATTTGATAATGTGGTTGAAGCGGTAGATGAAATAGTCGGCCTCTGGATAATCAGAAGACTGTTTGCTACTCTTCTTGTGCTTGCATAAACAGCTTCAAGAACACCGGACGTATTTTCAACTGTCATTTGAGTTGAACCGCCACCATCAAGGTTTACAGCTGTTACACAGCCAAGTCCGATTAACATATCAGCAAGCTCGTAAACTGTAAGGCCGGGATATGTGGTTGTTCTTCCGTTTGTTGCTACGATAATCAAAGTACCGTCAGCCTTAACACCTATTGCTGTTCTTTGAGCACTTGCGATATTGAAATCATATCCAAGTCCGTCGCTGTCAGTTATATTAACACCGTTGGCAACGATGTGATAACCATAGGTTACAAGTGCGCTTGATGCGTTCTCCATTTTTTCCTGTGCGGCAGTTAATGTTTCGTATGCATTTATTTCAACCGTATCTCCTATAGACAAAGCACGAAGACTTGATGCCCAGGAGCTTGCATCACTTGCATATAGAACAAATTGATTGAATCCAATTGAACCACCATCGCTAACGTAACTTCTTATTTCAGCAACTGTACCTTGCAATGCACCGCCAACAGTAATTTCTGTATTATTTGTCTTGTTAAATACAATCTCAACGCCTGCTGTGTTTGTATCGGTTGATGTTCCGCAGCTTGTGTCGTAGTAATAAATGCCTGCTCCGGTTGTATATGGGAACATGTTTATATTTTGAAGAGCACCAGACCATGTTGAATCGTTTACAGCAAGAGAATATGCAACCCTTGAATATACAAGGTCGCTGTTTCCGGTACTGTCAAATACGAGCATATAGGTTGCTCCGTTGCTGTTACAGCCTTGAATTATTTTTCCGTCAGATATATTAACTCCACCATATGTGTTACAGCAAGTGCCAACATAAGAGAAGAACGAGCCGTTAACACCACCGAGTACATTCAATCCGTATTTAGATTCAGCACTTTGAGCTGAAACAAGAGTGGTTGCACCGTATCCTGAATACTTTGAATAAACATAAGGCATATAATTGCTTGTTTTTGGATTGAAAGCAAGTGCATATACTTGTTGTGAATCACCACTGCTGTCTGTATAAACAGCTGTTGAGTAAGTTACACCTGTCGCAAGAGTTCGATTTGCAGCCGTTGTGATTGTTCCGCTTCCCAATGAACCGCCAACATACAATGTTAATGCCGATATGCTGACTGAACTAATCGACATTAACATGCAAAGGGATAGAAAAATTGCAAGGATTTTTTTGTTTGTTGTTTGCATGTTAATACTCCTTTCATATATACGCCACACAAGTTGAATTATAGATATTATTTGTGGCAAATTTATTTTAATATAATTACATAGATTTGTCAACATGAAATGGATACAAAATGTTAATATTATAAATAACAGACAAATAAAAAGAGTAATTATTGTATAATATAAACCATAAATCAGTAATATAAAAACAAATATATATGTTATATAATGGTTACTTATAAAACTCAATATTAAAACAAGAATCGTTTAATTAAAATACATAATAAATATAAAATATATTACAATTAATATCATTAATTATTGACAAAAATTTAAAAACATGATATAAATATTTATATTCAATAGTTGAAAGGAGTTTAACATGAGTCATCTTAATAGTAGAAAAATAATCAGCATTCTTTTAATGGTAGTTATTACAATTGTATTAATTTCATCATGTAATTCATCGAATGATACTTCAGATATTATATCAGAAGAATCGATATTGAACAGTCAAGCAGAATCTGCAGAAACAAGCACCGATGAATACAAAGATGCGAGTGGTAACTATGTGTCAAAAAGAGAAGTCGTTGACTGGGAAGAAAGAGAATTCACCATTTTAGTCAGAGGTGAAGCTTTTGTTACTTATCAATCGGACGATTTTACAACCGGAAGCGTTTTATACGGTGAGTTGCTTGATGATGCTGTAACAAAAAGAAATGACCGTGTTTAAGAGAATTACAATATTAAATTAAATGTAATTAAAAGTGATACTATAAATACGGACATCAGAAATGATTATACAGCAGGTACAGGTGAATACGATGCTGTAATGCCTGCTCTCTCATATCTTGCGCTTATTGCTCAGGAAGGTTTATTGTACGATCTTTCAACTATAGAAGAGTTGGATTTATCAGCTCCTTGGTTTGATCGAAATGCAACTGAAGCGTTTTCTGTTGCAAATAAAGCGTATTTCACAACCGGTGATATTACAATTTTAAATAAAGTCTGTACACCTTCAATTTTATTTAATAAAGATATGATTGAAGAGTACAGCCTTGATGATCCATATCAGTTGGTAAGAGATCATCAATGGACATTCGATAAAATGATCGAAATGGCAAAAACCGTAACAAGTATAAATTCGCCGGACGACTTGATTTCAAACGAAAATATATATGGCCTTTTAACATCATATAATGATGCACTTGGAATATACGGCGCTGCAAATCAAAAGATATGTGGTAAGGATCAGGATGATCTTCCTTATTTAAACATAACCTCAGCAGAATCAATAAATATTTTACAAAAGATACTCGAAACCTTCCAGGAAGGTAACTGGTATGTATATGCTCAGGAGTTCCCGGAACCGATATGGACAACATCATTTGCAACATTCCTTGAGGGCAGAGCATTGTTCAGACCGTCTGCATTCTCAGCAACAACTAAAGCAAGACAACAGTCAGACTTGAATTTTGGAATTATACCATCTCCATTATGGAGTGAGGAACAAGATGAATATTGTTCATATTGCGGCAGCGGGGAAGTTGCAGGAATTGCAATTCCAATGGTCTGTGACGATCCCGAATACTCTGCATATATAATTGAGATGCTTTCTGCTGAAGCAAAGAATACAATTACTCCGGCATATTATGAAGTTAATCTCAAACGCAAGGATGCAAGAGATAGCGAAAGTCTTGAAATGCTCGATATAATATTCAATAATATAATATATGATACAGGAGAAGTATATAATTTCGGTGGAGTAAAGGGAGTTCTTGATAGTTTAATGTCATCAAGAAGCACAGATATTGTCTCATCACTTGATTCAATAAAAGATATAATGCAAACGAAAATTGATGAAATTATAGAAAATTATAATAACGATTAATATTACTTTAAAAAGCTTAGCGTTAAATCCCGCTAAGCTTTTTTAATCATTGGGGTTATTGTTAAAACAATAAAAGAACGCAGTCAATTAACTGCGTTCCACCTATATATAACTAACAAAATAATTAGGTCACCAGCACAAGCGTTTGCGGATGATGTTACGCTTGAGTCTGATAGCTGAGATGAAGCAATGAACAGCATCACGAATCTCGTTAATCCCTTTCAGGAAACGATTGTGGATAGCATTATGCTTCAGCCATTTCCATAAGCCTTCAATGCGATTTATCGCCGGTGCGTAAGGCGGCAAGAACATGAATATCAGTTGATCTTTGTGCAACTCTTTGAATTCAGCTAAGCATTTTGCATGATGAATCTTTCCGTTGTCAAGAATCATTATTATCTTTTTATTCTTAAATGCCGGCAGTACCTTGTGTTCAAGAAAGTCCTGAAAGCTTTGTGCGTTCAGTTGCTCTGCTGCTTCAACGATTATGTTTCCGTTTATGTAATCAAGAACCCCAAATAAACCCACGCCCTTATGCTGACCATATGTTTTGATTTTTCTCTGTTTTCCTTTAAGACACCATGTTGCACATAATGCCTGATAGTCTCTTATATAGCTTTCATCTTCGAAAAGAACAACTGTGTCATTATCTATATCATTAATCATATTATGGAAGTCGTTTTCGAATTCAGCTATTTTTTTTAGAGGCTTTCGCAAGCACATAAGTTGGTCTGGTAAAGGAATATCCCATATTTTTCAGCATTTTCAGGATCGCTGCTGTACACAATTCCTTATTGAACTCATTCTTTATGAATGTCTGCAATTCTGTAGTTGTCCGGTTCACGCTTTCGCCGCAGTTCATATCCAAAGGTGTGGATAACAATGCTTCGTGAAGCATTTCTTTTTCCTGTTCAGTCAAGCGAGGTTTTCTTCCCGGGCTTGTTTTGTAATCCAAAAGTTTATCAAGTCCACCTTCATTAAACAGCTTAACATACTTACTTGCAGTATCTTTGTGGATGCAAAGCATCTGTGCAATTTCGTTTGAGCCGTAGCCTTCCATGCACAGCATGACTACTGTTATTTTTATCTCAGCTTTCTTTACTTCTGAATACTTGCTGATTGCTCTTTTCAAGCTTGCTTTTGTTTCTCCATGTGTGTTGGTTATTTCCGCTTTCTTCATCTTCATCACCCAACACTATTATATCATATATTGTGTCCTAAATCAATAGTTAGTTATATATAGAATATGAGTTTTTTTATCTTCTGAATTCACTCATATCTTCCAAGCTTTTTCTAATCGCTTTACTGCTTCATCGATTTGAGATGGTTGTAAGCCAGAGTAACCTATTACTACCGTGCTTTTGGGAAAATTCTGAATAACAGAATTATAATACTCCGACAAACCATAAACCCGAACACTTGCGTCTTTAGCTCTATTAACAAGCTGCGTTTCATTTAGACCATTCTTTATCTGCATTAGAAGATGCAACCCTGCATCTTGTCCAATAATATCGATGCTATCAGCTAAGTTGCTACGAGATATTGCGTTAATAAACAAATCTCTACGTTCTTTATAAGCATTGCGCATACGGTTTAAATGGCGTTCAAAATAGCCTTTGCACATGAATTTGCTGAGTATATACTGCTCAAAATTCGGTACTGTGCAGGAATAGAACATAAATCTTTTCTGATATACTTCAAGTAATTGTGGAGGTAAAACAATGTAGCTAATTCTTAATGAAGGAGCCAGACTTTTTGTAAAAGCATTAATATAAATGACTTTTCCCAAAAAATCAAGCCCTTGTAAAGCTGGAATCGGATGTCCTGCAAAACGAAATTCACTATCATAATCGTCCTCTAAAATATATCTATCACTGCTTTCGCTTGCCCAGTTTAATAGTGATATCCGACGACTTATCGGCATTATAATACCTAACGGGAACTGATGAGAAGGAGTGACATGAACAACATTTGCCTTTGTTTTCCTTAGCTTATTTACACTAAGCCCCTGCTCATCAAGAGAAACAGGGACAGTTGTTACATCATTACTCTGAAATATTTTATAAATCTTACTATAGCCCGGGTTTTCTACAGCATAAATATTTTTTCTCCCCAATAGCTGAATAATCAATCCCATCAGGTATTCCGAACCTGCTCCCACTACAATTTGCTCGGTATTTGCTTTTACTCCTCGAAAGTTATAGAGATAATCAGCTATTTCTTTTCTAAGTAAAAAGGAGCCTTGGGGATGAGTAATATTCAACAATTCATTTCTACTTTCAGACAACACTTCTCGGGCCAGCTTCGCCCATGTTGTAAAAGGGAAGAGATTGGTGCCAACAACATTGGTCTTGAAATCGTAATCGTATTTTTCTTGTGATTCGTTGTAAATAACAGGCGTTTCTGGGATGAAAGGTTCCACGTTTAATAAATTGCTCTCATAAGATTGAACAAAATAACCGCTTTTTTGAACTGCTCTTAGGTATCCTTCGGCTACTAATTGAGCATAAGCAGTTTCTACAGTAATGGTGCTAATTTTTAAATGAATGGCAAGCTTTCTCTTCGATGGCATTTTTTCATCGGAATGTAGCCTGCCATTCTCTATTTCTACTCGTATAAACCTATAAAGCTGCTCATACATAGGCATTTTAATATTATTATCAAAAATAAATGTAATCATATATCCTCATAGTCTGGTATTATAAAATTATTACAAACTGAATATTTATTTAATATCAGATTGCACTATAATAATAATCAGTAATAAAGTAAAAGTCAACATATTTTAGGAGGTAAACACATGGGAAATAATCGATATACATTAAATAAGGAACTGGCACAAATGCTAAAGGGTGGGGTAATAATGGATGTTACGACTCCAGAACAGGCAAAAATTGCTGAAGAAGCAGGAGCTTGTGCCGTTATGGCCTTGGAGCGTATTCCGGCTGATATCCGTACTGTTGGTGGTGTATCCCGTATGAGTGACCCGAGCATGGTCAAAGGAATTCAAAGTTCTGTTTCTATTCCTGTTATGGCTAAAGTACGGATCGGGCACTTTACAGAAGCTCAAATCTTACAAGCGCTTGAAATTGATTATATTGATGAAAGCGAAGTGCTTTCTCCTGCCGATGACAAATACCATATTGATAAAACACAATTTAATGTTCCCTTTGTATGCGGTGCGAAAGACTTAGGTGAAGCATTAAGACGCATAAGCGAAGGGGCATCCATGATTCGCACCAAAGGCGAACCGGGTACAGGAGATATTGTACAGGCTGTACGTCATATGCGTATGATGACAAACGAGATACGCCGTATCCAGTCTATGCGCCAAGACGAATTGTATCAGACCACAAAGGAATTGATGGTGTCATTTGACCTTATTAAGTTTGTTCATGAAAACGGCAAGCTTCCTGTAGTTAATTTTGCTGCAGGCGGTATTGCTACTCCTGCCGATGCCGCACTAATGATGCTATTAGGAGCCGAGGGCGTGTTTGTGGGTTCCGGTATTTTCAAATCGGGAAACCCTGCAAAACGCGCAGCTGCTATTGTAAAAGCTGTCACAAATTTCAATGATGCTGTGTTACTTGCAAAATTATCGGAGGATCTGGGTGAGGCAATGGTTGGAATAAATGAACAGGAAATCGAGCTGTTAATGGCTGAAAGAGGTAAATAATAACGATGAGAATAGGTATTCTTGCTGTTCAGGGTGCTTTTGCTGAACATGAACAAATGCTTGAGTCACTCGGTGCAGAGCACTTTCAAATTAGGCAGAAAAAAGATTTAAATGTACCCTTTGACGGTTTAATTCTTCCCGGCGGAGAAAGTACTGTAATGGGCAAATTACTACGAGAGTTAGATCTATTTGAACCACTTAATCTCTTGATAAAAAAAGGGTTCCCTGTGTTTGGCACCTGTGCAGGACTGTTATTATTGGCACAAAAAATATCCAATGATGACAGAACATATTTTGGGAGCATGGCATTAACGGCAAAGCGCAACGCTTATGGACGGCAATTAGGCAGCTTTGAGGCTAATGCAGAGTTTAAAGATGTTGGAAATGTTCCGATGATCTTTATTCGTGCACCATATATTGAAGAGGTCTTAGATAATACGCAGATATTATCTAAAGTTGATAGGAATATTGTGGCAGCTAAGCAGGGGAATCAGCTGGTAACTGCATTTCATCCGGAATTGACAAATAACACTTCAGTTCATGAGCATTTTTTAAAAATTGTTATGGAGCATAAATCATAGGAACGAGGAGGCTATGATTTATATAATTCTGCCTAAATTATAGTTTTCCGTATAATCAAGATTAAAAAGTATTACGAAAAAATGCCCATCTTTCTCCTTATATCTATAATCTTTTGTGTTATATTATCCGCTCCCACAATCTCGGTTACAAGTGCAATACATTTTGCACCGCATGCTGCAACTTCATCAATATTATGCTCTTTTATACCTCCTATTGCAACGAACGGAATATCTATATTCTTTATAACATATTCAAGATATTTAAGTCGTACTGGCTCACATACATCTTTTTTTGTAGATGTCCTAAATATCGGTCCAACGCCAATATGATCCGCACTACGTTTAGCGGCATCTATTGCCTGCTCGGGCGAATGGGTAGAAAGTCCAATGATAATTTCATCTCCAACTAACTTCCTCACTTTTTCAATGGGCAAATCGTCTTGGCCTATATGAACACCGTCTGCATTAACGATTATTGCTATATCAATATCGTCATTTATTATGAAATCCGCTCCATACTCCTTTGTAAGCCTTCGGATTATTTCACATTCCTTGTGCTTTTCAATTATCTTCTTATCTTTTTCACGGTATTGAATAATCTTCATTCCTGAGTCCAGTAGTTCTTTTACTACTTCAATATTGCTACTAAAGCAATTTGAAAAATGCCTATACTTTTTGGCTTTCTTCAAATTAATAAAATCACAATTCATCTGTTAGTTTAATATAGACTCCAACTATTAAATAGAGCCTTTCTAAAATGTGAAGGAGTTCTTTACATTTTAGAAATATCTTATTTCATTTTTCTCATATATTCAGAAAGCTTTTCTGAAGCATCATCCCCAAATTCTTCAATGATTTTTACAATAGCACTGCCAACAATAACACCGTCTGCATAAGTTAATATTTTTTTTGCCTGTTCCGGTGTTGATATGCCGAACCCGACGGCGATTTTTGTATCTGTGACCTGCCTGATATTTGCTATAATTGAATTCAAGTCTGTGTTTATCTCATTTCTGACTCCTGTGACTCCCAACGATGAAACAAGATAGATAAACCCTGATGAATTTTTGACTAAAGTTTGTATTCTGTCATTTGATGTGGGAGCAATCAGTGTAATGACATCAATTTCATATTTCTCCGCAATGCAAAGAACTTCCGATCTTTCCTCAAACGGCAAGTCAGGAATTATTATTCCGTCAATTCCGCATATTTTACAGTTGTTAAAAAAACGGTCATATCCATAGATAAACACCGGGTTGATGTAGGTTAAAAACACAAAGGGAATATCTGTTTTCTCCCTGACGCTTTTCACCATATCAAATATATTATCGGTTGTTGTTCCTACTTTTAACGCTCTAATATTAGCTCGTTCTATCACTTCTCCCTCTGCAATAGGGTCGGAAAACGGTATGCCGATTTCAATTAAATCCGCACCTGCTTTTGACATTGCCAAAATAAATTCCTCGGTTTTTTCAAGTGAAGGGTCACCAGCGGTTAAAAAACCAATAAATGCTTTTTTATTTTCAAATGCCTTTGCTATTTTATTCAACGATATTCTCCCCCTTATATCTTGCAATTGCGGTAACATCCTTATCTCCGCGTCCTGATAAATTCACAATTATAATTTCATCCCTGCTCATCTCTTTCGCAAGCTTCATTGTATATGCTACTGCATGCGCAGACTCGATTGCAGGTATTATTCCTTCTGTTTTTGACAAATATTCAAAAGCATGAATTGCTTCTTCATCAGTCACAGGCATATATTCCGCTCTTTTTGAATCATATAAATATGCGTGTTCCGGACCAATTCCGGGATAGTCCAGTCCTGCTGATATTGAATACACAGGGGTTATCTGTCCATATTCATTTTGGCAGAAATATGACTTCATGCCATGAAAAATACCCACTTCGCCTTTTGCAATTGTGGCAGCATGCAGTTTTGTTTCAATACCTTTTCCTGCTGCCTCACAGCCAATTAATCTGACATTTTCATCTTTCAAAAAATGATAAAAAGCACCCATGGCATTACTTCCGCCACCCACACAAGCAACAACAGCGTTGGGAAGTTTACCTTCTGCTTGAAGGATTTGTTCTCTTATTTCACGGCTGATAACGCTCTGAAAATCTCGCACAATTTCAGGGAAAGGATGCGGACCCATAACAGACCCAATCACATAATGCGTATCTGACACTCTTCTTGTCCATTCCCTCATAGTTTCATTAACCGCATCTTTCAGCGTCATTGTTCCGCTTGTCACAACATTCACATTTGCCCCCAAAAGACGCATTCGATAAACATTAAGCGCTTGCCTGTCGGTATCCTCTTTTCCCATAAAGATTTCACATTCAAGTCCCATTAACGTTGCTGCCGTAGCTGTTGCAACACCATGTTGACCTGCACCTGTTTCGGCAATGACACGTACTTTCCCCATTTTCTTTGCCAGTAATACTTGACCTAAAACATTATTTATTTTATGAGAGCCCGTATGATTTAAATCCTCCCGTTTTAAATAAATTTTTGCTCCGCCTAAATCTTTCGTCATATTTTTTGCATGATAAAGTCTTGAAGGTCGTCCGGCATATTCATTTAAAAGTTCCGTCAATTCATCATTGAAAGCTTTATCGTTTTTATAAAAATCATAAGCCTTTTCAAGCTCAATCACGGCATTCATCAGTATTTCCGGAATGTATTGACCGCCGTGAATACCATATCTTCCTTTACTCATTTAATTTATGCTCCTTACTAAATTAACAATATCAGTTATTTTTTGTCCGTCTTTGGCGCCATTTATTTCAACACCGCTGCTGACATCAACACAATAAGGATGTATCAAATTAATGGCATCCGCTATGTTTCCGATGTGTAAGCCTCCCGCTAAAAAAAACGGCTTTTTATATTCTCTGATTCTGATCATGTTCCAATCAAAGCTTTCTCCTGTTCCGCCATACTTTTCTTTATTATATGTGTCAAATAACGGATAGCTGATTTTGTTGTAAATCGTGTCTATTTTTTCTTTTACTCTAATAGCCTTTATAATGGGTTTGCTTATTACATTTTTAAGTGCATCGATATATGCATCATTCTCGTCACCATGTAACTGAACAACGTCTATTACATGAAGATCACATAACTTTTTGATAAAATCAATGTCCTCGTTCACAAAAACGCCGACCGCCTTGATATAAGGATTCAGCTCTGCTTTTAAAAGATATGCCATGTTAAAATCCACGTATCTTCTGCTTTTTGCAAACACAAAGCCAATATAATCCGGCTTTGTCTCGTTCACATATTCTATTTCCTTAAAGCTTTTAATGCCGCAAATCTTTATTCTAGCCATTATGCTCACCTCGCAAATTGCTTAGAACTCCTTTCTTATTTTTACTTTTCATTAATGTTTCGCCGATTAAAACAGCATCCGTGCCGTTCTCATGAAGACGTTTTACATCTTCTGCTGTTTTAATCCCGCTTTCAGAAACGAAAATTATATTTTGAGGAACAAATTTTCTTAGTCTGACACTGTTATTTAGATCAACATCAAAGGTTTTCAGATTCCGGTTATTAACTCCGATTATTCTTGCCCCTGCATTTATTGCTGTTATTATTTCCTGTTCATCATGAGTTTCAACAAGGCAGGATAGTCCCAAACCATCAGCTATTTCAATGAATTTAATTACTTTATTTTTGCTTAAAACAGAGCAAATAAGCAAAACGGCATCTGCACCTATTGAACTTGCTTCATATATTTGATATTCATCAATTATAAAATCCTTTTGAAGAACAGGAATGGTTACATTTTGTTTTATGCTTTTTAAGTAATCTGTTTTCCCCATGAAAAAATCCGGCTCGGTTAAAACCGATATTGCAGCGGCTCCTGCGCTTTCATATTCTTTTGCGATTTGTATATATGGGAAATCATCTGTAATAATTCCTTTTGAGGGGGAGGCTTTTTTCACTTCACAGATAAAGGAAACATCCTTTTGTCTTAACGCTTTTTCAAAAGCAAAAGGGGTATTGCTTTTCTTTGCAAGCGTCATCATCTGCTGTAAAGATATCTTCTCTTTTACTTTTTCAACTCTGATTTTGGTTGCAACAACAATTCTGTCAAGTATCATGACATCGCCTTATTCGACAATGCAATAAAGCGGTCAAGCAGATTTTTGGCTTTTTTGCTGTCAATGATATCCTCTGCAAGTTTTACGCACTCCTTAAGCGTAATGTTATTGTGGGTCATATATAAACAAATAGCAGAATTAAGCACCACAATATCACGTTTTGGACCTTTTTCCCCGTTTAAAATTTTAATAGCGATTTCCGCATTCTCTGCCGGAGCTCCTCCAATTAAATCTTTCAGCTCGCAGCGTTTAAAGCCCAGCTGTTCCGGTGTAATAAAAAAGCTGTTCAACTTTCCGTCTGTAACTTCGCAAATTGTTGTGGTATCACAGAGAGTTATCTCATCAAGCCCATCATGTCCATGCACCACCATTGCCCGTTTCACCCCTAAATTAGCAAGCACCCTTGCAAGAGGCTCCACTAAGTTTTCATCATAAACTCCCAGAAGCTGCATGTTGGCTCCTGCGGGATTTGCAAGAGGACCCAATATATTAAAAATCGTTCTGACACCAAGCTCCCGTCTTACAGGAGCGGCATATTTCATTGAAGCGTGATAGGTCGGTGCAAACATAAAGCATATACCGATTTCGTTCAGTATTTTTTCGCTTTGAGCAGCCGATATGTCAATTTTTACACCCAATGCTTCCAATAAATCTGCACTTCCGCATTTGCTGGAAACACTTCTGTTGCCATGCTTTGCAACAGGCACGCCGCCTGCGGCAATTACAAAGGCTGAAACAGTTGAAATATTAAATGTTGCCACTTCATCTCCGCCTGTTCCGACAATGTCAAGCACGTCTGTTTGAGGAGAAAGCTTTGTGCATTTATCTCTCATTACCATTGTACAAGCAGTAATTTCATCAATCGTTTCACCTTTTAACCTCATTGCAGTTAAAAAAGAACCGATTTGTGCATTAGTGGCGTTGCCCTCCATAATTTGATTCATAACCTGTCTTGTTGTATCAAGAGATAAATTTTTTCCGTTTAACATATCATAAATAGCTGTTTTAATCATTGCTTTCACCGCCGATTTTTAAAAAGTTTTCAATAATTTTAATTCCATTCTGTGTTAAGATTGATTCCGGATGAAACTGCACACCGAAAATATTATAATCCTTATGCTTCACACCCATTACTTCACCGTTATCGTCTTCCGCAATAACCAGCAGTTCATCCGGCAGCGTTTCTCTTTTAGCGCAAAGGGAATGATATCGTGCGCCCTCAATGATCGGCGGCAACCCCTCGAATATTGGACTTCCGTTTGCAATATGAATCGTACTTTTCTTGCCGTGCATCAGAACTTTTGCATAGGTTATTTCCCCGCCAAGCGCTTCACATATTGCCTGATGACCTAAACACACGCCCAAAATCGGTAATTTATCTTTAAAATGTAATATTACTTCTTCACAGATTCCTGCATTCTTTGGCCGTCCCGGTCCAGGAGAAATCAATATATGGGTTAAATCTAAGCTTTCAATTTTCTTTATCGTCAGCTCATTATTTTTTATAACACGTATATTCGGGTTGACCATACCTACAAATTGATAAAGATTATATGAAAAGCTGTCATAATTATCAATTAAAAGTATCATTATTCTACCTCCCTTGAAAATTTAATTGCCTTAATCATTGCTTCTGCTTTGTTAATACATTCGTTATATTCATTTTCCGGGATACTGTCTGCCACAATACCCGCACCTGCTTGAACATAAATTTTTTTATTTTTACTGACTGCCATTCTGATCGCAATACACATATCCATGTTGCCGGCAAAGTCAATATATCCTATTGCACCACCGTAAATTCCGCGCTTATGACCTTCGAGTTCATTTATAATTTCACATGCTCTGATTTTAGGTGCGCCGGAAAGTGTTCCGGCAGGCAACACAGCCGATATAGCATCAATCTGGTCAAGACCTTGTTTTATTGTTCCGGTTACCGTTGAAGCGATATGGGATACATGAGAAAATTTCAATATCTTTTGATAATCTTCTACTTTAACCGAACCAAATTCGCTTATTTTTCCTAAATCATTTCGCCCCAAATCAACCAGCATATTATGCTCCGATAATTCTTTTTCGTTTTTTAATAATTCAGACATTAAATTCTCGTCTTCTTCCTCGGACTTTCCTCGAGGGCATGTGCCTGCAATCGGGAATGTTGAAAGCTTGTTATTTTTCAACGATAATAGCGTTTCGGGAGAAGCGCCTGCAATCTGAGTGTCACCCAAACTCATATAGAACATATAAGGAGATGGATTTATTGTTCTGAGCGCACGATATGTTGAAAGCAGATCTCCTTCAAATTGTGCCTCCATCCGATTTGATATTACTGCCTGAAAAATGTTGCCTTCAAAGATATGATGCTTGACTTTCTCTACCATATGACAATATTCATCTTTCGAAAACAGCGGAGTAAATTCCGATAAAAGATTGGAGTTATATTTTGCAACGGTTTTTTCACTTTCAATCATGTTTTCAATTTCTTTTAAAGTTACAACAGCGTTAATATAATTGCTTTCAAAATCATCTGTTTGAATATTGACTATAATAATAATCTTCTGCCTTAAGTAATCAAATGCGATTATTTTATCAAACAACATTAAATTTAAGTCATCAAAATCATCGGAATCAATATTTTCGAGTTTTATAGACTTTTCGGAATATTTAATAAATTCATAAGAAATATATCCTACAAATCCTCCTGTGAATGGTGGAAGAAAATCAATTTTTGGGCTTTTGTATTCTGATAAAATTCTCCTCAGCAATTCTTTCGGATTGGTATAATAAGTTTTTAAAACCCCATTTAATATTTCAACTTTGCCGTTCGTGCATTTTAAAGCGAGTTTGGGATTGTAACCCAAAAAAGAATATCTTCCCCATTTTTCACCGCCTTCAACACTTTCCAGCAGATAGCATTTATCACTTTTCTCTTTTAAACATTTTAGAACCTCAATCGGTGTCTTCATGTCAGAAAAGAGTTCAATGCTGATTGGGATAATCGTGTTGTGTTCACATAATGCTCTTGCCTCTTCAATTGTTGGTCTAATCATAGCAGTTACCTCCTAAATTTTACAAAACAAAAAAACACTCGCCCACGACAAAAAAATTGTCAAGGACGAGTGCGTTAATTCACCCGTGGTACCACCCTGATTTGCAAGGCATTACACCTTACACACTTAGCAGAATACTATCCATATCCCTCGCAGCCTGACGTGCGCGTGACGTCGCAGAATACTCAGGAAACAATGTGACTTCCTTTTGACTGCGCCCTCAGTGGTCCATTTGATGTACTGCGTTGTGCGAGGCTCTCAGCGATCCCCACTCTCTGTAACTGCACGAAACACCGTTATCTCCACTTCAACGGTTTAAGCGGATATTTAATTGCTAATATTATATGTTATAATTTAAATTTTGTCAATACTTAATTTTATAATTTAATATGTTCTATAAAGTAAAAATTTTAACTTGTGTTATATGATTAAAAATCAGACATAACGATCACTATAAAATTTTTGCAGCAACGTTATATGCCTTATCTGCCATGTAGGAGCTGCGAACGAGTGGACCAGAAGCAACATATTTAAAGCCAAGTGCTTTACCCTTTTTTCTATATTCATCAAACGTTTCAGGATGAATATATTCAAATACTTGATGATGTAATTTTGAGGGGGCTAGGTACTGACCAATGGTCAATATATCACAATCGTTGTCACGTAAATCACGAAAAACCTCTAAACTTCTTCAATGATTCCCCCTAACCCTACCATTATTCCTGATATTGAAATAATATCAGGAGCAGTTTTCCGTACTCTTTTTATGAGCTTCAAAGATCTGCTATATATTGCCAAAGGACGAACAGAGGGATAGAGTCGCGGTATAGTTTCTATATTATGATTAATTATATTGAGTATGGTATTTATAAGCGTGTGCAGCTATTTTTTTATCATCAACCCAAACACCCGTATATTTATCTTGCTGTCTATATGCATCGATTTTATATTCTTCTTTCAACAGCTCAATTATGCTTTATGCTATCTTTTGAATAAACAATCTTTATATCCTTTCTTATATCTCTTAAATTAAATATGGGGTAACCTACAATCTGTCCCGATCCATGATAGGTGACATCACCGCCTCTGCTAACTTCGAAAACCTCTATTCCCTGCTTTTTTAAATTCGTCAGAAGGTAAATAAATATTTTTATATTCACCTCTTGTGCCTAAAGTTAATACAGGAGGGTGCTCAAGCAGTAGCAGCGTGTTATCAATTTCACCATTTTGCCGCTTTTCAAGTAATTTATATTGTATTTCCAATGCTATACTATAAGGTATAATACCAAAATTAACGATATTCAAATTTATGGTAGGCTCCTTTTTGATGTATCCCGCCTTTAATAAGTCACCGAGTGCGCGCTTTACCGTAGACTCCGACATCTTGAGTTCTCTGGCAATCATCGATATGACGGGATAGCATTGTCCATCCTTATTTGCTCTGTCGGACAGATACATATATAGCGGCAACGAAGACCGATAGCATAATTTCAATCCACGCTCTCCGTGTGGAGAGCGACATTCACTTTACATATAATTAACGGCATACGGTTGTATTTCAATCCACGCTCTCCGTGTGGAGAGCGACCTGATGTTGCTGTTACATCGCCTAAAATACCAACATTTCAATCCACGCTCTCCGTGTGGAGAGCGACCTGTATACATCTGATTTTTGTCAAAAACCGTCGGATATTTCAATCCACGCTCTCCGTGTGGAGAGCGACCTATAATCCATCTCAAATAAATCATAGTCATATAATTTCAATCCACGCTCTCCGTGTGGAGAGCGACATAAGTTGTAATTCCCCTCAGAATATCCTGTTTGTATTTCAATCCACGCTCTCCGTGTGGAGAGCGACTCAGCCTTTAGGCTTGTCTCATCCATACAGTACATTTCAATCCACGCTCTCCGTGTGGAGAGCGACATAGCCGCTGCTTCTGTATCGTGGAGCTTTTTATATTTCAATCCACGCTCTCCGTGTGGAGAGCGACTTGAAGGCATCTATGCTGACAGGGTGAACAAACAAATTTCAATCCACGCTCTCCGTGTGGAGAGCGACACCCTTCTGCACTATGGTGTGGAATGATTGACCTATTTCAATCCACGCTCTCCGTGTGGAGAGCGACGGTTATGGTGTCAATGACATGGTTTCGCTGTCCTATTTCAATCCACGCTCTCCGTGTGGAGAGCGACGGCTTTGACCAAAAAGCAGCAGCGGTTTGTTGATATTTCAATCCACGCTCTCCGTGTGGAGAGCGACAAATGGTGCATTTGACTATGAAAACATTGGTGCAATTTCAATCCACGCTCTCCGTGTGGAGAGCGACTTACACATACCGCTGACATGTATGCATCAAAGGTATTTCAATCCACGCTCTCCGTGTGGAGAGCGACTGTCACCACATCTGATGAAAAGGGTGATATTTTCATTTCAATCCACGCTCTCCGTGTGGAGAGCGACGTGTTTACCAATGGCTGATATATCTGACAGATTAATTTCAATCCACGCTCTCCGTGTGGAGAGCGACCAACAACCTGTTCAATGGTCAGGTCACCAATACCAATTTCAATCCACGCTCTCCGTGTGGAGAGCGACCCATTCATTGCACATGTAATTGGTTGTCAGGGCAAATTTCAATCCACGCTCTCCGTGTGGAGAGCGACGCATCTTCCAACTATGGTGTTGGTGTTGATGGTAATTTCAATCCACGCTCTCCGTGTGGAGAGCGACATATACGATAGGTCCGAAGCTTCAAGTTGACGGCATTTCAATCCACGCTCTCCGTGTGGAGAGCGACAGACAGCGTTGTGACAACCAAATATTACAGAGTCATTTCAATCCACGCTCTCCGTGTGGAGAGCGACCGCATACTCATATAATTCTTTTTGTTTATCTTTTTTATTTCAATCCACGCTCTCCGTGTGGAGAGCGACTAGATTTATGTGAAGTTTTGTGGGAATTATCATAATTTCAATCCACGCTCTCCGTGTGGAGAGCGACAGCAAATATGTCCTAAAAATTTATATAACAAAATTTTGCTTTATGTAATTGTTACAAAAACTTAAGGAAAATATTTGTTTTTCGCATATTTCTGAATTAAATATGTTGTTAATTAATCCATTTTCCGGTGCGAATACACCCAGTATTTTATGTCAGCTTCTGGTTCGCGCTAAAGCACAATCGGTGCTTCGGCATCATAACTGGGTTTAACACCAATGTGTTCGACTTTTTCTTTATAGTTATTACCAAGATAATAAAACCTCAGGCTGTCGTACTTAGCATCTATTATTTTTTCAAGAGAAGCCTTGACTAACCTGAATTTAGCTGGGTCAATTACGCACTCAAAAACAGAATTCTGTACTCTCTGACCGTAATTTACGCATTGCTTTGCAACATGTCTGAGTCGCTTTCGACCAGCCGCAGTTTCAGTGTTTACATCGTAAGTTATTAGAACAAACATACAGCATCCTCCTTATGCTTTCCAAAGGAATGGTGGGTATCCATCAATGTCGCCCCTGATGTACCGCGCAAGCAGAAGTGCCTGGACATATGGAACAACTCCCCATTCAAGCTTTTCGTCAAGGTAAGGGTGTCTGATTTCCTCCATCTTTTTATTTTGCCATGCTGTTATTATTGATTTTCTTGTGCTGTCTGTCATCTCTACAGCACCGTTTTCTTTTGTAAAAAAGCCGTCTTTATTGATTTCTTTCCTGTTTATCATCGACAGAACAAATCTATCCGCAAGAGCTGGCCTTAATTCCTCCATCAGATCAAGCGCAAGTGATACCCTGCCGGGGCGATCCCTATGCAGAAATCCCACATAAGGATCAAGCCCAACTGCTTCCAGTGCTGATGCACAAGCACTTGTGAGCAATGAATAAATAAATGAGAGCATTGCATTAACGTTGTCGAGAGGCGGTCGTCTGTTTCTATCCTTAAAGAAAAAATCATCTTTTTGTTGTAGAATCAAATCATCAAAAACTGAAAAATATGTTTTTGCTGCTTCACCTTCAATTCCACGCAGCTGTTCAAGGTTTTCAGCATACTGCACCTGAACCATACAATCGCTTATCAGTTTTGACTTGATCTTCAGCTTTTCAACATCAAGCCTTAATGGATAATCTCTTGTCACCCTCTCAAGCACCCACTTTGAGTTGTATAGCTTTCCGGTAAGAAAATTTTTAGCAATTTGATTGCTTGCGTTTTCATCGTCAGAATATCTGTACTGCATTTTTCGCAGTATAACATTGCCGCATACTTCACCGGTAACTCTCGCAAGAAACTTCCCATATTGCGTCATGAAGCATATCGATATGCCGCGCTTTGCACAAGCACCCATAAGAGCCGGACTTGCTCCGGTGTAACCGCAAGTGATGACAGCTTCAAGACCATGCATCGGATACCTTGCAAGCTCCTGTTCGTTTTGCAAAATGACAATGTTTTCACCCTCAAGAGAGAGGTATTTGTCGGGAGTGGTGATATATAGCGTGTTCAACAGTTTTCTCAATATATCATCCTCCTTCGTCTGCTATATATTGCGAAATATAAGCGCTGACACTTTTATTTCTGAGCAGCTTTGGTAGACACAAATTTTTCAGCGAACAGGCATTACAGCACTTTGAAGGCTTTACGCGGGGCGTGTAGTGCCTGTTCATCAGCTCGTTCATCTCGGCAAACATATCGCTGACCTGTTTGCGGAGCAAATCGGTGATTTCAACTCTTTGTCTCCGCCGAATTTTTTCGTAAAAGATCGCACCTTCATCGATTTTGCAACACAGCATTTCTTCAAGGCAGATCGCTTGTGCCACAAGCTGAAGTATATCAACCTGGTCTTCCTTCGGCTCACCATGCTTGTATTCGACCGGATAAACCTTAAATTTTCCTTTATGACCATTGAGAGTAATTCCGTCTTCGTCAGGAATGAATTCGACAACATCGCACTGACCGGAAACTCTGAGCGCTTTTGACGAAATAGCCATTGCTCTTACAGTGATAACACCTCTACGCTTATCATCTGCGAAAACATCATGCACCTTTTCATGCAATAGCTCACCCTCGACAGTGCGAAGATTCTCAGCCCACTGCTGCTCGATATGTATCAATGCCCACTGCCTGCGGCAAAACGCAAAATGCTGGATGCTTGATAATTGCTGATAATTATCATCAGAGTTCATCGTATACCTGAGGTTCTAGTTCTTCAAGCTTGTCCAATTCAATTTCATAGTCATCAATACTGTGTGGATTTTCTGCTTTTGGTTCAATCTTCAATGAACGGTGAACCTTTGCTGAGGAGTATTGACCATTTTTGTTATTATGCTTCCACCAGCAGACTTTGCAAACCTCCATAGAACCGTCAGGACGAGCTGATGAAGTATCATTCTCAAACAATGATCTCAGTGCCCAAAGGATTTTATCAGCATCTTCATCATTGAATCCTGTCAATTCCGCAAGTTGACAGTTAATGCTGCCATAAAAAACATAAAGCCCGAAAGGAACTCGATGTTTTGTTCCCATAGTATCAGAGGATTTTTTATCTCCCGTAACACTGTTAACACTCTTTGTAATTTGTATACTTTGTATTTCAATAGGTGATACGCTAAAAGCCGGATGAATTGAAACAGGCCCTCTAACACCGACTGATACTTCACTACCTTTAAATGCGAATACTTGTCCAAAACTTCTGACATCCATCCATTGCTCACATGCAGCTTTCGCAAAAGCTGTGTTATCTTTGTTCTTTTCAGCTTTTTTCAATGCTTCACATGCATCTGCTCTGTCGCGTAAACTTTTAAATCCATCAATATTTCTATCATCAGATTGCACGAAAACCTTTAAAGATTCGTCTTCTTTGCTTAGGTCAATAAATCTATTACGGATTTTCCTTTTAATACAGACATCCGACATCTCACCATATCCATCATAATCTTCTCTTGGACGATTACCGTTTAACGGATTACCGTTTGGGTTGGCATTCTTCACGGAAAAAATTACAGCGAAATCAATTTTGTTTTGTAAACTACTCATTATCATTATCTCCTTCATCATTTATATTTGTTTTGTTAACTATACTCTCTTTTTTATTATTCATTCTTTGCTCTCTGAAATAATTCATTTGAGATGAATAACCCAATAAGAATGTTTCATTGAGTGAGGTATTATTGAAACCATTATTTTCTAATTTTGATATCAACGACATCATTTCACTTTCGCGAAAATCTGCTTTCCTACCTAACCTGTTCAAATAAGGTCGAAGTTGTTTGTATAAAATATTGCAATACTTAGCCGGATATTGACTAAACGCATTTTGGAGCTTTTCAGCATTGGTGTATCTGGATTCATTAGCTTGATATAATGCTGACTCTTCAATATCACGCATATATGCCAAAATCCTTCCGAAAAGATAATTTCGGTCATTGTTTTCAAAGTCAAGTGCCAATTTCCATTCCTCCTTGTTAATTTTATCGTTATAGTATTTTCTCACTAAAGCGCATGCAATACTCAGCGTTTTGTTATATTCCCAATCATCCATACTTAATGGATTGCTTGCTCTTCGTGCTGCGTTCTTCATTATGTCAACAGGTATATGAACACCGTCAACAATGCAAGGTAAAAGCCTTTCGATAATGCTTTTTTTCAAGCTATCTTTTGCATTTATACCAAATGCTGCTTCGGCAATATCTTTTGGTGAAGGAGCTCCTATGAAAGTGACTCTATCATATTTATCTTTGCCTTTATCATCAACTCCGTTTTTCACTTTTCGATATTCTAATTTCCATGTACACTTCTTATGCCATTTTTCAATCCGTGAAATTAAATCTAATGCAAACATTTCACGATAATAAAAGATTGATAATCGACCCGTTGTTGCTGAATCGACACCCATAATGATTGCTTGGTTATAATCCTTAAGATTGGATTTATAACCATTTATAGCTCTATTGAACTGTTCTGCAAAGAATTCATTTGTGAAAGCTATGTCTTGATCAGGTTCAAGTGAGCTTGCAACAGTTAATGAATCTGCACATATAGAAGGCAGCTTTTCGTTATTCGTCCCCCATGCAACAATAGCCTGAGAATCATTGTGTGTGCCTTGTTTTGCTATTAGCCATCTTAAAGCATCATGTGCTTTTTCGGTTGTCTCTCTTCCAATATTAAAAGCTTCATTTGGTGTTGAAAATCTTCCTCTAAACGTGAAATTAGATGAATCATTTCCCGAAATTAGCTTAGCACCATCACCGGTATTCCTGATTTTTTTAGGACTTAATCGAGAAACCGGAACATAATCACCAGTAATATAACAATAATCATTATTACCTTTTATGCTATCCTGATATTTTATATGGCTTTCCCATATACTGTGGTCTCTCCATGGAATATTTAAACTATCTGCACCTTCAGATGATATTATTGAAAATCTAACAAATGCATCTGTTTGCTTTGGCGTAACTTTAAATATCAATGGAGTTTCAATATCTTTGCTTTTCCATTCATTTATAAGCAAATTGTTTTCGTCCACAAACAATAAACCATCATGGATTAAATTAGCTATCAAACTTTTTCTCTGTAAATACTTTAATATTATCTTAACTATCGGATGACCAAATTCTGAATTACTCCAATCCTCAAGATTCTTAATATATTTATCAAATTCGCTCTTTTCAATAGTATATTGCTCATAATCTCCAGCTATATATTTCAATTTATCAAAGAGGAGATGTGGATCTCGTCCATTTGCTACCCATGCGGAACTCTCTGTACAAGGTATTATAGTGGTTGCTTCATTTTTATCATTGATTACCGATGCACGTCTGTAATTACTATCGGTATCAATCACAACTTCAATATGTGCTTGTTGAGTAGAATGATATATTGGCAACAAAGGAGTTTTGTTTCCATAAAACACACCAACCTCTGATTGACAGTTGTCATAAGTCTGGGACAGTTTTTGTACCCAACTCATTCATATCCCTCCTCTCTTGCCAAAACATTACAATCTTCGAAGTTTGTCCCATATGAGAAACCCTTTGGAGCATTCTTCTTAATTATCCTGCTGAAATTACATTCAGTAGGTTTACAGAATTCAATAATTCCGTTCTTCATTTTTGGAAGCCAAAAACGAACCCTTAATTCATTTTCCTGATTTTCATCTGGATATGTCATTCCATGATACATTAATCCAAACGACATTTCAGATAGATTATCATAGAAACCATCGCCTTCACCAAATGAACAATATTCAACATAAGCCTGGCATTCTCTCGTTCCCAAGAAAATATCGCGTCTGCCACCTTTTTCAATCATTCTTTTAGCAATAAAATAATGTTTGTTTTCATTCCAATCATTTTCGAGATCCGGTCTATTTTCATTCCATTCAATATGGGCTTCAACTTGATATTCGACATCGGATAAATAAGTATAGATTGACAAATCATTACCGCCACCATACTTGATAGGCCGTATTCCTTTTGATTGCGTCTTAATTTGTTTCATCACTCTTACTCTGTCGATAACCCATATAAAACTCGGCTTCCAATAGCAGCTCTCAAATATTCCCTTCAATGCCTGATAAGTAGGTATTTGATATGAACACTTCTCACCTCCTACTCTGGTAACCGGATCGCTGAAAAGAGCCAGCCTTCCGAATACCTTTAAATTAAGCTTGTTTTCTTTTTGCATCGGACACCCACCTTTCTATTGAATTAAAACTTCCATAATAGTTTTCTTAAATTTTATTCCATATTCATTATCATAATAGTTTTTATCAACTATAAAAACACCAAGCTCTTCAATTAGAGTTAATGCATTTTCATCATCTAATAGCTTCTTTTCATATGGAAACAAATTTATACTAAAGCTTTGGAGTTTTCGCATAAGCATTACCTTGTCTTTTATATTTTTATTTTTTTCTGCTTCATGTAATAAAGACAGACAGTTTTCATATGGGACTATTACACCAATACCTTCGTTGTCAATAGAATTAAAATTTCTTCCAGCAGATTCGAATGCTTGATTTATAAAATAAAGCTTTTCGTTATTTTGTTTTGCTTGATTTCTGCCTATGCTATTAAAAGAGAGTAAATCATAGAGATTAGTGTCTTTATAAAATCCGGTTCTATTTTTGAATAGCAAATAAGACATCTCATTTTTCTGTTCTCTTGCAGTATAATAATAATAGTAGAAGCTTTCCATCGCTTGAACTGACAATAAATCATTATTAAACCGTAAAGGATTTAATTTAAAAGCTTCAAGAACATAGATTGTCGCTTTTTGTCCCTCTTTTATATCTGGTAGTCTTTCAAGATTTTCTTCAGAGCTTCTTACTACATATACATCCCCAGTATCTTTCTCTTTGTTTCTATTACATCTCCCGGCTGCTTGTGCGATACTATCAAGACCGGCTAATGATCTAATAACACATGAGAAAGAAATATCTACACCCGCCTCGATCATTTGAGTGCTTATACAGATAACATCATCTGCTTTTGAAATTATGTCAATTATCTTTTTTCTATGTGCCGGACATAATCCTGTACTTAGGTAGCAAATGAGTGTATCCGGATCTTTTTCTTTTAGCTTTTGATATAAGTTTAATGCTGTGGCTTTTGTGTTCATTATAACAAGTGTTCTTTTATTTTCTATATGCTTTTCTATGACAAAGTCAGACAATGTTTCTGATGAAAAGCTACTGTTAGTTATATCGTGTATCATTGTTCTCTTGAATGATTTAAACACATTAGTTAAATCTTCAATCATACAGGAAGGCTGTGAAAGCTTTATTTTATGATTTTTGGTCTTGTGCAGCTGTGGTTGTGTTGCAGTACATAAAACAATCGAACAATTGCAATATTCAGAAAGAAAATTCATTGTTGTATTGAACATATAAATACATTTCAACGGTAAAGATTGAACCTCATCAATTATAATCACAGAATTCGCTAATGAATGAAATCTTCTTGCAGAAGATGATTTCCCGGCAAACAAAGTATCAAGAAACTGTACCATCGTGGTTAAAATTATCTTTGATTGCCAACGCTCGGTTAGTAATTTGTATTTTTCATCGCTGCTGATAAAGTCACTATGATGTTCAAGAATATCATTACAGTCATCACCAAAAATTTCACGAATTTTATCTGCATTTTGCTCAAGAATTGTTTTATAAGGTGCAATATAAAATATCCTGTCCTTATTGAATTTTTTTGCACAGTTTATTGCATATCTCATACTACTGATTGTTTTACCGCCACCGGTAGGTACATGAAGTTGAAAAATTCCATTATTGTTTGATGAAAACAACAAGCATGAATCAGATATTTTTTGGCGTTCTTTATTGATAGCACTTGAATGATCAAGTTTTATGATATAACTTTCAAGCGATTTTGATAGAATGTCCCAAAAACCTTCAATATTCTTGTCATTATCGTCCGAATTTATCTCAAATAAATATGTACCATATCTGTCAGCATCAATCAAACAACTATATAAATACCTAACAATTAAACCTAATAAAAAAGTTAATTCTGCTTTATCATTACCAAAAGACAGTATAAGTCTTTCGTAAATATCTTTTATTTCTGTCACCGCACAATTAAATTCTTTTGATATGTTATCAAATTTAATCGGAAAATTTTGCAGTGCTTCATCGTAAAATATTTCTTTTTTAGGATTGATGCGTCGATTCAGTACATTTATACCATCAGGTGTATATATGTCAAGAAGCCCGTTGTTATGATGTGATATTATTGCTTCACATATTAACAGGGAAGTGATTTCAGAAAAAGGTTCTCCTTCTGTTTTAAGTGTTTCGACAAATTTTCCACCAGTTGAAGAGTGATTTACATCCCCTCTTTTTAAATCGTTGAGCTTCAATAAGTATTCTTGAAATATTTCAGTTGCTTTACCCATATCATGTAACAAACCACAAAGTGCAGAAGTTTTCTCTAAACCTATTTTAGAACCGAATTGTCTACATACAGCTTCTGTTTCAATACAATGCTCCTCTATTGATTGTTTTCTGCCATCTTCTGATATATGCGCAAGATAGGTTTCTTTACTTTCTGATTTATTCATTCCGACACCTCATTTATCATTATATTAACCTGACTTTTATACTGCATAACAATTGATTCGGGCGACAGAATTTTCATCTTGCCGGCAAACTGGAACAACCAACCCCAGAAGGTCGGGCTTATTTGCACCCCGACTGTTGCAACACAGGTATTTTCGTTGATCTTTACCATCTTTGTGTTTTCACCGAACTTGTCATAGACAACACCAATGAGCGAATAGTCGAATTGCAGCGTTACATCCACACGATGCCCACCGTACATTTTAAAGACCTGTTCGGTGTAATTTGCAATGCCTGCTTCTTGCATTATAGCGTCGCTGCTTATTGACATATCCTCTATGCTGACCGATTCCATCCGGTCAACACGATAATTACAAACACCATTATATTTTGAGCTGTAGCACATCAGATAATAATTGTCCTCATTGAACACAAGCGCCATCGGTTCAACAATGTACCGCTCCTTTTTCTTCCGATAAACCTTTTCACCCTGCTCGTTGAGATCGTAGTAATAAAATGACGCTGTCTTCTTTTCCTGAATAGCTACCTCAAGAAAGCCGACATTATAGTATATTGACTCATTGCTGTGTTTGCGTGTATTGAAGCACACCATGTTACCCTTGAGTATTTCAGCCCGATAACTACCGCCTAAATTTGCTATTTTATCAATCAGCTCTACAGTTTTCTTCTTTGTGATAAAGCTTGCTGCCTGTACTGCATCAATAAGTATCTTCAGCTCAGGCACACTGAAGCTGCGGTCTTCAATATAATATGCTTTTTCATGTCCTCTCATGACTGACATTACTTCAAAGCCTTGTTCGTTAAGAAAGGCGATATCCTTACCAAGAGTTCTTCGATCACAGGATATATTCTGCTTATTTAAGCACACGCAAACTTCGCTTGTTTTCAGTGGATGCTCCTCATCTGTTTCATGACGGAAAAGCTCCATCAACTTTAGTAGCTTGATTTTTTGATAATTTGCTTTTGGCATATTACACCTCCATCTGACTACATAATTATGCATCATTATACTAAAGAAATTATATCATATGAATTGTAGAATGTAAATAATTTGCTGTCACAGTTTTATGTATCTTGTAAAAATTATTTAGTTTTTTGGATTTAATTTATGAATTCTACTGAGATGTATTTATTTTGAAACATTAGAATAGAAATTAATAAGCACTAATTTAGTAACCGATATTTTTGATAGAATAATTTATTGACATAATCGGGAAATAGTGTATAGATGAATCCATTTCAACAACAGACTTCACCTACAACATATGATTACTACTTTGGCAAGAACATACAGGACGATGTCAAGTACATATACACTGACAGGCACATTGATTGCCGAATATTATTACGATACGCGGGGCAACTTGGTTAAGGCAACGTTCTTTTCAACGGAACAGATTACAATATAGCTATGTCAAACCCCTTCCGTTACCGCAGCTATTACTATGACACCGAAACTGGTTTTTTACTACCTGCAGTCACGCTATTATGACCCCACAACATACAGGTTCATCAACGCGGACGGGCAGTTGAACAGCGGGATTTTAGGATGCAACCTATTCGCATATTGTAATAATAATCCGGTTATATTTGTTGATCCATATAGAGAATTTGTAATAACAACTGCTTTAATTATTGCACTTGCATTTACTATTATATTTGCGGCTCTAAACGGTGGAATTTCAGCACAAATGTCCGGTCAAGATTTTTGGAAAGGAGCAGCTGGTGCAATTTCTGGAGCGTTTGTATTTGGTTTTGTATATTTATTACAGTTAACAGGTCCAAGGGGCATACTTGCTGCAAGAGCGATAAGTTCGGGCGGATATGATCTCTTAAAGGTCTTTCCGACCGTATGGTGCGCGCATGTCATGATTCCTGTCGTACGGTGCTTGAAAAGGCGGCTACAGAAGGACTGATCCGTGTCAACCCTTCGCTTGGCTGTAAGCTGCCACCAAAAAAGGCAAAGGAAATGGAGGTACTTAATTCTGATGAAATGCAGCGGTTTCTGATACAAGCCAAAGAGGAAGGCTATTACGAATTGTTCCTGCTGGAGCTTGGAACTGGGATGCGCCGCGGCGAGATATTGGCTTTACATTGGGGTGACCTGGACTTCAAAACCGGAGAATTGCACATAAGCAGGCAGGTGTATACAGTAAAAGGTGAGCTACTTATATCCACACCCAAAACCAAATCTTCGGTGCGTACGTGGTACTGCCACTGTCACTTGTCGAGGTGCTTAAGGAATACAGAACGACGGTGGGCCCTCGATGGATGTTTCCGTCGCCTGTCAAGGAGGATTCTCCGCGTTATCCCGGAACCGTCAGAAAACGGTTGCAGCTGATTCTTGAGCGAGCAGGCTGCAAGAAAGTGCGTTTTCATGACCTTTGCCACACCTTCGCAACTATGGCACTGGAACACGGCATGGATGTCAAGACACTCTCGTCCATCATCGGTCATGTGTCGGTAGCAACTACGCTTGATATTTACAGCCACATCACCGACACCATGCAACAGCAGGCGGCGACAAAGATTGACCGTCACATCGGCAAGAACGAGGCATCCTCACCGGAGCAGGATAACACCCCTCGACAAAAGAAAAACTCCGTTTAGGCGATTTCAAGCCACACACGGGCAAGATACGCAAGCCTGGCACCGGTTGCATCTCGATGATCAATGATCACCTGTACGAAGGTCGTTTACTCCACGCAACGCTGACAGCAAGCGCATCTCAAAGAATGTATACGCTCACAACTAAGAGGAATGTGAGAAAAAGTTTGCTGAGCTGATCGTGCAGATGAAAGCCGAGATTGCTGCAGAAAAGGAAGCAAGAAAAGCGGTAACAGCTTGATCACAGGTGCATAGAAGCCCCGATTTTGGTCGGGGCTTCTATGCAATTTGGACCAAAGTGTGGTTAAAATTTGATCCGCTGTAAGCAAAGAATACGCCGTTCACAGCAACCTTGGAACGGCAGAATAGAATTTGGGGGTATCCTTTGTATATGGTCAAAAATGTGGTCAATAAGTTTTTGAAATGCCGTGAAATAGAAAAATCGCCAGAAAAACGCCTAAATAAGCGGTTTTCGGACGATTCTTGGTCGGAGTGGCGGGAGTTGAACCCACGGCCTCTTGGTCCCGAACCAAGCGCTCTACCAAACTGAGCCACACCCCGATATAAACATGAACAGCAAGGGATATTATAATACAATGCCACATAAAAGTCAAGCATAAATTACAAATTAGAAAGATAAAGCCTCGAAATGTATATAATGTCTACTGAACAAACCCAATTTTCAAATATGGCACAGATTCAAGAAACAAATCAAAAATGTGCCACAAAAAAGCATGGAGAACCTTCCTTAGGTTCAGTACAACTATGGATAAAGCGATCACACTCTGTGAGGTTTCTTGCAAACGGGTATAAATCTGCCCTGATCCGCATTTGCGTTTAGCCAGACTGAATTCTCGTTCAACCTTAATACGATCACAATTGTCCTGTATTCCAACTTTCTATCCGTTTCTACATCCTTCTTTGGTCTGCCAAGTGCCGGACCGGAGAGTCGAATTCCCTTTTCTTTGACCGATACAAGATTATCGCGATTCCGATATATTTTATTCGCAAGCACCCGTTCCGGATAGCTGCCGGTTCTCGTTTTGTATCGTTCGATTACTTCTTTGAGAATGGTAACCTCGTTATATGCATCAAAGGACAGCTTTTCCAAACGTACAAATCCATACACAACACTTATATCCAGCTTGGCACCGAATTCTACTGGAGACTTTGCCTTTCCCCGAACAATTGGACGGATATATGGCTGTGATAGACTGACAATGCGACTTTCCACCGTATGGGTATGGCTGTCAAACATATACTTCTGTTGTCCATACGCAGCTTTAATTGTTTCCAGGCATTTTGTCTGCTTGGGGCTTAACTCTTTTCCGTTTGCCAGCATGGTATCAATAATGCCCAGATTACGCCGAAGATATCGCAGTTGTTTACCTACTGATTTACGAATCTCTGTTCCCGATTTCTTCTTTTTACGGGCAATTCGTAAGTAATCCTTATGTGCGCGTTCGGGATGAATGCGTGGTTTTTCCCATCGGCTGGGTTGTGCAGTTCAGTGATAATCTGTTCTGTATTCTCTCTTGCTTTGTTGAGTAGCTCGGTATCCTGCGGAGATACTTTATTTGAGATGGTGCACAGGTGGCGTCCACAATCAGTGTTCCTTTGTTGTGAGGTGGCTCATGCTTATCATTGTCATCATCTTTCTCCGATTTTTTCTGCAACTTTTGAATGATGAGTTCATTGAGTTCTCCAAGTATTTCGGGTGTCAGTCTCTTACGGAAATACACCATCAGAGATGGATCAAAAGGTGGTTCATACTTGTATTCAGAAAACCCACAGAAGAATTGCAGATATGGAGGCTCCTGTATCATTGCTGTGGTTTCTTCATCTGAAAATCCATATTATGCCTGAATAATGCAAGCACCAAGTGCAAGACGTAAAGGTTTTGGCACATTTCCTTTTTGATTAGTGAAAAGCTTTGCATATTGTTTTTCAATTTCTTCCCATGGGATAATTTCAGCTTTTTTCACCCATCGATTGTTTGGATTCATCTTCATACCGACAGGTTGTCCGAAGTCGCTGGATTTTATCTGATTATTCTTAAATTTATACATTTCCGCATCACCCTTGTGCACACTTTTCTGAGGTTTTTGGTGCTTTTCTATACATTTATTATACCATAAATCATCAAAAAAGTCAGCAATTATGCGGATTCGTAAATTGTTAAGATGACATTATATAACAAATCGAGGATAATTATGTTATGATTTTTTGGAGCAGGTAATGAAAATAAAACCCGATTACAATTTTATAAATAGTATTGGTATATGTTCATATCCGACTTGGAGTGTATTTATACATTGTGCTGATTTTGTCACACTTTTTAGTAAATTGTATTGACATCATAATTTAGAAAATTTATAATATATTATAAATTTTAATAATCGAAAGGAAAAATAAAATGCAAGAATTAAAACAAACATGGGAAGCTCCTAAATTGGAGGAATTACTTTTAATGAATACTGAGAGCGGTATTTTGCCTTCGATAATCGAAGATGGCTATTATTCGACGCATAATTAAGCATACATAATAGTAATGGCAGAGTTCACCTTCGGGTGAGCTTATTTTTTATAAACATTGACAATATCTATATAATGTATTGTATATACCTATATATTTAAAGATTATATTTATAATAGTATCATTAAAAAACTAAAATCATATTATATAAATATAACAAATAAGAGGAGACTATATATGTATAGAAAAAATAATCACACATCTTATGATCAACAATACTTAATAAACAAATTTCGTCAACTTTGGGAGCAACATGTTATGTGGACGAGATCATTCATTATTAGTACTGCATCGGACTTAGGTGATCTTCAGGTAGTTACAGAACGGCTTTTGAAAAATCCGGGAGATTTTGCAACAGTACTTCAACGGTTTTATGGACTTGAAAAAGCAAAAGGCTTTGAAACGTTGTTTACCGATCATCTTGTCATAGCAGCCGATCTGGTCAATCATGCAAAAACAGGAGATCAAGCAGCTGTAGATGCAGATAGGGTATTATGGTATAAAAATGCCGATGATATTTCTGAATATCTATCTAAAATTAATCCGAATTGGAGCAAGAAAGAATGGCAGAAAATGTTTTACAGTCACTTAAAAATGACTGAAAATGAAGCTGCAAAGAGACTTACAGGGAAATTTGCTGAAGATATTGCGGAATATGAAATGATAGAAAATGAAGCTCTTACTATGGCTGATTATATAGCTGAAGGAATAATAAAGCAGTTTGAATCTTGATTTATAAAATGCTTCTATTCTTTTATTCACCACCGAAGTGGTTCGTAGAAGGGAAGTAATATAAAAAAGTCCACAAACCTGTGGGCTTTTTGTGTTGCATATCGTGTTGTATGGCATTGTAAAAAGTGCAACACAGTTGTAATTTATTACTATGCATTGTAACTTTTTACAATACTAAAATCGCAGTATTGTTATTGACATACCTATATAATAAGTAATAGCAAGGCATTTTACAACCTTGCTATTTGGAGCAGGCAACGGGAATCGAACCCGCATCTACAGCTTGGGAAGCGGTCGTTTTACCACTAAACTATGCCTGCACATTTTATATACAATAAATCAACAGAAGAGCAGAGGCTTTTTAACTATTGTCTTTACATGTTGAAATTCTTATATTATAATATAACAAGAAAGCGAGTTTGTCAATTGTTTTTATAAAAATCTATTAAGATTTGGAGTTGTAATGAATACAATAATTCATAATATTCAGCCGGTGTATAATCAAGAATCAAAAATACTGATACTCGGTTCATTCCCATCGCCAAAATCACGTGATCAAGGTTTCTTTTACGGACACCCGCAAAATAGGTTCTGGAAGGTACTTGCAGCTGTGCTTGAAAAGAAAGTTCCGGAAAATATAGATGAAAAAAGAGAGATTCTATTGCTGAATTACATTGCAATGTGGGATGTTATATACAGCTGCGAGATAAAAGGTGCAGCTGATGCAAGTATAAAAAATCCTATTGTTAATGATTTTGATATAATTTTTGATGTTGCAAAAATTAAAACAGTATTTACAACGGGGATTACCGCAACAAATTTGTATAATAAGCTCACAGGAAAGGATAGCATAGCTTTACCATCCCCAAGCCCGGCAAATGCTGCAATGAATTTAGACATATTAATCAGACATTATAAGATTATACTTGACTATATAAAATAAACCGGGGTACCATCAGGCACCTCGGTTCGTCAGCTATTTTTATTGTGATGCTTCTACTGAAGAAGTTTCTGAGGTTTCAGAATCAGGATCTATCATGTAATCATAAGGGCTATCCTCAGTGGGATAAGAGGAGACTGAAGACTTAATCTGTGGTTCGAAGCTGGTTCTTAAAGCTATTTCGTATCCATCACCGGCTTCTTCAAGTTCTTTTAGTATATTAGCCCAGATTTCTTCAAAATTACCGGTTCCGTTTATCAGATCATCATAATATTTGTTTGTTATATTTGTATATAATGTTTTGTAATCCGGTTCCAAAATTACTTCAGCTTCGGATTCTTCAGTGGGAGCTTCAAAACCCGAGGTTTCACTTGTGTCTGTGGACTCAGCATCAGTAGATACAACATCAATTGATTCATCCGATGTTTCAGGAGCTTTAACTTCAACTTCAAGGCGCTTGTAAACAAGGGAGATAAACGGTGATATAGTTGCATCAAGGTTCTGTGTTTTTGCATTATCCCAGATTTTAGAATCCTCGCCAGCTAAAGTATAGCAAAGGAATTGGTTGCCTGTCTGCGCTTTGTTCATTTTGTAATCGTATTTTTCACTATCTAAAAGGACGACCTGACCGTTATCATCAAATTCATAATTTTGATTCAGAATACCATATTGGAATATGTTTCTTGCAGAGATATCAGTATTGATCAATCGGACAATCTTTAGAGCACCGCTGAGATCATCAGAAACACAGTCTTTACCGAAGCAGAATACGTTTTCAAGCATATTTTCTGCTGTTCCGACAGGGTTTTTATAAATTACATACTCATATTCTCTGCCGGTTTCTTCTGCAAGAGTTTCGATATCACCAAGATTGCCTTTTATAATAGTTACTGCAAAACGATCGTCTTTACTTAATTCTCCGTTAGGTAGATAACCTTTCTGGCGGAAGCGATTTATCATTTCAAAGTATGATTTCATATCTTCAGAAAGATAGGTTCCAAAGGTGTATCCATTTTCGTCAACTGCAACAGGGAAACCATCCTGGAATAGGAAGGATACATTATTAGGAGTTGTTGTACCGGTGATCGGTATAATATCAGGTTCGTTTTCTTTTATAACTTCAAGAAATAACTCAACATCGTATAATGTTTTCAGGGAAGGAGCATCAAATTTATATTTATTGAGAAGTTCTTTGTCAAATACAAAGTATTCATATTCACCGATAGGACCGTTGTTGGGAACACCGTAAATATATTTATCAACTCTTGCAGCACTTATTTCTGAAGCATTTCCAGCGATAAAATATGGATGTATATATTTGAGTAAAGCTTTTGCTTCACTGTTTAATTTGTCTGCAATGCCTTTATCCGTAAACATTTTATCCTCGGCAAATTGATAATAATCATCTTTACCGCAAACGAGAAATATATCAACTCTAGGTTCGGGAAGAACAATTTCTTGACCGGATTCTAAGGTGTCAATAATATTATCAGCAGTGTAACCACTTTCAATTTCAGATCCATCGGATATGGTTAAACCGGCTTTTTTATTAGAAGCTGCAGCGGCTTTGGAAGCAGAAATTTCAGCAGCTTTTTGCACTTTGTAATCCTCAACATCCTGGAATGCTTGTGCAAGAGCATCGTCATATTCATCTTCTGTGAAGAGCATTAATTTTACTGCTACATCAAAATTAGTTATTAAAATTCTGTTTAATGCAAGCTCTACCTGTAAAATAGCTTCAGGTGTTGTCGTATCACCTGTAATACCGTAAAGAGTGTAAACAGGTATTACTATATCTTCTGGTGGTGTTGTTTTATCACACGACGATAAGAGCGTGGTGCTTAGCATCATCAGAACCAACAAAACAGCGATTAAGCGTTTCTTCATTTGGGAACATCCTCCTAATAGTTTATAACAGTGTTATTCTACACCACAGACCCTCAAATGTCAATAGTGTTTTTGTGAAATAAGCATTATAGAAGGAATTTAAAACATCGGATTTTATATAAATTGTAAAAATATCTTGCGTCGGGCAATATAGCATGTTATAATAACTGATAATATAAATATGCTTAATTGAGCATAAATTTTAATGTGAAAAGGAGTGAGGTAATTGAACAATACGAATAACTGGGAAAAAATAAGAAATGACGCAAAGAAGTATAAGAAAGATTCAAAGAAAATTACCAGATATATTATACTGGGAATAATTATTTTCTTAGTGATTTTAATTGTCAGCTCAATGTGGTATACAGTCAATGATCAACAGAAAGCAGTTGTTACAACATTCGGTAAGGTAACATCGGTTGAAGGTGCAGGACTGCATTTGAAGATCCCTGGTGTTCAACATGCAACTTTAGTTGATGTGAACGTTATAAGATCAATTGACATCGGTTATAGAACTGATAAAAGTGGTAATACTACAGCAATTGAGATTGAAAGTAAAATGATTACCGGTGATTATAATATAGTCAATATCGATTTTTATGTAGAATACCAAATAAGCGATCCGGAAAAGTATTTATATGCTTCCGAAGATCCTGAAGAATTACTTAAGCTGCTTATACAAAGTCAAATCAGAAGTGTTGTTGGTTCTTTGAAGGTGGATAATGTAATTACTGATGGCAAGGCACAGCTTGAGACATCGGTATATGAATTATCGATAGCTGAACTTTCAACATATGACATTGGGTTAAAACTTAACGCTATCCGAATTCAAGATAGCGAACCACCAACAGATGATGTTAAAGAAGCGTTTGCTGCTGTAATAAATGCAGGGCAAAAACGTCAAACACTTTTGAACCAGGCAAGCCAATATGAAGCGGAAAAGCAGAAGTTGATTGACGCTGAAACAGATAAATTAATAAAACAAGCTGAATATGAAAAAGTCAGCCGAATTAATGAAGCAAACAAACAAGTTGCGATGTTTAATGCAATGTATGGACAATATATACTAAATCGTGATATAACAAAAACTCGAATGTATTATGAAGCACTTGAAGATGCTTTAGATGGAGTAACATTATATATTGATACAGGTGACGGGACATTGCAGAAATTGTTACCGATAGACACTTTTGTTGATGGGAGTAATAATTAATGAAAAAATTTATATTTCTTATTATAATTGGAGTTATATTGCTGTTTTCAATCATTGTTTTTTTTAGTTCAATATATATTGTACGGGAAGATCAATATGCCTGTGTTTTAAGATTTTCTAAAATAGAGAAGGTTGTTTCTGAAGCAGGACTTCAGTTTAAGACACCTTTTATTGATAATGTTAAGTATTATTCAAAAAAAGTTTTAATATATGACATAGAGCCATCAAGTGTATTTACAAAAGACAAAATGGCTATGACTGTTGATTTTTATATCGCATGGGAAATTGCAGATCCACTTACTTTTTATAGCACAATTGGAAGTATCGAAAACGCAAAATCGAGATTAGATAGCATTACTTATAATAATGTAAAGAACCTAATGGGTACATTAAATCAAAATGATATTATAAACGAAGATGATCCGTCTTTGAGAAATGAAATATATAAGCAGATAACAGATAATGTTGCAAAGGCATCTCAAGTTTATGGTATAACAATAAAGGATGTTAAAATAAAAAGGTTTGATTTACCAACAGAAAATGAAAATTCTGTTTATGAAAGAATGATATCCGAAAGAAATAAACTTGCAGCGACAATAATTGCTGAAGCTGAAAAGGATGCAACAAAGATAAAAACAGAGGCAGACAGAGCATATAATGTAATGATTTCTGATGCAGAATTGACAGCGAAGTTAACAATAGCTGAAGGCGAACAGGAATATATGAGCATTCTTGCCCAAACTTTCGATACTCAGGAAAAGCAGGATTTCTATCAGTTTATCCGCTCACTCGAGGTACTTAAAGCATCGCTTAACGGTAATGATAAAACAGTTATTCTAAGTAAAGATTCTGAACTTGCTAAATTACTTATAGGACTGGATTAAATGGATATTAAGCACTTGAATAAATTATTGAAGTCGCTGCCTATGCTTGAGACGGATCAGCTGACTCTTTCAAAAATAACCGTAAAAAATACAGATGATATGTATGAGTATGCTTCGCGTAGTGAGGTAACAAAATATTTGTTATGGGAGCCGCATATCAATCTGTATGAAACAAAAGGTTATATTGAATTTGTTCAGCGCAAATACCGTTGCGGCGAGTTTTTTGATTGGGGAGTCAACTATAAAGCCGATAACAAATTTATCGGAACTATCGGCTTCACAACAATTGATCCTGACCATGAAAAAGCAGAGCTTGGATATGTGCTGTCACCTGCATACTGGCATATGGGATTGATGAGCGAAGCAGTAAAAAGAGTTATTGAATTCGCCTTTTATGAATGTGGTTTCAATAGACTTGAACTGAAAATTATGCAGGGCAATGCAAATTCGATGAAGCTGGCAGAACATCTGGGCTTTAAATTTGAAGGTTGTTTGCGAGACTATATGATAGTCAAAGGTAAACCTGAAAACATCTGTATCTATTCACTTTTAAAAAGTGAATACAATTAATTCCGACAATATGTGACAAACGAAGCATCTCCGAATATAATGTATTAATGAAACGTACATTATAAAGGAGATGCTTATACTTTGGACACGGAAAAAATGCAAAAAGCATTTGATGATGAAGCAATATCAAATGTAAATATGATGTTATATAGCGAAAAAGCGAAGGAAGAAGGCTTTAATGCTATAGGAGATAAATTGAATGAGATAGCACATAATAACATGGCACATGCAAAAATTTGGTTGAACGAGCTGGGTAAGTCATCAACTACCGAAGAAAATCTACAGAACAGTATTGACTCACATAAAGAGGAAATCGAGTTCTACACTGACTGGCAGCAAGAGGATGATTCTCCCCAGCTAAAAGCTATAATTCAGGTAAAAGAAGCACAGCTTGAGGATCTTCAGGAATCTTTAAATCAGATGGATACCGAAACAATGTTTATCACTCCAAAATCATCAGAATGGTATTGTACAAATTGCGGGTTTATTGCAAAAGGGAAACGATGCCCGTTGTATTGTCCGCTTTGCGGGTGCCATCAGGGGTATTTTAAAATTTATAAAAGAAGATACATTGACAATAATTAAACAACACCCCTGATTTAATACAGCATTTAAGCTGAGTAAAATCAGGGGTGTTGTTATACTTATTAAATTACAGCAGGCGGAAAACCTGCGTATAATTAGACAGCTCTTGAAACCTTACCTGAACGAAGGCAACGGCTGCAAATACTGACGGTTTTGTGTGTACCACCGATATCAGCTTTAACTTTTCTTATGTTGGGCTTCCAGGTTCTGTTTGTCTTTCTGTGTGAGTGAGAAACATTGTTTCCAAAGACTAAACCTTTTCCGCAAAATTCGCACTTAGCCATATATAACACCTCCATTATAATTATCAAAATAAAATAATATACCATAGTTCCATAGTTATAGAAATTATGCAACATCTCATTCTACTATATTTTATTATGTTTGTCAATACCGATTTTAGAAAATACATAAAACATTTTATATTACTAGCATATTTGCAAGCTCAGTTACATCACCGGCACCAAGTGTCAGTATAATATCACCCTTTTTGGCAATTTGTCTTATATATTCATTTATTGCCTCAAAGCTATCAAAGGCAATTGAACCATTAATTTTCTCCGACAAATCATATTGTGTAATCCCATAAATATTCTGTTCGCGAGCTGAGTATATCGGAGCGATTATAACCTTGTCGGCTGCTGATAAGGCTTCTGCAAACTCATTAAGAAAATCGTGCAATCTTGTATAAGTATGAGGTTCAAAAATGGCAATAATAGATTTTGGATTCATATTTTTTGCAGCAGCAAGTGTTGGGGTAATTTCCTGCGGATGATGCGCATAATCATCATATACAGCAGCTTCATTGCAGAGCCCCTTATATTCGAAGCGGCGGCAAACTCCATAAAATTGTGATAAGCCTTCTATAATCGCATCATTGGGTAGTGAACATAGCTTTGCACAAGCTATAGCTGCAAGTGCATTTGATATATTATGTGAGCCGGGTACCGAGAGTTTTACTCTCATGAGGAACCCATGGTGCATCAATACATCAAACGAAGCAAATCCTTCTGTGAATTCAACATTATTACAAGTAAAATCAGCATCAGCATCGGGTTCTGATGAGAAGGATATAACACTGCCCTTATATCCTTTTACAGCTTTAAGAGCATTGGGAGATGATGCATTTATAACAGCGATTCCATCTTCACCGCAGTTTGTAATAAATTTTGAAAATGATTCGGTCATATTTTCTATTGACTTGAAATAATCGGTATGATCCAGTTCAACATTAAGTACAACACATATTTTTGGAAAAAAATTCAGAAACGAATCCTTATATTCGCAAGCTTCAAAAATAAAGCTTTCACTTCTGCCGGTCTTGAATGCCGAATGTATTGAGGGTAATTCAGCCCCGACAAGTATGGTTGGATCATATTCAGGATGAGTAAGAAAAATCTGAGAAAGCATACCGCTTGTAGTTGATTTTCCATGAGTGCCCGAAATGCCGATAGAATAGCGGTAATCCTTTGCTATTGTTCCGAGAAGCTCACCGCGGGTTATCAAGGGTATATTCTTATTTCTTGCTGAGACTATTTCTGGGTTATCAGCAGCGATTGCAGCTGTATATACACAAAGATCAGCTCCTGCGCAGTTGCTTTCATTGAAATCATAAAATATTGTTATACCGTCATTTTCAAGTTTTTCGGTTGCGGTAGTTTTTCTACGATCATAACCTGCAATATTATAACCACGATTTTTCAGAATCATTGCGAGAGAGGACATGCTTATGCCACCTATCCCGATAAAGTATATGGATTTATATTCATTAAGAGATTTCATCAAGCAGACCGTCCTTTACGAAAAATAAACTATACTAAAGTAAAATCGATGTAATAATTATTGATAAACAAATTTGCTGGTTGTAAATTTTCTTTATACTTCAAAAAAGCAAAGATTTCATGGCACAATTGTATTATAACAAAAGTTATTATATGCAGAAGCATTAAAAAAGTCAAGATAACAATCGTAATATTTGTTTTAACTGATTAAATATATTCACTCAGCGCAGGGTTTGAAGCATATGGAACATTGCATAATATCTTAATATATTCAACATACAATTTTGTGTCTTTCATTTGAAAGATGGTATTTTTGCAAGTTAAAACAACACGAACTACAGATTAAATCATGCATTTTTTTATAACAATCTGTGCAAAATATATTTATTATTTAATATAGACAGGAAAGGCTGAATATAGCAATGGATATTACCAATATAAAAATAAGGAAATTGTTTACCGAAGGTGATTTAAAAGCAATTATATCAATAACCTTTGATGATTCGTTAGTTGTACACGACATTAAATTGATAACCAGCGATGACAGAATCATCATCGCAATGCCGAATCGTAAAACACCGAGTGGTTTTATCGATATTGTTCATCCGATTAATTCTGAATTTAGAGAAAAAATTGACCGAACAGTGAAAGAATATTATAATTCACAGATTGAATTCGGTAAATTACCTATTGATTAAATATTTTTTATATTGTATAATGTAATTTAGAAATTAAGAATTCAAACTGCCCGAAAGGGCATTGTATAATATAGCTTTAATAAGAAGAGAAGTTTGAAAAATATATTTTTCAAACTATGGTTTTGTACCTTTTCGCCGTATATTATGGCGAAAGTTTTGTAAAACAAAACACGGCACAATTTCCAACCATTAAGAAAGGGATGTTCTTATTTATGAAGGTACTGCTTTTGTCAGTTACAGTCGGTGAAGGTCATAATAAAACAGCACAGGCTATAGGTGAGCAACTTGAAACAATGGGTATTGAATACACAATTTTAGATACCCTTGATTACATAAGTAAAACTCTTGCTACGACAAATGAAAATGTGTATATGTTAGGAATAAAAAAGGAGATTGGATCACCATACGCAAGTATTTATACAGCTGCCGAAAACCGGAAGAAAAGCAAGGATATTCTATCATTAACCCGTACACTCAATTATATGATGGGGCATAAGCTTTTAAAATATATTAAAATATATAAACCAGATGCAATTATCAGCACACATATATATCCGCCGATGATGCTTGATACTTTGAAACAAAGAGGGTTATTAAATGTACCTATCTTTGCGATTGCAACAGATTTTTTGGTTCATCCATTCCTTGAGGAAAGCTTGCGTAACGAATATCTTGTAACCGCCAGCCCGCTTCTTAATATGCAGGCATTCAGAAAGGGCTTTAAGAAGGAACAAGTGTTACCTTTCGGTATTCCGGTTAAATCCGTTTTCGCCCAGAAAGAACCGAAACAAACTGTTAGAAAACGACTGGGACTTGATTTGAATAAGTTCACTATACTTATTATGGGCGGCTCGATGGGGTTCGGAAAGATGGAAGATTCGGTTATCCTGCTTGACAGAATGAAGCTGGACATGCAAGTGATTGTTGTATGCGGTAATAATAAAATTATGTATGAAAAGTTAAAATCAATTCCGTTCAAAAAGAATGTAATGATTTTGAGCTTTGTTAATAATGTTCATAACCTGATGGATGCGTCCGATATAATTGTAACCAAACCAGGCGGATTGACAACATCAGAAGCTCTTGCAAAGCAACTGCCAATGATTCTGTGCGATCCGATACCGGGTCATGAAGAACGGAATATTGAATTTTTGCTGAATAACGGTGTTGCAATGGCAACATCTGAATCAGTACAGCTTGACGAGCTTATATTCCAATATTTCTATTATGAAAAACGAGCAGTAAATATGAAAAGTAATATTGATTTAATCAGAAAACCTAACTCATCAAAGGAATTATGTGATTTCATAAAAAAGACAATAATTGAATGGAAAAAGTAAGACAGACTGAAGAAATCCCGGTTTGATGAGGAGAAAATCCGAAATGATCTGTCTTTCAGCCAAAGCTTTATACCTTTGACTTTATAAGATAGTAAATCTTCCTTCGCAGGAACGGCACAATTCCCATATTCGGTGCTATTGCCGAGGAAAGGTATGGATATATATATGATACTGGCTATTGACATTGGAAATACCGGAACTGCTTTCGGATTTTACAAAAATGAAGCTATGTTTCATCATATGAGTATATTCACAAAACCCCACAGAAGCATCGACGAATATTCGATGTTGCTACAAAACATTTGTATCCGGAAGGGAATTGATACTTCCTATATCGACGGATGTATAATATCATCTGTTGTACCGCCTTTGACAGAACAGGTCAGACAATCTGTTGAGAATGTATTCACGGTAAAGCCTTTGATTATCGCACACGGTGTAAAAACAGGACTTAATATCCGTATTGACAATCACACAGAGCTTGGTTCGGACATTGTAGCAAACACTGTTGCTGCTGCTTCAATGTTGAATAAACCCTTTGCGGTAGTTGATTTAGGAACTGCGACAACAATTGCAGCGGTAAACAACACAGGCGAACTTATCGGAGTTATAATTGTTCCCGGTGTCAGACTTTCACTGGATGCTCTTTCGGAAACAGCCGCAGAATTACCATACATATCACTTGTGACTCCAAAATCATTGCTTGGGAAGAACACAGAGGATTCTATGCTCAGCGGTTGCGTTTATGGAACTGCAGCTATGATTGATGGCATTATTGAGCGTTTAAAATCGGAAATGAAAACAGATGAGCTGAGTGTTGTAGCCTGCGGAGGATTGGCTGATAAAGTTATTCCGTTTTGTAACAACAATATAATTGTAAATCAATTTTTAACTCTTGATGGCTTACATCAAATTTACAATCTGAATCAGAAGCATAAAAAATTGCTATAATAAATTACAACAATGTTGTAATTTTTTATAAATAAATTTTACGTTGCACCTGCAAAGCAGGGCGACAGTAAGGAAACTCATGAAAACAAACAAGAATAATTTTTTCATTGCATCACAGGCATTATTTGCAGCGTTAATCCTGCTTTTAACACTTGTGTTCGGATCTATCAAAATTGGGCTGGTTGAAATAACCTTCATTATTGTGCCGGTTGCAATAGGCGGGATGTTATTTGGACCAAAAAGCGGAGCATTACTCGGCGGAGTTTTCGGGATTTCAAGCTTTCTTCAATGCATAATGGGAACAAGTTTTTTTGGTGTATGGTTATTAGGTATTAATCCTTTTTACACTTTCATATTATGTGTAATACCGAGAATTTTAATGGGTTGGCTTTCAGCAGTAATTTTCAAGTCATTAACGAAGAATGGACGTGAGAAGATAATACCTTATATTATTGCAAGTATTTGTACTCCTCTATTCAACACTATTTTTTTTGTAGGTACATTTGCATTATTATTTAACAATCAATTAATGGGATTAGCTAATGAATCCGGATTTAATGTATGGTATTATACAATAGTAGTTTTTGTCGGTATAAATGGCTTAATCGAGATTATTGTATCATTACTTATTAGTCCATCAGTAGCAAAGCCTCTTATAAAATTAGTTGATAAAAAATTTTAAAACATGATGAATATTATAGATAATTTTTCTTTAGAATTGTTTATAATGATGAAAATTTAAATTTTTAATATTTATCATTGACAAAATATTATTTGTATAATATAATATAAGCAAGATACAGCAATGGTGCTGTGGGAGAAGTTCTCTCACAGCACTTTTCTTTGTATAGAATAAATACACACAAAGGCGTGTGTTCTGAATTTTCAGAGCATACGCCTTCTTCAATTGAAAGGGGATTAGTAATGATCGAAACTATTGAAACACTCTCAAAATCATTGGACATGACCTGGATATTAATTGCAGCAGCATTAGTTTTTTTTATGCAGGCAGGTTTTGCAATGGTTGAGTCAGGCTTGACAAGAGCGAAAAATGCAGGAAATATAATAATGAAAAACCTGATGGATTTCGCATTAGGTACAGTTGCTTATTGGTTTATTGGTTTTGGAATTATGTTCGGAACGACAAGTTTATTTTTTGGAGGCTTTGATATCTTCTCAATGTCGACTGACGATTATACAACATTGATATTTCAAACAGTATTCTGTGCAACCTCAGCAACAATAGTATCAGGTGCTATGGCTGAACGTACAAAATTTTCATCATATTGTATTTACAGTATTATAATAAGCCTCGTTGTTTATCCTGTCTCGGGGCATTGGATTTGGGGCGGAGGGTTCCTTTCTGAAATGGGATTTCATGATTTTGCAGGTTCCACTGCAGTTCATATGGTTGGCGGTGTAGCAGCACTTGTCGGTGCAATTATACTTGGTCCGCGTATTGGAAAATATGCGAAGGATGGCAAACCACGGGCAATCCAGGGGCATAGTATGACACTCGCTGCACTTGGTGTATTTATATTATGGTTTGGTTGGTTCGGATTCAATGGTGGTTCAACAATAGCAATGACAGGTGGTGCTGCATATGATGTCGCAAGAATATTTTTTACCACTAATCTTTCTGCAGCAGTATCTACATGCGTAGCTTGCGGATTAACATGGATTAGATACAAAAAGCCTGATGTATCTATGAGCTTAAACGGTGCACTTGCAGGTTTAGTTGCAATCACAGCAGGATGTGATACTGTTACTCCGTTCGGCGCTGCAGTAATTGGGTTAATTGCCGGGGTTGTTATAGTATTCGGTATAGAGTTTATTGATAAGGTTTTAAAAATCGATGATCCGGTCGGTGCAATCGGTGTGCATGGCTTGAGCGGATTACTCGGTACACTTCTCGTCGGTATATTTGCTTATAATCCATTTGGTGATACTGCAGAAAAAGCCGGTCTCATTTATGGCGGTGGATTCAAGCTTCTGGGTGTACAGGCAATAGGTGCTATAACTGTAATGGCTTGGGTTGCTGTAACAATGACGATAATATTTTTAACCATAAAAATTATAATCGGACTACGCGTGAAACCGAATGAAGAGCTTGAAGGTCTTGATATTCATGAGCATGGTCTTGTATCAGCATATGATGGGTTTTTGATGGCTCCCGAATCGATTGGTATTACATCGGAAATAACAGGTGATACACCTATTGATGAAGCTATTCCCGTAGAATTGAAGAACGATAGAAATGTTATTTCAAGTGATGTTAAAATGACAATGCTGTCTATTATAACAAAACAGAGTAAATTTGAAGTATTAAAAGAAGCAATGATTGCTATTGGTGTCAGGGGTATGACAGTAACAAATGTACTCGGGTGTACGTTTAAGCATGATAAAGATAAGTATTATCGCGGTGTAAAAGTTGACGAGGACCTTATGCCAAAGGTTCAGATTGATATAGTGGTCAGTAAGATATCACCTCGTACAGTTATCGAAACAGCTAAGAAAGCTTTATATACCGGTCAACTTGGAGACGGGAAAATATTTATTTATGATGTTGAAAACGTTGTAAAAATCAGATCCGGTGAGGAAGGCTACGATGCATTGCAAGATGAAGAATAATAAGAAATAGAAGAAAAATCCCGACGGAATCAACCGTCGGGATTTATTTAGCTTAATAAATAATTTACTTTAATTCAGCAAAGTACTTAATTGTTCTTACCATCTGGCTTGTGTATGAGTTTTCGTTATCATACCATGAAACAACTTTAACAAGTGTTTTATCATCGCCAAGAGAAGTTACCTTTGTTTGTGTGGAATCAAACAACGAACCATATTTGATACCAATAACATCGGAAGAAACGATCTCATCTACGTTGTATCCGAAGGATGCAGAAGCAGCAGCTTTCATCGCGGCGTTTACATCAGCAACTGTAACAGCACCTGTGCAAACAGCGACAAGTTCTGTAACTGAGCCTGTAATTACAGGAACACGCTGAGCAGCACCGTCAAGTTTTCCTGCAAGCTCGGGAATAACAAGACCGATAGCTTTTGCAGCGCCTGTTGAGTTAGGAACGATGTTTGCGGCAGCAGCTCTTGCTCTTCTAAGATCGCCTTTTCTGTGAGGGCCGTCAAGAACCATCTGATCGCCTGTATAAGCATGGATAGTTGTCATAAAGCCCTTTTGAATAGGAGCTAATTTGTTAAGGGTATCTGCCATAGGAGCGAGGCAGTTTGTTGTGCAGGAAGCAGCTGAAATGATTGTATCAGCAGCAGTAAGTGTATTTTCGTTTACGCTGAAGACGATTGTGGGAAGATCATTTCCTGCAGGAGCGGAAACAACAACCTTTTTAGCGCCTGCATCTATGTGTGCCTGAGCTTTTGCTTTAGAAGTAAAGAAACCCGTACATTCGAGAACAACATCAACACCGAGTTCTTTCCAGGGGAGCTCAGCAGGATTTGCTTTTGCATAAATCTGAATTTCTTTTCCGTCAACTACGATCGAAGACTCTTTTGCAACTACTGTGTCGCCAAGAACATATCTACCTTGAGCGGAATCATACTTAAGAAGATGAGCGAGCATCTTCGCGTCTGTAAGATCGTTTATAGCTACAATTTCGTAACTCTGTGTGCCGAACATCTGTCTGAACGCAAGACGACCTATACGGCCAAAACCATTAATAGCAACTTTTACTGTCATATATAAGACCTCCATATTGTTTTTTCAACATCTAATTTTACATCAAAAGCTCATTAAAAACAAGCATATTTGCCAAAGTTTTCAGTTTGTTCACACTTTTAAAGGAAGCTATTTATGAGATGTATTCACGGATTCTGAGCTTTGCACCTGCATTTTCTGCGATAATTCTGCACTTCTCAAGATTCTCATCTGGGATCGTACCGTGGACCACAGACATAACGACATTTTCTACATGTTTTGAACAAAGAGCAGTAAATTCTATCATCTTTTCATATGCATTTTTATATGCTGGGTGGCAGATACTGTTGTAATCCTCTTTATTGGCATTGTTAAGACTGATAGATACAGTATCAATTATTCCTTCGAAAAGGGGAGTTACATCTGTGCGGTGAACAAGATTGGCATGTCCGTTCGTATTAATCCGTATATGAATATTCGATGCCGCCTTAACTTTTTTTGCGACTTCAACGAGGTCGTAAACACGCATTGTCGGTTCACCGTATCCGCAGAATATCAGTTCATCGTATTTATCGAGTTGATATTTCATGATATCATTGTAAATTTCATCAACTGTCGGTTCACGTTCGAGCCATAAGCTGTTGCTGCCATATGCTCCATCCCCATTATTTCGGATACAGAAATCGCAGTTGTTTGTACAGCGGTTTGTTATGTTGACATAAAGCGAGTTGTCGACAATGTAAGTTATAGTCAGCATTATAATCTCCATGCCCTGTTTCGGGCAAAAATAGTCATGAATAATACATGGAGATACGCGCCACTGTATCTTTGCATTGTATATTTTTCACGCTAAATTCCTTGTTTCTTATTCTATTCCGAAAAGTCTTTTTGCATTTTCGGTTGTTATTTTTTCAATATATTCAAAGCTTTGTCCACGTAGCTGAGCAAGCTCAATGATTGTATGCTTCATATGTCTGCTGTTATTTCTTTCGCCACGATGGGGAACAGGTGCAAGATACGGGCAGTCTGTTTCGACAAGTAGCCTATCATCAGGTATATTTGGTACAACAGAACGCAAATTTGTTGCATTCTTGAAGGTTATAATCCCGTTGAAGGATATATACCATCCTTTGTTCAACAGTATTTTCGCTGTCTCTGTGCTTCCCGAAAAGCTGTGAAAAACTCCGATAACATTGGGAAATTTCTCAGTCATAGCAACACATTCACCATGAGCTTCACGATCATGAATTATTACAGGCAGTTTTAATTCTTCAGCAAGAATCATCTGATCCTCAAATAAACGTCGTTGAATGTCTCTCGGTGAAAAGTCATAATGAAAATCCAATCCGATTTCACCGATTGCAACAACCTTTTCATTCTTTGCAAAAGCTTTCAGCTTGCCAATATAGCTTTCTTTGACTTCACTTGTTTCATGCGGGTGAACTCCGATCGCAGAATAAAGCTTGCTGTACTGCTCGGAAAGTGCTATTATTTGTTCGCAGCTTTTAATATCAGTAGCAGCATTTATAATTCCTTCTATTTTGATATTTGATTGAAGCACCGACAGCAGCTCGTGTCTGTCGGTGTCAAATTTTTTATCGTCGTAGTGTGCATGAGAGTCAAACATTATCGTACAGTAGCTCCGTTTGGTACGCTGTCATCAATGAAAACGACCTTGACATCATCCTCGCCTGAAGTGAGTATCATGCCATTGCTCTCAACTCCTCTGAGTTTCGCAGGTTTCAGGTTTGCAACAAGAATTATTTTCTTCCCGATAAGCTGTTCGGGTTTATAATACTTCGCAATACCCGAAACAACCTGTCTTTTTTCTGTTCCAATATCAACAATCAGCTTCAACAATTTATCTGACTTCGGTACTGGCTCACATTCTAAAACCTGAGCAACCTTTAAACTTACTTTAGCAAAGTCATTGATATCAATAGGTTCAGCAACTTTTTCCTCTTTAACCTCAGCTTTAGGCTCTTCCTTCTTCGGATATTTTGAAGAAAGGAATTTATTAATTTCCTCGAGTTTCTTCTTTTCATCGATTCTGGCAAACAAAATTTCAGTATTATTTATTGTATTTCCGATACAACTGAAGTTAAGCTGTGCTTTTTCGAGACTGTCGATTTCAAAGCCAAATATCTTACTGATTTTTTCGCTTGTATCAGGAATAAACGGTGTTAGAAGTATTGTTCCGATCTTGATATTCTCTACAAGGCAGGAGAGGACAGTTCCGAGCTTTTGTCTGTCATCCTCGTTCTTTGCAAGTACCCAGGGCGTTGTATCATCGATATATTTATTGCAATGTCTGAATATCTGCATGATGCTCTCAAGTGAATCAGCGAGCTTGTAATCATCAAGCAAGGCAGTCGCACGCCGAGCTGCATATGCAACATTCGCATTTAATTCTTCGTCTATTGCTGAAAGCTCATCTATTTTAGGTATCACACCGTTGAAATTCTGTTTAATCATCGCAGCAGTTCTGCTGACCAGGTTACCAAGTGTGTTTGCAAGGTCTGTATTTGTTCTGCCGATTACGCTTTCGAAGGTTATGTTGCCATCGTTTCCATATGATAACTCGCTGAGAAGATAATAACGAATCGGATCAAGACCGAAAATATCGACTAAATCATCGCCGTACATTACATTACCCTTGGATTTGCTCATCTTAACGTTACCCGAGAGCAGCCATGGATGACCTAAAACTGTTTTGGGAAGAGGTTCACCGAGAGCAAGAAGTATTATTGGCCAATAAATTGTATGGAATCTGATTATATCCTTACCGATAACATGAAGATCACAAGACCAGTATTTTTTGTAGCTGTCTGAAGGATTGTCTATATCATACCCGATACCTGTAATATAGTTCGAAAGAGCGTCAATCCAGACATAGATAACATGTTTATCATCAAATTCAACCGGAATACCCCAGTTGAAGGATGTTCTTGAAACACAAAGGTCATTAAGTCCGGGTTTGAGAAAGTTGTTTATCATCTCATTTTTTCTCGAAACCGGCAATATGAAATCAATGTTTTCCTCAATATGTCTCATCAGCTTATCCTGATATTTGGACAGCTTCAAGAAATATGCTTCTTCGCTTGCTTTTACAACAGGTGCTCCACAATCGGGACAGCATCCGTCTACAAGTTGGGATTCAGTCCAAAAGGATTCGCAAGGAGTACAATACATACCTTCATAACTGCTTTTATAAATATCACCTTGCTCGTATAAACGTTTGAAAATACTCTGAACACACTTTATATGGTCTTCATCGGTCGTCCGTATGAATTTATCATAACTGATCTTGAATTTATCCCAGATACCCTTGATTTCACCTGCTATATTATCAACATACTGTTGCGGAGTAATACCTGCTTTTTCAGCTTCTGCTTGTATTTTTTGACCGTGTTCATCAGTGCCGGTGAGGTAAAAAACATCATAACCGGCAAGTCTTTTGTATCTTGCAATGCAGTCAGCCATAATTGGATCATATATATTACCGATGTGCGGTTTTTTTGATGAGTAAACAATTGCTGTCGTTATATAAAATTTTTCTTTCATTTTGAGCTGTCTTCCTTTATATCACTTTTATTATTTTTCTTTTTTATGAATGGCAGTTTAAACATTCGCTTTTTTTTAATTTCATCGGGAACTCTGAAATGGTTATCGACTACCTCGTATTTTTCATAATAATCGGTTTCGTTTGCAGGTAACCCTTTTTCGGCTAATTTATCATTTATCGTAATTCTTATGAGGCTGTATATAACTGTGAAAAGCGGGACACCAAATACCAGACCGGCGAAGCCGAATAACGCGCCGCTGATGATGATCGAAAACATAACCCAGAACGGAGCTAATCCGATACTGCCGCCGATTATACGAGGGCTTATGATGTTGCTGTCTATCTGTTGAAGGATTATAATAAATATACCGAACCACAAAGCTTGTACCGGATTAACGAGAAGTACGATAAAAATACACAGTACACTGCCTATTATCGGCCCGAAGAATGGTATAATATTCGTTATTGCAATAATGAATGCCATAATAAGCGGATATGGAACGCCCATAAATGATGCTACAATAAAGGTTATTGTACCTGTAATTAATGATACATAAATTTGTCCGGAGATGAATTTATTGAAGCAATCATTTGTGAATGAGCTTATTCCAAGAAGTCTTTCGGCAGTGGATTTATGTGCGAATGCAAAAAGCATTTTTCTCGATTGAGACAGCATTTTTTCCTTTGCTGCCAGAAGATATATCGAAGCAACAATCGCAATCAATATGTTTGATACACTTGTTGTTATTGATAAAACTGTAGGAATAATGTTTTTTATTATATCACCGGAATTTTTTATCAATTCTTCAAGATAATCGGCTGCAGAATTAAACGGTTCCTTTAGCCAGGGATTTTCTTTAGCAAGATCGAGAAAATAATTGTTAATGTTATCAATATAATTCGTAGAATTTGATATTAGAGTTGTTATACTGCTTTGAAGCTGAGGAATAATATTTATTATCAACATAGTTATAAAAATTATTGATATACTGTATGTCAGTAACAGAGAAATTCCTCTGCGTAGTTTTTTTAAAGAGAGATGTTTTAGGAGTTTTGTTTCAAACATCATTATTATGGGGTTTAGCATATAAGCTATAGCAAAACCGCCAATGAAAGGTGACAGTATTCCGATAAACCATCCCACAGTAGAGCTAACAGCATTGAAATTGCTTATTATTAAAATAGAAGAACTGGATGCAAGTATTACCAAAAAGCAGTATATTGCTATTGTTGTATACCTTTTATCCCATTGGATTTTCATACTGCACCTCTTTATGTTTAATTATCCTGTTTCGAAGCTGCTTGAAAAAGTCTGACAGCAAAGCAGCACATTCATCCTTCATAACTCCGCCCACAACCTCAAGTTTATGATTATAACCTAATTCGTTGAGATTGATGACAGAGCCAAGTGAACCTGCCTTATTATCATAAGCACCGAATATAACCCGTCTGAACCGTGTATTGATTGCAGCCCCGGTGCACATGGGGCAGGGTTCAAGGGTTACATACAGATCACAATCTGACAACCGCCATCTACCGAGCTTTTTGCAGGCTCTGTTTATTGCAACTATCTCTGCATGAAGCAAAGAGTTTTTATCCAGCTCACGCATATTTCTGCCGCCGGAGATGATCTCAGTGCCTTTGACAATAACAGCACCGACAGGAACCTCGCCGACTCTTGATGCTCGTTTTGCCGCTGTGATAGCTTTTTTCATAAAATATAAATCATCTTTATTTTGCATATCAACTTATATTGTTATAATATGTGATACTTACCATCGTCATCACTTGATTTAAAATCATAAAAGCTATCGCAATATAAAATGTTGGGGTTGTAAGTATTTTCTTAATAACATGCTTTGTTTCATAAGGTTCAATTTCATCGGACTCCTTCAATGTAAAGAAAGCTTTTTTACCAGAGAAAACATAATACATCAAACAACCGAATGTAATTGCAATACAAATATAAATAGGAATTTCAGACCACCAGTATTGAACACTTCCCATAGGAAATTTATCATATATATATGCAGTAAATAAAGAGTATGCATTATTTATAAAATGAATCAGCATTGTCAGCCAAATATTACAACCTGAATTTACATAAACTACACCGAGAAGCATACCGAATATTGCAGCAAATACAGCTTGAGTGGGGTTTTGATGCATCATTCCGAACATTATACCTGATATTATTATTGCAGCAGATCTGTTCATAGGTAGCAGGTGTTTTAGTAGCATTCCCCTGAATAACCATTCTTCGAAAATAGCTGGTATAAGAGCTATTTGAATTACTGTAAGAATAATTGCTAAAGGAGATCTGAAATATTCATTTGTAGATTCCATAGTTGGAAGAATACTTGTTATCGGAGCTAATATTATACTGGAAAGAAAGCCTACGCCAAGTACGAAAAAGGCAGTCATAAAAGGTCTTTTCGGTACTTTGGGTTTTGACATAAAAGGAGAAAAAATATTTTTTTGAAAAAGAACAGCAGCAATTATTATTGGAAAAGAAATTATTATAAAAGTTAATATATCTGAAATAATAAGTCTTTCTTCAAAGGTGAATTGTTGTAAATTTAGAAAATTTGTGAGATTGGTTTGCAAAAAAAAGCTTATTACAAAAAAAACAATCATCGGAACGAAGAAAAGAGTAGAAACATACTTGAACTTTTCGTCTCTTTTCCATTCTTCAAAGATTTTCTTAAAATTAAAACTGTATTCAGGAGTTTTGGGTTGAAAGCTGTCCTGTGTCTTTTCTGCAGTTAAGATAGTTTCATCTGATATTGTTGCCTGTTCAATACTGATTGATTCATTTGGTACAGAGTTAAGCATAGAGTTTTGCTCAGGCTCAGGGTCAGGTGATACAGTTTCATTTGATAAATCGTTGTTCATTGACTTACTCCTTTTATGAAATATCAACCCAAAACTGAGTTGATACTTTTCAATATTAAAAATAGTATATCACCGGAAGGTATAAAAATCAATAGTAAACGATTGTTTTTAACAAAAAAAGGCTGTAAAGATAAAATCTTCACAGCGCATAATTATATTAAGATCAGTCAATATATAACCTTCGAAAAATTCGAAGTATTTCTAACCTTTAATCATCTTATCGATTTCGGCAGCAAAGTCTTCGCACTTCTTCTCGATGCCCTCACCTTTTTCGTATTTAACGAAAGAGTTGGTTGATATTGATGTGTTGAGTGCTTTTGCTGTTGCTTCAACATACTTTGCAATGTTCATTGCTTCGTCTTTTACATATATCTGCTCAAGCAAGCAGTTTGTATCGTAGTATTTGTTGATTTTGCCGATAACCATTTTTTCGACGATTGCATCCGGTTTATTGGCATTCTTCTCATCGTTTTTAATTTGGGATATTAGAATCTGTTTCTCATTCTCAATAATTTCTGCGGGAACGTTTGATTTATCAAGATAAAGAGGATTCATAGCAGTTACCTGTAAACAGATATTTTTTGCGAATTCTGCAAATTCATCGCTCTGTGCTGCTTTATTGTCGACATCAAACTTAACGATAACACCAACATTGCCTTTACCGTGGATGTACGTGCCTGTAACACCATTAACTAAAGCAAAACGTCTGATTGACATGTTTTCACCGATTGTAAAAATCTTATTCTTCAACTCTGCTTCAACCGTGTTTTCAGTATCGTTGTAAGGAAGTGAAAGAAGTGCATCAACATCAGCCGGTTTGTTTATTGAAATTGTATTTAGAATTCCTTTTACAAACTCCTGAAAAGTTGCATTCTTTGCAACGAAGTCAGTTTCAGCATTTACTTCAACCATTACGGTTGTCATACCGTCATCACTTTTTAATATATCAACTATGCCTTCAGCAGCAATTCTGTCCACTTTCTTTGCAGCAACAGCAAGTCCTTTTTCTCTGAGATATTTAACAGCTTCTTCAAAATCACCGTTGCATTCTGTAAGCGCTTTTTTACACTCCATCATGCCGCAGCCTGTTTTAACTCTTAAGTTTTGTACATCTTTTGCGGAAATAGCCATCAATTTCTTGATTTGTTTATCTTCAAATACAGATAAACAAATATCCTTTCTCCCCAAAGAGTTATTTATATATTCCGGAGATTTCTGGGGCAATATCCGGAAAAGTTATATTATATATTATTTATCAGAGCTTTCGCTTTCTTCTTCTGAATCAGCTTCTTCTTTTTCAGCGACTGCGGCAGCTTCAGCAGCTGCATCTGTCATTTGAACACCCTGCTTAGCTTCAAGAACTGCATCAGCCAAAACAGAGCAGATAAGCTTAATTGCACGGATAGCGTCATCATTGCCGGGGATAATGTAATCAATTTCATCAGGATCGCAGTTTGTATCAACAATAGCTATGATCGGAATACCAAGCTTTTTTGCTTCTTCAACTGCATTTCTTTCCTTCTTAGGATCAATTATGAAAACAGCAGAGGGAAGACCGTTCATATCCTTGATACCGCCAAGGTTCTTTTCAAGGTCACTGATTTCTTTTTTGAGCATTGCAACTTCTTTTTTTGGAAGAAGGTTGAAAGTATCATCCTGTTCCATTAGGCGAAGATTCTTTAATTTTGAAATGCTCTTTTTAATTGTCTTGTAGTTTGTCATCATGCCGCCAAGCCAGCGAACATTAACATAAAACATTTCACAACGCAGTGCTTCATCCTTAACAGCGTCCTGAGCCTGTTTTTTTGTGCCGACAAATAGGATCTTGCCACCGTCCTGAACGGTATTGCGGACGAACATATAAGATTCTTCAACCTTTTTAAGAGTTTTCTGAAGATCAATAATGTAAATACCGCTTCTTTCTGTGAAAATGTACTCTGCCATTTTTGGGTTCCATTTTCTGGTCGGGTGACCAAAATGAACACCTGCTTCAAGCAATTGCTTCATTGAAATAACTGACATATTTTCCTCCTTGGGTTAAAACCCCATCGCTTCTTTTTTATAACAACTCACAACAAATACATTATTTGTTGCACCCTTATGTTACAAAGCGATGTTTGTATTATTTTTGCCTTGTTGTCATACCAAAGCAAGATATTATATCACATCTTTTTTTATGATGCAATAGTAATTTTCATATTTTTTAGGTTTAGATTGTTATTTTCTTATATTTTTCTATCTTATTTTTAACATCGAGTGCCGATTTTCCTTTAGCAAGAATATATATTTTTACTTTTGGTTCAGTACCGCTTGGCCTGATTGCAATTTCTGTTGAATCCTCAAGCTCGTATACAAGCATATTGGAAACAGGCAGCGATTCTTTTGTAATGTTACCTGTGATAAGGTCAAGTAGTTCTCCTGTGTTGTAATCACGAATACGTAAAACGCTTGTTTCAAAAATTTCTGAACGAGGTTTTGAACGCAAATTTTCCATACGTCCGTTCATCTCAGCCATAGGATTTAACCCTGCTATCATATTATTTAAAGTGTATTCATCATAATAGCCATACTTATTATAAATGTCCTGCAGAGCTTCATAAACTGACTTACCTTTACTGCGATAATATGCTGCAAGTTCAACAAACAGCAAGGATGCACCAATACCGTCTTTATCGCGGATATATGGACCGGGCAGATATCCGCAGCTTTCCTCATAACCGAATATGAATGTATTAGATCCACTTTCGAGAACCTCATTGATTTTTTCACCGATATATTTAAATCCTGTGAGAACAATAAATGATGTAACACCGTTTTCTATGCATATAGCATCGAAAAGTCTGCTTGAAACTACTGAGCGGACAGCACAGGCATTTTCAGGTAGAATACCCTTTTCTTTTCTTGCTGTAATAATATATTCTGCAAGCAATATCCCAACCTGGTTACCACTTAGTGCAGAATAAAGGCCATCACTATCTTTTATAATTATCCCAATTCGATCGGCATCCGGGTCAGTCGCTATCATAAGATCGCAGTCACACTCACTATTGAGTGCCATATTTATGGCGAGAGCAAAACCTTCCTTGTTTTCGGGATTAGGACTTTTTACAGTAGGAAAATTTCCATCAGGTTCTTTTTGCTCAGGTACAATCCGCAAATTATTCAACCCTGCTCTTTTCAATGTTTCGGGAACAAGATATCCTCCGGCACCGTGAAAAGGGGTGTAGATTATATTAAGACTATCTGCATACTTTTCGATAAGCTCGGGGTTGATCCTGCAATCAAGCACAGCCTGCATGAAAGGCTCATCAATTTCTTTTCCTATTATATTAATAATACCTGCATTGACAGCTTCATTAAAATCGATATAAAAAACATCATAAAAGATATCAGACTTTTCAACAGCAGCAGATACTGTTTCTGCGTGTTCGACTGACAGTTGTGCACCATCAGACCAGAAAACTTTGTAACCGTTATATTCTTTTGGATTGTGTGATGCTGTTATATTGATACCTGCTATCGCTTTGAGGTATAAAACAGCAAAAGACAGCTCAGGGGTTGGTCTGAGAGATTCAAAAAGATAGACTTTAATTTTGTTGGCAGCAAGCACACAGGCAGCAGTTTTTGCAAACAACTCAGAGTTGTTTCTGCTGTCATATGCGATAACTACACCTTTATCAGCTGCTTCTTCGCTGAGTATGAGTGAAGCAAGTCCCTGAGTTGTGTGTGCAACGGTATACTTGTTCATTCTGCTGATTCCGGCACCCATAAAGCTACGCAGCCCGGCAGTACCGAATTGCATCGGACTATTGAATCCGAGCGCAATTTCATGTGGCTTGTCTTTCATAGCCAACAACTCAGCACGGGTGGCATCATCAATTTTATCGGAATTAAGCCATTTTTCGAATACTGTATTCATATATAATTCCATCCTTTTGAATAAATAGATCCATAAGTTCTTTTCATTATTTAATTATTATTACAATCAATTGCTTTTTGTAGTGCTTTAGAAAACTGATCCGGACAGGAAGTATTTTTGAAACTACAACGGATGCCTTGCAGTAGTGGAATAATTTCATCGGGTGTTCTTCCTTCAGCTAATGCTGCGATCCCTTTTGAGTTTCCATTGCACCCACCGAGAAAAAAAGTTTTTCTGATCTTATTATTTTCATCTATCTCGAAAGAAACCTGCTTTGTGCAAGTACCTTCCATATTAAATTTATATTGCATATAACCCTCGAAAATTATGAATTCATATTTTTAACAACATTATAACACATACTGAGATAAAAATAAAGTAGAGAAGTAAAAAGAAATTTCATGGTAATAACTATTATTTTTATCATATTTAACTATATTAAACTAATAAATGAATTACCTAAGCAATTTGAAAAGTGTCTATACTCTTTGGTCTTTTCAAATTAATAAAATCACAATTCATTTGTTAGTTTAATATAAATCCGTTGAAATAATATAGTATGTATGATAAGATGAGACATCAATATTATTAACAATGTTTTGGCGGGGATTCTTTGGAATTCGATGAAATTTAGCGTAAACTACGAAAACTCAAGCAGCTGGAGATAAAACTTAGGTTCGGTGAACAAATACCCCCTTACACTCGCCTAATATGGGACAGTTTTTTTGAACTCCGTGAAACGAACAAAAGTATAGCAAGGTATACACTATCTGAGCTGTCTGAATTAAATCATGAAGAATACAAGAAGATTGTTGATGAATATCTATTTTTTGTCTATAACCAAATATATAATGAAACATTTTCACAAAATATAATAAATTATAATCCATGCGTCTTGATTTAAATGAATTTGCCATATGACGCTACAGAGAGGGATATCAAACGAAGATTCCATGAGCTTGAAAAACAATATCACCCTGATCTGGGCGGTAATGCCAACAAATTTATTGAATTGTTGAATACATATAAAAAGCTGATAAAAAAATAATATATAATACAGTGTATAATACGTCGTACTTGAAGTTCACAAATTGTTTACAATATTAATTGAGTAATTTGCAGAAAGCTATTGCAATTTGGGCGAAAAAGCTGTATACTTACCAAGCTTGATATGCAATGAAGTAAGAGATTGCTGCACGCAATTGCCATTGTGGAAGCTGTCGTAACTGATGGCGGCAGGTAACTTTTACAGAGTATGTCCGAAAATCGGGCGAAGCGGTCAGCGTTTTTTAAATGTTGAATAAGAAACGCCCGGACGCGTGTTAAGACCGCAGCCGTCAAAATTTATAAGGAGGCTAACAAGATGGCAACAAAAGAAAGAATCCGTATCAGACTTAAATCTTATGATCACACTCTGATTGATCAGGCGTCGGAAAAGATTGTTGAAACAGCAAAACGCTGTGGTGCTTCGGTCTCGGGACCTATCCCGCTACCGACCAGAAAAGAGATAATCACAATCCTTCGCGCAGTTCATAAGTATAAGGATTCACGTGAGCAGTTTGAGCTTCGTACCCATAAACGTTTGATTGACATAATCAAACCCACGAAGAAAGCTGTTGATGCACTTACCGGACTTGAGTTACCGGCAGGCGTTGATATTGAGATTAAACTCTAATACTATTTCTTGCTTGCGAGAATTAGTTTTCACCCTTTCGTTGAGAGAGGTCAAGTTGGCAAGATCAACCAATAACCAAACAAAGGAGTAAAAAATGAAAAAAGGAATCATCGGTCGTAAAGTCGGAATGACTCAGATTTTCGACCAAAACGGAAACGTTATACCGGTTACAGTAATTAGTGCCGGTCCATGTGTAATAACACAAAAGAAAACTGTCGAAAAAGACGGATACAACTCAGTACAGCTCGGATTTTCTGATATTCAGGAAAGAAAGCTAACAAAGCCTGCTAAAGGTAAGTTTCTTAAGGTAGGAGTTTCGTTCAAGAAATATCTTGCAGAATTCAAACTTGATGATGCTGACAAAATGAATGTTGGCGATGTTATAACAGCTGATGTGTTCACTGCAGGTGAAAAGGTTGATATCAGCGGAACAACCAAAGGTCGTGGGTTTTCCGGCGTTATAAAAAGATGGGGACAGCACAGACTCAGAATGACTCACGGTACAGGTCCTGTTCACCGTCAGGTCGGTTCTATGGGTGCGAACAGCTCTCCATCAAGAGTTTTTAAAAATAAAAAAATGGCGGGACAATATGGTAACGAAAAAGTTACTATGCAAAATCTGACAGTTGTAAAAATTGATTCTGACAAGAATCTTATCGCTGTCAAGGGAGCGGTTCCGGGTTCACGTGGCGGCATAGTATTTATCCGCAACACAGTGAAATAATCGGAAGGGAGGATACTAAAGTGCCAAAGTTAAATATACATGATATGCAAGGCAAGGTATGCGGCGAAATAGAGCTTTCCGATAATATATTCGGAGCAAAAGTAAATAAGGAAGTGCTTCACTCCGTTGTCAGAGCATATTTATTAAATCAAAGACAGGGTACACAATCTACCCTTACAAGAGCTGAGGTTTCCGGCGGTGGTAAAAAACCATGGCGTCAGAAAGGAACCGGCAGAGCAAGACAAGGTTCAATACGTTCGCCGCAATGGACACACGGTGGTATAACATTTGGACCCAAACCCCGCACATATAGAGTTAGTATCAATAAAAAAGTTAAGAGAATTGCGATGAAGAGTGCGCTTTCTTCGAAGGTTCTTGCCAATGAGTTGATTATCTTAGATAATATCACAATGGACGAATACAAGACCAAGAATGTAATCGCAATGCTTAAAGCTCTCGGAGCTGAAAAAAAATCACTTATTGTATCTGCTGAGCCTAACAACTTCATTTACAGATCGGCCAGCAATATACCGGGTGTTGAAACAGCAACAGTAAACACAATCAATGTCTACAATATATTAAAGTACGACAATATGATAGTTACAAAAGCGGCTGTTGAAAAAATAGAGGAGGTATATGCATAATGCGTAATGCTTACGATATTATTATAAAGCCGGTTATCAGTGAAAAGGCAATGGATGGAATGCAACAGAAGAAATATACATTCAGAGTTGCATCCAATTCAAATAAAATTGAAATAAAAAAAGCGGTAGAAGAAATTTTCGGTGTCACAGTCGAAAAGGTAACAACCGTTAGCATGAAAAGCAAACCTAAAAGGGTTGGATATCATGAAGGAACAACAAGCGAATGGAAGAAAGCAATAGTTAAGCTTACCCCCGGTTCTAAAACAATTGAATTCTTCGATAGCTTGATGTAATCGAAAGGAGCGACACTAATGGCAACGAAAAGCTTTAGACCGACTACGCCCTCAAGGCGTCATATGACTGTTGCTTCTTTTGAAGAGATAACGAAGAAGATCCCTGAAAAAAGTCTTGTTCATATTCTTAAAAAGAATGCAGGTCGTAACAATACCGGTAAAATAACCGTTCGTCATCAAGGCGGCGGCAATAAACAGAAGTATAGAATCATTGATTTTAGACGTAACAGTGATATACCGAACACAGTAATAGCTATAGAATACGATCCCAATAGAACTGCTTATATCGCACTTCTTCAAAATGAAGCAGGTGTAAAGAACTATATAATTGCTCCTGTTGGTTTAAAGGTCGGCGATGTTATTTATTCCGGTGCATCTGCAGATATCAAACCTGGCAATACACTTCCGATATCAGCAATTCCGGTCGGTACAATCATAAACAACATCGAGCTTTATCCTGGCAGAGGTTCTCAGCTTGTCCGTTCGGCAGGCGCAGCAGCTCAGCTTATGGCTAAAGAAAATGGCATGGCTCAGGTAAGACTTCCCTCGGGCGAAGTAAGATTTATCCGTCTTGACTGCGTTGCAACAATAGGTCAAGTCGGTAATCTTGAGCATGAAAACATAAAACTCGGTAAAGCAGGTAAATCTCGTCATCTCGGTATAAGACCTTCAGTGAGAGGTTCTGCAATGAACCCTGTAGACCATCCACACGGTGGTGGCGAAGGTAAATCTCCAATTGGCAGACCTACACCGGTTACACCTTGGGGTAAACCGACAATGGGTTATAAGACTCGTAATAAGAAAGCGCGTACAAATAAATTTATTGTTAAGCGCAAGAATGATAAGTAGGGGATTGAAAGGAGGACAATAACTAATGAGCAGAAGCGTAAAAAAAGGACCATTCGTTGAGCCTAAGCTCTATAAACGCATTACTGATATGAATAAAAAAGGTGAAAAGCGTGTTATAAAGACATGGTCGAGATCTTCCACGATATTCCCGGAATTCGTAGGTCATACGATAGCGGTTCATGATGGTAGAAAACATGTACCGGTGTATGTGGTTGAGGATATGGTTGGACATAAGTTTGGTGAATTCGCTCCAACGCGAACATTCAGAGGTCATTCCGGTTCAAAAACTACAAACACGAAATAGCGCGTAGACTGAAAGGAGGAAAATTTAAATGGAATCAAGAGCTTATTTAAAACAAGTCAGAATTTCACCTCGTAAGGTCAAAATCGTGCTTGATTTGATAAGAGGCAAAGATGCAGCATTAGCTGCGGGAATATTAAAGAATACAAATAAAATAGCTTGTGAGAGTTTAAGTAAACTACTCAAATCTGCTGTAGCGAATGCAGAACATAATTTCCAGATGAATACCGACAAACTTTATGTATCTGAGTGCTTTGTAACACCTGGCATGTTAAAGAATCAGAAACGTATGATGCCGAGAGCAAAGGGTAGTGCAGATACAATAATAAAACGCACCTCTCATGTCACCATTGCGTTAAAGGAAAGAGAATAAAGGAGGCTAACGAATAGTATGGGTCAAAAAGTAAACCCCCACGGACTGAGAGTGGGCGTAATCAAAGATTGGGATTCCCGTTGGTTCGTTAAGGACGAAGTTTTCGGTGATACTCTCGTTGCCGACTATAAGCTCAGAACTTATCTTAGAGAAAAGTTAAAGCAGGCAGGAGTTCCAAAGATAGAAATTGAACGCGACAATTCGCGTATCAAGGTTATCATTCATTGTGCTAAACCCGGTATAATAATCGGCAGAGGCGGCGCAAATATTGATAAACTTAAAGAAGAAATCGAAGCATTTACAGGCACATCAGCAAGTGTAAGTGTTATAGAAATTAAACAGCCGGATTTATCATCGCAGCTTGTTGCAGAAAATATCGCTGCTCAGCTTGTAAAGCGTATATCCTTTAGACGTGCTATGAAGCAATCAATTGGAAGAACGATGAAACTTGGCGCAAAGGGTATTAAAATAATGGTTGCAGGCCGTCTCGGCGGTGCTGAAATCGCAAGAAGCGAGCATTATCACGAAGGAACTATTCCGCTTCAGACTTTGAGAGCAGATATTGACTATGGTTTTGCAGAAGCAAATACAACATATGGCAAGATCGGTATCAAAGTTTGGATTTACAAAGGTGAAGTTCTTAATGATACAAAGCGTGCCTTCGTAGAAGGAGGTAAAAAATAATGTTAATGCCAAAAAGAGAAAAGTACAGACGTGTACACAGAGGTCGTTTAAAAGGCAAAGCATCACGCGGGATCAAAATTGCATATGGATCATTCGGTCTCATTGCTTTAGAGCCTTCGTGGATCACAAGCAATCAGATTGAAGCGGCACGTGTTGCTATGACACGTTATATAAAAAGAGGCGGTCAGGTTTGGATTGATATTTTCCCGGATAAACCTATCACTGAAAAACCTGCGGAAACACGAATGGGTTCCGGTAAAGGAAGCCCTGAGTATTGGGTAGCGGTTGTAAAACCGGGTAGAGTTTTATTTGAGATGGATGGTATTCCCGAAGAATCTGCAAGAGAAGCTATGCGTCTGGCTGCACATAAGTTACCTATAAAATGTAGGTTTGCTACAAAAGCAGAGCTTGAACAGGAGGGTTAATATGGCTAACTTGAAAGAAAAAAATAAAGAACTTAGACAAAAGACTCCTGCTGAGCTTACAAATGACCTTGAAAGCTTAAAGAAGGAACTTTTCAGACTTCGTTTCCAACACTCCATCAAACAGCTCGACAATCCTATTACTATCGTCGAGACCAAGAAGAACATCGCAAGAGTTCTGACTGTCCTTCGTGAGAAGGAAATTCAGAACAAAGCTCAGTGATGTGAAAGGAAAATACTATGAACAGCGAAAATAGAACTCTGAGAAAAACAAGAACAGGTCTTGTTGTCAGCAACAAAATGGACAAAACCATAGTCGTAGCTATCCAAGACAGCATTACACATCCTTTATATAAGAAAATTATAAAGCGCACAGTTAAATTTAAGGCGCATGACGAGAATAATGAATGTGAAATTGGCGATAAAGTAGTAATAATGGAAACTCGTCCATTGTCAAAAGATAAAAACTGGAGACTTGTAGAAATTATCAAAAAGGCTAAATAAGCCGCTGAAAAGGAGGATTCACAATGATACAGCAACAATCATTTATGAAGGTCGCCGATAATACCGGCGCAAAAGAGCTGATGTGCATTCGCGTTTTAGGCGGTACGGGCAGAAGATATGCTAATATCGGTGATGTAGTTGTAGCATCGGTTAAGAAAGCAACACCCGGTGGTGTTGTTAAGAAAGGCGAAGTCGTTAAAGCAGTAATTGTCAGAACAGTTAGCGGAATTCGCAGAACCGATGGTTCATACATTAAATTCGACGAGAATGCTGCAGTTTTAATTAAAGATGATAAAAACCCGAGAGGCACCCGTATATTTGGGCCTGTCGCAAGAGAGCTCCGCGAAAAGGATTATATGAAGATATTATCCCTTGCTCCCGAAGTTCTTTGATGGAGGATAGATAATGAATAAAAAACTGCATATAAAAACCGGTGATACTGTTATAGTAGTATCAGGTGGTGCAAAATTCATAGAGAAAAAAGAAAAAGTCGAAAAAGAAATTAAAAATGAAGTTAAAGATAATAAAAAGAGCAGAGCTATAGGTAAAGTTATCGCAACTTCTCCTGAAGAAGGTAAGGTAATCATTGAAGGTATAAACATAGTTCACAAGCATGTTAAACCCAGAAAACAGGGCGATCCCGGTGGAATAATAGATACCGAAGGTGCTATGTATGCATGCAAGGTTATGCTTTATTGCCCAAAGTGTGATACCGGACGAAGAACAAAAACTGTTGTCAATGAATCCGGTCAAAAAGTCCGCAAATGTGTTAAATGCGGCGAGATTTTGTAAAGGTGAGGGTGAATAATAATGTCAAGACTTGCAGAAATGTATAAAAAAGATATTGCTCCCGCACTGATGAGCAAATTCAACTACAAGAGCCCGATGCAGATACCAAAGCTTGAAAAAGTTGTTATCAATATTGGTTCCGGCGCAGCAAAAGACGACTCAAAAATCATTGATTCGATAATCGCTGATATCTCTGCAATAACCGGTCAGAAGCCAGTTGCAACCATAGCAAAGAAATCAGTTTCAAACTTCAAGCTTCGTGAAGGCTCAAAGATCGGTGTAAAGGTTACATTACGCGGCGAAAGAATGTATGAATTCGTTGATAGGCTCTTCAATGTTTCTTTAGCAAGAGTCAGAGACTTTAAAGGTATAAATCCTAACTCTTTTGATGGTCGCGGTAATTATAACATGGGACTTAAAGAGCAACTTATTTTTTCTGAAATCGAATACGAAAAAGTTGACAAAATAAGAGGCATGGATATTTCGTTTACTACGACCGCCGTCAATGATGAAGAAGCAAGAGAGCTTTTAAAATTGATGGGTGCGCCGTTCGCCAAAGAATAAGGAGGATTGAAAAATGGCAAAAAAAGCTATGGTGCTGAAACAGCAATGCAAGCAGAAATTCTCTACTCGCGAGTACAACAGATGCAAAATTTGCGGTCGCCCTCATGCGTACCTTCGCAAATTCGGAGTTTGCCGTATTTGCTTCAGAAATTTGGCTTATAGCGGACAAATACCGGGTGTTAAGAAAGCAAGCTGGTAATTGCTTGATAGAAGGAGGACAGAATTATGCAAATAACCGATGTTGTAGCAGATATGCTTACGCGTATCAGAAATGCTAATTCGGCAAAACATGAAACGGTAGATATACCGGCTTCCAATTTGAAAAAATCAATAGCTGATATTCTTTTGAATGAAGGCTATGTAAAATCATATACGATTGTTGAAGACGGCAAACAAAATATAATCAGAGTTACCCTTAAATACGGTGTTGGTAAAACCCGTGTCATAAGCGGTCTCCGCAGAGTTTCAAAACCCGGTCTCAGAATATACGCAGGTTGTTCTGAAATTCCCAAAGTAAGAAACGGTCTCGGTATCGCTATTGTTTCAACCCCCAAGGGTATTATGACAGACAGAAAAGCAAGAACAGAAAACATAGGCGGCGAAGTACTCGCATTCGTATGGTAAGGAGGATTGTAAAATGTCAAGAATAGGCAGAGCGCCAATACAGATTCCGACAGGAATAACTGTTACTATAGGCGAAAACAATCATCTTACTGTTAAAGGACCGAATGGTTCGTTAAGTCAGCAGCTTCATAGTAATATGCTGCTCAAACTTGAAAACAATGTTTTGACTGTTTCTCGTCCTAATGATGAAAAAGTAAATAAATCTTTACATGGTTTGACTCGCTCTCTGGCAGCAAACATGGTAAAAGGCGTTACAGAAGGTTTTAAGAAAGAACTCGAAATTAATGGTGTTGGTTATAAAGCGCAGAAGCAGAGCAAACAGCTCATTCTGAACCTTGGTTATTCACACAACATTATATTTGATGAGCCAACAGGCATCACTATTGATGTTCCGGCTCCCAACAAGATTATTGTCAGCGGCGCTGATAAACAGAAGGTTGGACAGCTTTCAGCTGAGATAAGAGGGAAAAGACCTCCTGAACCCTACCTTGGAAAAGGTATTAAGTATGTAGATGAGCATATCAGACGCAAATCCGGCAAGACCGGCAAATAAAGAAGGAAGTGATTATCAATGTTTACTCGTAAGAATAGCAATCAGAAGCGTTTACAAAGGCATAAGAGAGTCAGAGGAAAGATTACAGGCACAGCTTCAAAGCCGCGTCTTTGCGTATATCGTTCTCTGGACAATATCCAAGCGCAGATTATAAATGATACAACGGGATCTACTTTGGTGTCAGCTTCCAGCTATGAAAATGCTCTCAAAGCGATCGGCGGCAACATTGAAGGCGCAACAAAAGTCGGCGAGCTTGTTGCAAAACGCGCTATTGAAAAAGGAATCGTTGATGTTGTTTTTGACAGAGGCGGTTATTTATATCACGGTCGCGTTAAGGGCTTAGCAGATGGTGCACGCGCTGGCGGCCTTAAATTTTAACGGAGGGATATCATGACAAAAATAGATTTCACAACTCTCGATCTAAAAGAAAATGTCGTCAATACGAAGCGTGTATCCAAAACAGTTAAAGGTGGTCGTATATCTCGTCAATCAGTTCTCGTAGTTGTTGGCGATGGAAATGGTCATGTTGGATACGGAATCGGTAAATCTTCTGAAACACCCGAAGCAATCAGAAAAGCAATCGAGGAAGCAAAAAAGAATTTAATAGAAGTACCTATAGTCAATACAACAATACCCCATGAAATTATCGGTGAGTTTGGCGCAGGGAAAGTTCTTCTAAAACCTGCAGCACCCGGTACCGGTATTATAGCAGGCGGTACAGTTCGTTCGGTTATTGAGATGGCAGGCATAAAAGACATAAGATCTAAATGCTTACGTTCAACCAACAAAATTAATGTAGTAAAAGCTACTTTTGAAGCACTCAAGTCTCTTCGAACAGCAGAGCAGGTTGCGCGTATGCGTGATAAAACTGTCGAAGAAATTTTATAGGAGGTCATATAAGATGGAAATGATAAAGGTAACACTTGAAAAAAGTCTTATCGGCCGAAATGGGAAACATATCAAAACAGCTAATTCCTTGGGATTAAGAAAAATCGGTGACAGCAGAGTAGTCAGCAAGACTAACGAAGTCGAAGGCAAACTTACCAAAATTTCTTATCTGGTCAAGGTAGACGCGGCTGAATAACAAAAAACAGGAGGTAATTATATGAAGCTCCATGAACTTTCTCCGGCTGCAGGCTCAACGAAAGAAAACTATCGTAAAGGTCGTGGAATCGGCAGTGGCAATGGTAAGACTGCCGGTCGCGGACATAAAGGTCAAAATGCCCGTTCAGGCGGTGGAGTAAGACCAGGCTTTGAAGGCGGTCAGCTCCCTATTTACAGAAGACTTCCGAAAAGAGGATTCACAAATCACTTTTCAAAAATTTATTCAATTGTTAATCTTGAAAAACTCAATTGTTTTAATGATGGCGCGGTCGTTGATGCTCAAGTTTTACTTGAAAATCGCATAATCGGTAAATTGAATGACGGATTAAAAGTTCTCGGCAAAGGAGATATCACTAAAAAGCTTACCGTCAAAGCTATGATCTTTTCAGCAACAGCTAAAGAGAAAATCGAAGCAGCTGGCGGAAGGGTTGAGGTGATATAAATGTTTCAAACATTCAAGAATGCATGGAAGGTCCCAGACCTAAAAGCAAAATTGATGTTTACATTAATCATCATTTTGCTATACAGACTCGGCGCAGTAATCCCTGTACCTTTTGTAGACAGTGAAGCGTTAGCAGCATTATTTGGTTCAAGCTCCGGTGGAAGCGATCTCTTTTCATATTTTAATATTTTAAGCGGTAATGCTTTCTCCCAAGCAACTCTTTTTGCACTTTCGGTATCTCCGTATATCACGGCTTCAATCGTAATGCAGCTCTTAACAATTGCAATTGAACCGCTTGAGAGACTACAAAAATCAGGTCCTGAAGGTCAAAAGAAAATCGCACAAATAACAAGATTTGTCACTATTGCTATAGGTGCTTTCATGGCTATCGGTTATTATGTAACTCTCAGCAGAGGAACTGAAGACGGTCCTATACTTTTAAATGTTAGTTGGTTTACAGCTCTTGTTATTATTTTATGCTTCATTGCTGGCAGTGCTATTATCATGTGGCTTGCTGAAAAAATCAATGATAATGGTATCGGTAACGGTATATCAATATTACTATTTGCGAATATCGTATCCCGCGGACCAAATATGGCTCTTTCTGCTTTCACTATGATTAAGAATGATATGTTAAGTATAATAACAGTTGTGATCATCATAGCGGTTATGGCACTGTCTATATACTTTATAGTATTCATGACAAACAGTGAAAGAAGACTTCCCGTACAGTATGCAAAGAAGCAAGTCGGCAGAAAGATATATGGCGGCATGAACACTCATCTGCCTATCAAGCTCAATATGTCAGGCGTTATGCCTATCATATTTGCTCAGTCGATAGTCGCTTTACCGGCAACTTTAGGATTAATTTTTCCGACTAACAGTGATGGCTTCTGGAAAAATTTCTTAAATTTATTTTCTTCAAGTTCAGCATTATACCCGATATTAACATTCGTTCTTATTATAGCATTTGCTTACTTCTACCTTACTATTTCGTTTAATCCAATTGAAGTTGCAAATAACCTTCAAAAGAACGGCGGTACAATACTCGGTTATCGTCCGGGTAAACCTACTTCGGATTATATAACTAAAGTATTGAACAGAGTTACACTTATCGGTGCATTATTCCTTGGAATTGTTGCCGTGTTCCCATTCTTAATAAGAATATTTGATAGAAACATGGCAGGATTTGTATTCGGCGGAACATCAATACTTATCGTAGTCGGTGTTGTTCTTGAAACAACTCGTGAAATTGAAAGCCAGATGACAATGCGTCATTATAAAGGCTTCCTTGAATAAAGTAGCAATTCATTTGCTATAATTGATAAGGATATAACATTATGAATATAATATTTTTCGGCCCTCCCGGTGCCGGCAAAGGTACACAGGCGGAATTGGTCAGTAAAGAATTGAATATACCGACAATTTCAACCGGCGCTATAATAAGAGAGGCATTAAAAAACCAAACAAAAATGGGTAAGGAAGCACAAAGCTATATCGAAAGCGGTGCTCTTGTTCCCGATAGTGTGGTTATCGGAATTATTGAGGAAAGACTTGCAAAGGATGACTGTAAAAACGGTTTCATTCTTGATGGATTTCCAAGAACAATTCCCCAAGCTGAAGCTCTTGACAAAATGAGAGCAAAAATTGATATTGTTGTATCGATAGAACTTTCAGATGAAACAATTGTTGAGCGAATGAGTGGGCGCCGTGTATGCCCAGCCTGCGGTGCATCATATCATACTAAATATATCCCTTCGCGTGACAATATGTCATGTGACAAATGTGGTACTGTGCTTACAATCAGAAAAGACGACGATCCCGCTGTTGTAAAGAGCAGACTTGATGTTTATCACAAAGAGACCGAACCGCTTGAAGTTTATTATAAAAATAAAGGACTTTTAAAGTCGGTTACAGGCAAGGAAAAATTAGAAGATACCACAGCAGCAACCTTTGCAGTCTTAGGTATCAAATAGTCGTAGATGAATTTAACAGAGCTTTGAAAAGAGGCAGAAATGGTATATTTAAAGAACAATTCCGAAATCGCTTTAATGCGTGAAGCAGGGAAAATCGCCGGAAATGCACTTGCATATGGTGGAAGCCTTGTCAAAGAGGGTGTTAGTACATTAACCATAGATGCAAAAATCAGAAGCTTTATAACAGGACACGGTGCAAAGCCTTCGTTCCTGAATTACAACGGGTTTCCGAATTCAGCATGTATCAGTATAAATGAACAGGTTATTCATGGCATACCTTCTGATAGAATTTTAAAAGAAGGTGACATCGTTAAGATTGATGTCGGCGCTTTTTATAAAGGATTTCATGGAGATACTGCCGCAACTTTTGCAGTCGGCTCGATTTCCGATGAAGCAAAACATTTGATTGAAACTACCCGTCGTAGCTTCTTCGAAGCTGTAAAAATGGCGAGAGCAGATAACAGATTGAATGATGTTTCAAAAACAGTCGAGTCGGTTGCAACTTCTGAAGGATACAGTGTTGTTACAGAATTCATAGGGCATGGTGTCGGGCATAATCTCCATGAGAATCCTGATGTTCCCAACTATGATATGGGAAGAAGAGGAATCAAACTGATACCCGGTATGACCTTTGCTATTGAACCGATGGTAAATACGGGAACAATGGATATCAGATGTTTAGATAACAAGTGGACAATAATTACATTAGACGGGAAATTGTCTGCTCATTATGAACATACGATTGCTATTACAGAAGGTGAACCAATAATACTTACCGAACCTGATGAGGGTTGTTTATAATACTAATCTCTCATAAAACATTACGAAAAAATTCTGCGAAAAAACTCATAAAGCAAAAGTTTTTCCTTGAATTTTATCTATGTTTTTAATCGAGATAAGTATAGGTGTTAATTTATGGAGGTCTAAACAAAACAATGGATGATATTCTGGGCTGTTTGATTACAGCAACCGCCGGGCGAGACAATGGCAGAATCTTCGTTGTAGTATCAAGAGTCGACAATAATTATTATTTAATTGCCGATGGCAAATACAGGCGGATAGAAAAGCCTAAAAAGAAAAAGCTACGGCATATCAAAGTAATTGTTGATGCAGACATTGACATTTTGCAACCACTTGATGTTAAAGAAAACATAACAAACAAGCAGTTGCGTGAAAAAATTAATTCATATGAAATTCATATGAAGGATAGATTGTGAGACAAGCGAAGGAGTGAGCGATAATTGCCAAAAGACGATGTAATCGAATTTGAGGGCGTAGTTACAGAAGTACTCCCGAACACAATATTCAAAGTAAAGTTGTCGAACGGTCATATTGTAACAGCGCATATATCAGGGAAAATGCGTATGAAATCAATTAAAATTCTCCCTGGTGACAGAGTTACCATTGAGGTTTCGATGTATGATCTTAATCAAGGAAGAATTACATGGCGTTGGACTTAATTAAACAGCGTTTGAAATAATAATGCAGGATTAATGGAGGTACGATTATGAAAGTTAAGCCTTCGGTGAAAAAGATTTGCGAAAAGTGCAAAATCATCAAAAGAAAAGGCAAAATAATGGTCATTTGCGAAAATCCAAAGCACAAGCAAAAACAGGGATAGAAATGAGGTGTAACAATGGCGCGTATATCAGGTGTTGACATTCCAAACGAAAAACGTGTTGAGATTGGCCTTACTTATATTTTCGGTATCGGTAGAAGCCGTGCTAACGAAATATTATTTAAAACAGGCATAAATCCCGATACAAGAGTTAAGAACCTCACAGAGGATGACGTTGCGAAATTGCGTGAAGTTATCGAGAATGATTATCAAGTTGAAGGCGACTTACGTAGAAATATAAGTCTCGATATCAAGAGAATGGTCGAAATTGAATGCTATCGCGGAATAAGACATAGAAAAGGTCTTCCGGTCAGAGGGCAGAGAACAAAAACCAACGCTAGAACCAGAAAAGGTCCTGCGAAGACTATCGCAAACAAGAAAAAGTAAAGGAGGTAGTTGAATTTAATGGCAAGTACAACAACAAACAAGAAAGTTGTTACAAGAAAGCGTCGTGAACGTAAAAATGTTGAACGCGGTTCAGCACATATCCGTTCCACATATAATAATACGATCGTAACCTTAACCGATGTTAAAGGCAATGCACTTTCATGGGCATCAGCCGGTGAGCTTGGATACAGAGGTTCCCGTAAATCTACACCATATGCAGCTCAGATGGCAGCTGAAGCAGCAGCTAAAGCAGCTATGGAGCATGGATTAAAGTATATTGAAGTTTTCGTAAAAGGTCCCGGTCAGGGAAGAGAAGCTGCAATCAGAGCACTTCAGGTAGCAGGTCTTGAGATAACAATGATCAAAGATGTTACTCCAATACCACATAATGGCTGCAGACCGCCCAAGAGAAGACGCGTATAATAATTATTTAAAAAGGAGGAAAAAAATTAAATGGCAAGATATACAGGACCTTCATGCAGATTATGTCGCAGAGAAGGCACAAAGCTGTTTTTAAAGGGCGAAAGATGCTTTGGTGATAAATGTCCGTATACAAGACGTGGAAGCGTTCCCGGTCAACACGGCTCCGGCTCCGGCAGAAAGCGTGTTAAAGAGTACGGAATGCAGCTACGTGAGAAACAAAAAGCTAAAAGATATTATGGTATCTTAGAAAAGCAGTTTAAAAATTATTTTGTAGCAGCAGATAAAAAAGAAGGACAAACAGGTGAAAATCTGCTTACATTGATCGAGCGTAGACTTGACAATGTTATATACCGCATGGGTATTGCTGACAGTCGCAAGGAAGCACGTCAGTTTGTACTCCACGGTCATTTCAGACTTAACGGGAAGAATGTTAACATTCCTTCACTTATCGTTAAGGTCGGTGATGTTATTTCTTTGAAAGAAAACAGCCGTAAATCTGAAAAGTTTAAAATGCTTATCGAAGATATCGCGGGCAGAACAATACCGAAATGGCTTGAAGTTGATAAAGAAGCTATTATAGTCAAGGTTATTGCTCTTCCGTTAAGAGAAGATGTAGAATTCCCGTTCGAGGAACATCTGATTGTCGAGTTGTATTCAAAATAATCAGATTCTTGATGAATTGGCACTGTTGTGCCAGAAAGGAATGCAGGTTATGATCGAGATAGAAAGACCGAACATTGCAACCGTCGATATGAGTGAAGACGGCCGATACGGCAAGTTTATTATAGAGCCGTTAGAGCGTGGATACGGAATAACCTTGGGAAATTCATTAAGACGCATACTGCTCAGCTCATTACCGGGAGTTGCTGCAACAAGCATAAAAATAGATGGTGTATTACACGAAATATCAACAGTTAAAGGTGTTAAAGAAGACGTTACTCAGATAGTTATGAATATCAAGGGAATTGTTGCAAAGCTTCATACTACTGGTCCTAAAACTGTTATAATCGATGTTCGTGGTGGCTGTGAAGTTACAGCAAATGATATTCAATGTGACAGTGATATTGAAATTCTGAATTCGGATCATCCTATCGCAACTGTTGAAGAAGGCTACACTTTCTATATGGAGATAACTTTCGACAGAGGTCGTGGTTATGTTTCATCCGAAAAGAATAAACAAGCAGCTATGTCAGCAATTGGAACAATCTATACAGACTCTATTTTCACACCGGTATATGCAGCAAACTATGTAGTCGAGAATACCCGTGTTGGGAATATAACCGATTTCGATAAATTAACACTTGATGTTACCACTAATGGTACAATAAATGCAAAAGAAGCTGTTTCTTTTGCTGCCAAAATTTTAAGCGAGCACCTTAATTTGTTTGTTGAGCTTTCAGACGAAGCAAAGAACACTGAAATAATGGTAGATAGAGAAGAAACCATTAAGGAAAAAGTTCTTGAAATGACAATTGAAGAACTCGATATGTCAGTGCGTTCGTTCAACTGCTTGAAAAGAGCTGGAATCGATACAGTCGAAGACTTAATAAACAAAAACGAAGAAGATATGATTAAGGTTCGTAACCTTGGCAAGAAATCGCTTGAGGAAGTAATCCAAAAGCTGAATTCCTTAGGGCTTTCACTTAAACCGAGTGAGGAGTAACAGCAAATAATCTATAAGGAGGAAAAATCATGCCCGGAACAAGAAAATTGGGCAGAACAACTGATCACAGAATCGCCATGCTTAAAGGCCTTGTGACATTGCTGCTCGAAAAGGGACAAATTGAAACAACAGTAACCCGTGCGAAAGAAGTTAGCGCACTTGCAGATAAATTAGTTACTTTCGGAAAAACAAACAATCTTGCAGCAAGACGTCAGGCATTGGCGTTCATCACAAAAGAAGATGTTGTGAGGAAATTGTTCTCCCAGATAGCTCCGATTTATGATTCAAGAAACGGCGGATATACAAGAGTTCTTAAAATCGGTCCCCGCAGAGGTGATGGCGCCGAAATGGCAATAATCCAGATGGTTGATGCTGAAAAAGTTTATGCAACCAGAGATGAGATTAAAGCTAAGAACGATCAGAAAGAAATCAAAACTGATAAAAAAGCTAGCAAGAAAACCAAAAAGGTTGAAGCCGACGCTTTAGAAGCATAATACATTAACCTCAATAAAGCAGCTGTGAATTTTCACAGCTGCTTTCAATATATCTATTTTTTAATCCTTAACCGTTATAATTATGATATACCAATACTACCAGTAACAATACAAATTCGTCTATTCAAATCAAATATAACCGCTTTAACAATTCAACTTATTATAAGAATCTTCACTTATCATTGTTAAGTCAGAATGACACTTTATTTTTTACACATAATAATCCTGGGGAGAGTGAAAACATGAACGAAAATGCGGAACTATTAAATTTTATATATCAGAATTCGCAAATGGGTGTTGATACTTTAAATCAATTAATAGGAATATCGTCAGATATAACATTTAAGAAACAGCTTCAAAATCAATATAACGAATATGAAAAAATTCATATTGAAGCAAAAGGATTGTTAAATAAAGCTGGATATGATGAAAAAGGTTTATCAGCTCTTGAGAAAATCAAGACTTATCTGATGATAAACCTGCAGACAATGACAGACAAGTCATCTTCACATATCACTGAAATGCTTATCATTGGCAGCAATATGGGCGTTATCGATGCAATAAAAAATCTGAAGAAATATAAAGACACCGAAGTCGATATAAGAAAATTAATGGATAAGCTGTTGAAATTTGAAGAAAATAATATTCAAAAACTGAAGGAGTATTTGTAAATGGCGAAAGCGGGTATGAGAAGACCGGATCCAAAGCAACCACATGGAACAGAGAACTGGGAAAGAATGAACATCGAAAAGAATGATGTAACCCCGGTCCCGGAGATTAAGGGCAAGGCGAAAAAGGGACATAAAAAAGCGAAACCGATGTAAATCTTGGCAGCTCATCCGAATTTCGGATGAGTTTTATAATGCATTTATTGAATAAACATGAAAACTATGTTATTATGTTTATATATAAAAAAAGGAATGGTCATAGATATGTATGATGATATATTAAATCAAATAGTTACAGTAGACAGACCGCTTGGAAGCACACATCCTGAATATAAAAATATCATTTATCCAGTGAATTACGGCTACATAGAAGGTGTTATTGCACCCGATGGCGAGGAACAGGATGCGTACCTTCTCGGTGTTGACCATCCTGTCAAGCAGTTCACAGGAAGAATTATTGCTGTAATTAAAAGAGAAGATGATGTTGAAGATAAATGGGTTGTCGCTCCCGAAAATGTGAAGCTAAATCAAGCAGAGGTTGCCGAAGCGGTTAATTTTCAAGAGTTATATTTCAAAACAACAATACATGCTCTTTATAAGAAATCCTGTGGGGTAATTATTTATCGAAAAAAGCAAAACAAATTTCAATATCGAATATTTATTATTGTTTCAACAAAAATCAAGAACCTGGAGCTTTCCTAAAGGACATTCGGAAGTTTTTGAAATTGAATCTGATACAGCAATTCGCGAAGTTCGAGAAGAAATAGGAATAAATGTAAAATTAGTACTTGATTTTCGTGAAGAAATAGTTTACAATATTAATCCGCTTCGCCAAAAACAGGTAATTTTATTTTTGTCTGAGGTGTCAAACACAGTTATAACACCAAATTCGGAAATCAAAGAATATATCTGGACAGATAGAGAAACAACTTGCAACCTGCTTATACATGAAAAATATAAGGATATTCTGTCGAAAGCGGAGACATTTATAAAAGGAGACAGATAGCGTGAAAATTAACTTAACAAATGATGGAAGGTAATTTATTTCACCTTATATTTTATACAGCCGCTACGCGGCAGAATGGAAATTAATATGTATAATCCAAACCGCACAATTATTGTCGAACCCTATAACCCCGAATGGAAAAACGAATTTGAGAAGATAAAAGATATGTTAATGCCTCACATCTCAGATATCATCATTGGGATTGAGCATGTTGGCAGCACATCGGTTGAGGGATTATCAGCAAAGCCAATTATCGATTTCAATATCATAATTGAATCATATGACATATTCCCCGAACTCGTCAATCGACTTGAAGCACTCGGATATAGTCATGAAGGTGATCTCGGAATTAAGGCACGCGAAGCATTTAAGAGAAACTTCAAGAATGAATTTATGGATTATCATATGTATGTATGCCCGAAAAATAGCCGTGAGCTTGCAAGACATATTGTATTCAGGGATTATCTGCGTAAATATAAAACAGCAGCAGATGAATACGGCAAATTAAAAATACAGCTTGCCGAAAAGTATCGACATGATATTGACTTGTACATTGAAGGAAAACACGATTTTCTTGAAGATATATTGAGAAAAGCTGAAAAAGAAAAGAGCAAACTTAAAATGACTTATCCAAAGATGATTATATTTGATTATGGTCATACTCTGATGTGCGAACTCGGATTTAATGGTGTTAAGGGAACCGAAGCTGTAATGAAGTATGCGGTGTATAATAAAAACAATCTGACACCCATTCAAGACAGTGAGTTTTCCGCAAATTTCTTTTCAAAGCTCAGGCCAATTGCAAGAACAAATGCTTTGGAATTCCACAATCACAAATTTCAACGCATGCTTTACGAGTATCTTGAAATTGACATTCCACTTGAGCCTGATGAGATAGAGCAGATATTCTGGGATAACGCTGCGCCCGGTGAAAAAATGTCTGATATAGATAAAGTTATCAGTTACATAAATGAAAATAAAATCAGAAGCGGTGTTATAAGCAATATTTCATTCTCAGGTGATTCTCTCGCAGAACGTATAAACAAAAATTTTCCTAATAATAAATTCGAATTTATAATAGCATCAAGTGAATATATTGTGCGAAAACCCGATCCTATGATATTTGAGCTTGCAATAAAAAAAGCAAATCTGAAACCCGAAGAAATTTGGTTTTGCGGTGATAATGTCTATTATGATATCGCAGGAGCAAACTCAGCCGGTATGTTTCCTGTGTGGTATGACAGCAATATTGAATGCTATTATCGTGACAAATACACCGATACTATTGATTATAACCATCAGCATATAAAGAATTGGACAGAAATTATTGATGTACTGGAAGGATTGAAATGATGGAGCTTTGGGATTTATACGACGGTAACAGACAGCTGCTTGGTAGATTGCAAAAAAGAGGCGAACATATTAAACGAGGTGATTATCATATCGTCGTCGATATATGGACGGTCAACAGCAAACAAGAAATTCTGCTGACACTTCGCGATCCAAATAAGGAATGCTTTCCAAACCTTTGGGAAAACTCAGCAGGCTCAATACTTGCCGGTGAAACAAGCGTACAGGGAGCAGTTAGAGAATTGTTCGAAGAAACAGGAATAAAAGCAGAAGAAAACGAACTGAATTTTCTTGGAGAATTGAAAGAAGAAACAGCGTTTATTGATACATATATAATCAGAAAAGATGTCGAAATAAGCGAGCTTGTTATGCAAGAGAGCGAAACGGTCGACGCACAATGGGTAACACTTGGTAAGTTGGATGAGATGATAAACAGCGGTATGATTGCTGAGCCGGTTGGCACAAGACTGATACCATTAAGAAAAGCATTTGAGAAGTTTTTGTTCAGTAAATAGAACAGTATATGAGAGGTAGTTATGGATTTATCAGAATCTAAACGCATTATGATTATAGGTAGTGCCGGTAGCGGAAAAACTACATTTGCGAAAAAGTTACATAATAAATTAAGCTTGCCTCTTATTCATCTTGACAAGCTGTTCTGGAAAGATAATTGGATTCAAACACCACGAGATGAGTGGATAGAAGTGCAAACAAAAATAATAGAAGCCGAAGAATGGATAATCGATGGAAATTACGGCGGCACAATGGATTTGAGAGCTGAAAAAGCTGATACAATAATTTTTCTTGATATTAAGAGGTGGATTTGCCTTTACAGTGTGATAAAACGATGCTTGACACATATCGGTAAAGTTCGACCGGATATGGGTAGCGGTTGTAAAGAGAAGATAGATTTTGAGTTTTTAAAATGGATATACAATTTTCCTAAGAGAAGTCGACCGGATATCATTAAAATGATTGAGTACCAAAAAGGAAAAAATATTATTATTCTGAAAACAAGAAAAGAAATAAAGAAATTTTTGGAGGTAGCGTGAAAATTAAGTTAACTATATAAAACTAATAAATGAATTACCTTAGCGATTTTGAAAAAGCCTTTTCTGTACGGCTTTTTCAAAATCAATAATATCCTAATTCATTTGTTAGTTTTATATAATATAGTGAGGTAACACATTTCACGCTATATTTTTATAACCGCTGTGCGGTAGAATGGAGATTAATTTGATTTCTGACATACCTCAATACAATTCATTCTCAAAAGTCATACTGGTTGAAAAAGGTTGGTCTGAGGATAAGAAATACTATATTGAAACCAATGATAACCGACGTTTGCTGCTGCGATTGTCTGATGCATTAAACTATGACCGCAAAAAATCAGAATTCAAAGTATTGAAAACAATATCCGAAACAGAGATACCTATGTCGCAGCCGATTGACTTTGGTTATTGTAACAAAGGGTTAAATTGTTATATGCTTCTAACATGGATTGAGGGCGAGGATGCTGAAACAATATTACACGAGCTGTCTTCGAAAGAGCAATATGAGATTGGTGTTGAAGCAGGGAAAATACTTCAGAGAATTCATTCAATTCCGGCTCCTGCAACTCAGGAAAACTGGGAAACACGATTCAATAGAAAAACAGATAATAAAATTAAAAAATACCTTGAATGCGGTATAAAAATAGACGGTGATAACTATTTCTTTGATTATATCGAAAAAAACAGACATTTGCTTGCAAATCGTCCTCAGTCGTTGAATCATGGAGATTACCATGTCGGTAATATGATAATTTCATCAGATAACAATTTATCTATAATTGATTTCAACAGATTTGATTACGGAGACCCTTGGGAAGAATTCAATCGTATTGTTTGGTGCGCTCATTGCAGTAAATATTTCGCTTCCGGCAGAATAAACGGTTATTTTAATAATGAAGTACCAGAAGATTTTTTTAAATTGCTTGCATTTTATATTATATCAAACACTCTTTCATCAGTATATTGGGCAATACCTTTCGGCCGGAAAGAAATAGAAACAATGCTAAATCAATCAAAGGAAGTATTAGAATTCTACGATTATATGCAAAATCCTATTCCAAAATGGTACACAGGAGTGATAAATTAGTGAAACTTGCTTTACTCGCAGATATACACGGCAATTTCACAGCGCTTGAGGAGTGCTTGAATTATATTGATACAAATAATTATGATGGATTAGTATTTTTAGGTGATTATATAAGCGATTGCCTATATCCGCAAAAAACTCTTGAACTTCTGAAAACAAGAACACAAGGTTATAAAACATGGTTCATCAGAGGTAATCGAGAAGACTATATAATAAATTATCATAACAGCAATAACAAAAAATGGCGATATGCTTCGAGTACAGGAGCAGTACTTTATACATACGAAAATTTAACTGAAGCAGATATAAAAACTTTTGAAAGTATGCCTATATGTATGAATATTTCGATTGATTACTATCCACCAATTACAATCTGTCATGGCTCTCCGGTAAAATCAAATGAGTGGATATGCGGAAAAGATGAGTTGATGAAGAAATATCTCGATTCAATCGATGCAGACTATTTATTCTGCGGTCATACTCATAGATACCATAAGTATGTTTTTGAAAATAAAGAAATCGTGTTTGTGGGCAGTGTTGGGTTACCCACTAACAGGCAGACAAATGCTCAATTTGTTTCTCTGGAGTATATAAATAATAAATGGCAGGACGAATTAATTTCGATACCTTATGATAGAGAAAAATTGATTCATGAATTCAAAAAGAGTGAAATCCTAAAAAAGTCACTAGTCTGGGGCAACAGTATTATTGCGCTTATCAAGACAGGTACTGATATGCCAATGCAATGCGTGAGACGTGCATACCAAATTGCTTCAGAAGACAGATGCTTTATGGAAGACGGTATAATACCAGAAATCTATTGGAAAAAGGCTGCGGAAGAATTGAATTTATATGATATTATCGAAGAAATAGTATGACTGATTGCCATATTCATATTGAAAGAGGTCCATATACTCTTGATTGGATTAACAAGTTTATAAATAAAGCTGTCGAACAAGGACTAAGTGAAATTTGGCTTCTTGAGCACAGCTATCGATTTATAGAATTCTTACCGATGTACAATGATATTTGTGCAAATAATAGCTATATTAAAACATGGCTTGCGAAAAAAGGCGGAGTTTGCAACTTAAGTGATTATCTTCATTTAATTGATGAGGTCAGAAATTCTGAACTACCTATAAAAATTAAATTCGGACTTGAAATCTGCTATTTCAAAAATTCAGAAGAATTTATTGGTCAGTTAATCAAAAATAAAGGATTTGATTTTACTATTGGCAGCATTCATTTTATCGATCATTTTGCATATGACCATAAACCGGAATTTTGGGATGGCGTCGATGTTGATGAAGCATATAAACGTTATTTTGAAACAAGCATAGATTTGGCTAAAAGTAGAGTCTTCGATGGCATCGCACATCCGGATTGTATAAAGCTGTACGGTCATAAACCGACTTTTGAATTAACAGAGTACTATAATTCTCTTGCAGCAGAATTAGCAAAAAGCGATATGTATGCTGAACAAAACAGCGGAAGTAGCAGAAGAACCAATGCAGAGCTTGGTATGTCGGTTGAACTAATAAAAGCTATAAAAGCGAATAAGATCAGGATTATAACAGCTTCTGATGCTCATTGCCCTGAAGATGTAGGATACAAGATTAGACAAATGGAAGAAATATCAAATGCTACAAAGGAGTAGATTTTGAAAAAAAGATATTTATTATTCGATCTTGATGGAACATTAACTGATCCGGCTGAAGGTATTACAAACTCGTTTGCCTATTCATTGAATAAGCTTGACATTATAGTACCAGAAAAATCAGAGCTGAAAAAGCTGATTGGGCCGCTATTAACCGATTCGTTTGAATTCTACTTCGGTATGCAAAAAGAAACGGCAAAGGTTGCTATTGAATATTTCCGAGAGTATTTCAGGGATAAAGGTATATTTGAAAATAAAGTTTATGATGGCGTTGAAAAAATGCTTTCAGAACAAAAACAAAGAGGGAAGTCCATAATCCTTGCGACATCAAAAGCAACAATATTTGCAGAACGAATACTTGAACATTTTGATATAGCAAATTATTTTGATTTCGTATCAGGCAGCTATCTTGACGGAACCAGAGTCGCAAAGAATGATGTTATAGAATATGCGTTAAGATCTTGTGGAATCACCGACCGTTCTGCAGTTATAATGATTGGTGACAGGGAACATGATATTATAGGTGCTAAGAAAACAGGTATTGACTCGATCGGTGTTTTATACGGTTATGGCAGCTTAGATGAATTGAAAAATGCAAGATCTGAATATATTGCGGAAAGTATAGTTGAACTCAATGAGTTATTGAGTGATATATAAATGGATTAAAAATGAAAACACTTTATATCTCAGACCTTGACGGTACTCTTTTGAATAAAGATGCTGAACTAAGCGAATACGCAAAGACAGTATTATGTCAACTGCTTGAGAAAAACATACATTTGAGTATCGCAACAGCAAGAACAGCAACAACTGTAATAAAAATGTTCAACGGTGTAAATCTGAATGTTCCGATTGTACTGATGAACGGAGTATGTATCTATGATCTTCAAGAAAATAAGTATATGAAAATCGAAAGATTTCCCGAAGAGTCTAAAATGAAGGTTATCGAAACGGTCAAAAAACATAATGGTAGAGGATTTTTCTATTCTATTGATGATGACAAGTTATCAAAATATTATGAAAACGTAGATGATTTAATATCAAAAAAATACATCGAGGAACGCGAGATGAAGTATGGCAAAGTATTCACTAAAGTTGACAGCTTCTTCGATTGCAAAGATAAATCAATCGTTTATTATTCAGTATCAGATATTGCAGAGAACCTTCAACCTTTGTATGCAGAGTTAAAAGCAATTGTAGGCATTCGAACAGAATTCTACAGGGATATATACAACGAAAACAATTGGTATCTTGAAATATGCTCGGATAAAGCATCAAAATACAATGCTGTTCAATATCTGAAAAGGGAATATGGTTTTGATAAAATAATTGCCTTCGGTGACAATCTTAACGACATACCTATGTTCTTGGCAAGCGATGAAAGTTATGCAGTAGAGAATGCAAAACCTGAAGTCAAAGAAAAAGCAACTGCCATAATCGACCCAAATACAGATGATGGAGTTGTAAGGTGGTTAAATATTAACTCGAAATAATAAAAAGTGCTTCACTATTTTAAGTTGAAGCACTTTTTATTATTACCATAAATATTTAATTAAACTGTTAAATCACACTCTATACTTCCGACAACCTTATTACGTCCTGAATTTTTGCCGAAATACAATGCACTGTCCAGAATCGATATATTAGATTCGAAAGTTTCCTTTTGATTAAATTCTATAACACCAAAAGTCATTGTCGCTTTCAGCTCTATTGAATTTTCCCATGGTATAATCATATTTTCAATTTCCAACCGTATATGTTCCGCGACCTGAAGTGCTGTATTATAATCACGCTTAATCAGCATTATTATAAATTCTTCACCACCCCAGCGGCAGACAACCTCATCATTTTTAATACAACTCTGCATTATTTTAGTTATCTCAACAAGAACCTTGTCTCCTGCATAATGACCATATGTGTCATTGAAGCGTTTAAAATGATCAATATCACCCATTATGAAACATATTGGAGAGGTATTCTTTATATTTTTAAGAACTTCATCATTAAAAATATCCATTAAACCACGGCGATTTACTGTTGAAGTTAGGAAGTCATATTTTGCAGCTTTTTCAAGCAACTTTTGATACGAAGTTAATTCTTCAAGTGAATTTTTCAAATCGATTTCAACACGTTTTCTTCTTTCGATCTGGAAGAAAGTGAGTAGCAGAAGTATACAGATAAACATCAGCGGTAAAGTATAAATAAATGATTTTAATGTGATTGATAACATTGAAATTCGAATAAAAAGTCTCCATGGTGCATCATTGAAGACAATGGAATATGTATAATATCCATCAATTATTTCAATTTCATTATTTTTTATACTTTTTATATCTTCTGCTTTGTTAACACTAGTCTTAAGTACCTCATTAAATTTTGGAACATTATCAGCATTAATTAAATTTCTGCTGTTCGCAATAACAGAATCGGTATCATCAATGATATAAATTTCATATTCGGATTTTATCATTTCGCTGAGCTTATCATTTGTAAGGTCAATTGATATTACACCGACAAATACATCATTATTATAGATTGGCTTTGAGAGTGTAACCATTAATCCTTTTCCTGCATGATCCATATATACTGGAGTCCACAATGCTTCACGTAGTTGATTGTTTTCAGGGGTTGCTATAGTATAAAATACTTCCTTCAGTAAACTTTCATCAAAAGCAAAATCAGAAGATGAAACCCATGGATACAATAATATGAAATTATTTGAGCTGGTATAATATATCCATGCAACATCCGGCAACTTTTTATATATACTTGAAAATTGTTCGGAAATATTCAATGCAAGATTTATCTCATCTTTTTCTATCCCGTTTTCGGGTATTTTACCTATTCCGGTGATATTACCATAATTACTTTGATATTTTGTACCGAAAACAGCATCAAGATTATATGTATTGGCTCTACTACTGTACTCTAAATATTGATAAAGCTCACTATCAATAGCAGGAGATTGTTTTAGTGTTTCTTCACTATGAATTACAAGGAGATTAATAAAACCCTGGCTTAAATCAATATAACGATTTATCTGAGTTTGTTCTGTTTTTACTGTAGATTCGATCTCCTTCAGATATAAATTATAATTTCCAAAGAATGTAATTACCGTAACAAAAAAAACGATAACTATTAGAATACAAATTTTAAGTTTGTTCATATATAACCTCCAGATTCGATGAAGAGTTTATTAATCTTAACAATATAGTACATCATCTTCGTCAGAAAGTCAATAAATAATTAACCAATGTACATATAATTATAAAAAATAAGCCGCAAAAGGCAGTTTATTAGTAGGCACAAATTCAATTTAATTTCGGAAGCTCGGTTATATGAAGATTAGAACAGCCATATGGCTTCAGTGTTATTCTATGAACATCACTGATCGGTGTCCTACATTTTGGAATTCTTGCACATACATTATCATATCCGGGCTCATAACCCCAATCAATTTCAACCATATCAGCAATAATTGTTATTGGTGAATTATCTGGTGAAAACGGTATATCGTAAATATCATTGTATTTTATGCTCAAATTATTATTCCAGAAAGCATAATTCCATTTCGATTTCGGATACACTTCATAATCGCAATAGGGAAATACTCTGTCAACATCATCTCTTGTGTATTCGATCTTTTTCCATTCTTCTTTAATATCAACAGAATAGCATAATGCTCCGTGCCTTAAGCATACCATATTTTCCGGTCGTTCATCAAATTTCGTTTCGAATTCAAATTCGACGTTTACTTCGGTTGAAGCATCCCAGATTCTGTTCAAGCAAATATAATCCGTATTTGTTGTCTCTATTTCATTAACAACAGTTCGCTTTGCCCATCGCGGTATTCTGATTTTCAACTCAAATTGAATCGGCTTTTCAGCAGTAATAATATATTTCAACTTATTTTTGAAAGGATATATAGTCTGAAGCTCAACAGAAACTTTAGCATCTCTTATCTGTGTTGTAACCTTTGAAGGTGCAATAGCAGCTGAGATAATACTGCTGTTATCTTTATAGAATGTACTCAACGCGAACTTTGGCCACCCCTGGTTGAAATTCGCTGTACAGCAGCCGTAATTCGGCTCAAGTCCGTAAATATGTGCATCGGGTGAGTTTGTTAAAAAAACCGACGGGTCATTTTGCTTGGAACACTCTATCTGGTTGACCATCTGATCATATTGATGAGTCCACATATCCGGACTGATTGCAGCAGGCAATGCATTATATGCCAGCATTTCAAGTCTGTCAAGCCAGACAGGGTTTCCTGTAACCGTAAATATCTGCTCATAGGAATACATCGCTTCAACAACACTGCAAAGCTCTGCTCCCTGTATCGGGCTGTTGCCTGCAAGGCATTCATCGCCTGTGAAATGACCGATTGCGGTTCCGTGATATTTCATTAAGGTTGAATACATCTTTTCAGCAAACTCATTGCCATTGTTACCTTTTCTGAGTGACATCAACGCATCGGATTTGATTGCCTGAGCCATATTTACAACATGCGTGTCAAAGGTCCATTCACGCTTTGCTTCTTGGAAGCGTGAACCGTCTATTATTTCATTATAATCAGTACCTTGTTCATGTAACATATCAGCAAGCTCTAGCAGCCATTCTTCCTTTACCCTGTCATAAAGCCAGTATATAGCGATAAGTCCTTCAAACCACCTGTATTTACCCCAGCTGAATAGCGGATGTTCTGCAAGATGCTCTTTTAAGTTTTTGAACGCCTTATACAATGCCGGTTCAATTCGCTCATCTCCCGAGCAGTCATGATGCACTATAAGCACTTTTGATAGCAACAACATTGCCCACACATCGTAGTCGGCTCTTTCTTCAGCTTTGCATGGGCATATCCAGCCGTCCTCGCATTGCCTTGCAAGAATGGCATCAATATATCTTTTCCCGCGAGAAATTAAATCGTCATCCTTCAGTAGATAAGCGAGTGGGATAAAACCATCCAGCCAGTAGGGAACTCGTTCCCACCCTTCACGGTCACCACCTACATATTTGCTGTCTCTGATGTCCGGCCATACCTTGTCAAGGTTACCCGAAAGTGAAACAGCCTGTATTTCAAGTTGTTGCAGCAGCCAGCCTTTGGGTTCGATTTCATTTGTGGCAAAAGGTTTGTACTTTTGCGATTGCATACCAAAGCACCTTCTTACTGTTTTTCTTCAATTTTATCAGTTTTTCGTTATTTTGTAATAGAATAATACGAACAAACACTTGCAAAAATCGACCTGATGAAGTATATTACTTATAACAATGGAAAAGGAAATAGCGTGAAAAATGAATTTTCACGCAGTAAAAAGCCACTTGCTGCTCGTAAAGCATGAGCAGCATCCGCTTTGTGGAATGTGCTTTTTCATAGCTATTTATGCGGCGAGATGGAGAATAATATGAACAAATACTTAAGCTTTGATACACTACCTGAATACATCAATTCATCGTTTCGTTATTTTTACCCGGATGAAAAGCATATAACAAGAACAATCAACGAGGATGTTCTATTGATGGTATTTTCGGGCATCCTCAGATTCTCTGAAAACAATGTACCGGTAGAAGTTTCGGCAGGACAGTATTACATCCAGAAAGCTAATCTGTTTCAGGAGGGTGTAGCTCCGAGCAGCTCACCAAAGTATTATTATATTCATTTTAATGGCGACTTCACCGACCCGACACCCGGAATTGCAATCAAAGGCACATTTTCATTCAACGATACGAAGGAATTGCTTTTCAAGCTTGATAGCCTGATCAAATCTAAAACGAAAACCCGACTTGAAATAACAAGCGTATTTTATGAGATACTTCAAAAACTGAAAGAAACAAATACAATCGAAGAGAAGGAAGCATCACTTGCTAAAACCATTGAGAACATACTCGCAGAAAAATACAGCGAACCGCTTTCGCTGTCGCTGCTTGAAGAAAAGCTGAATTATTCAAAGGACTATATTATCCGTTCATTCAAAAAATCATACGGAATCACACCGCATCAGTATATCTCAGAGCTTCGGATGAATCATGCGCGCCAGCTTCTGCTGTCAACCAACCGTACAGTCCAGCTGATTGCTGAGGAATGCGGTTATAACGACCTGTCAGCCTTCTATCGCCTGTTCAACAAACTCCATGACTGCAGCCCAAAAGAGTGGAAGGCGAAATCGGTATTATAGGCACTGAGTCTGTTTTAATTTTCTGATTTTAACTTTTTGCTCTGTATCAGGAATCTGGGATTCAAGTATCTTTTGAAGTGATTTTTTCAGTGTAAACTCATCTGTTTTGTATTCTCTTAAAAAATTTATTGTTTCCTCGGGAAATTTACAGAAACACTCACATATTGCCCATGATGTTCCCATCTTTACATAATAACCGGAATGTTTAATATTGCTTAATATATCGAATATTTGAACGAGTCTATCTTTTTTGATAAAATATCGTTGTATCATTATTACAGCAAATCTTATTTTGAATTCGGAATCACTTTCAAGTTGTTTTAATATGTACTGCCATACCTTAGGTCTATATGCTTCGGCTATAGTCAGTGTAGTGCAAAAGCTGTCGCAGACAGACCAGTTGTCGATATGCGGTAGGAATTTGTCGGTGTATTCAAATATTGTATCAATGTCAGCTCTTACATATCCGATAACCATTCCCGCAAGTAGCTTCTCTTCAAAATATTGATATTCGCTTGTATCAATGTATTCCTTCCAAGCGCCTTTTGCAATCTCTTTGGCTATTTTACGTAGCTCGGGGAGTCTGACGCCAAGCATATCCGTACAGTTGGGGATCAATTCTGCTGAGAATACTTTATATTTTTCGTCTGTGAGCAGCTTCAACTTTTCTCTGATTTGAGCTTGTGTCATTTTGTCACTCCGGGTTGGATGTTTTCGAAAATAATTAAGTCGAATTCATCCTTATTATTTATGTAATCGTCGTCAGAACGTACTGCCCATGCAACAGTGCAGGGTTTGTATAGAAATTTTATTATACGATAAGGAATTGAGTTCTTATTCTTTATATTGAAAGCGATAAAATGCGGTTTTGCTATTATGTTGAACATCATATTTTGCAATATCAAATACAGCAGTTTTCCTCTGTATTCTGGAAAATTCCAGAATTTATCGCAGAGTTGCCCTCTGATTATATCGGGACGATTTTTACAGAACCATGCAACTGACAGTGGATTAAAACTCTCAATGCAGTAAATACCTTTGTAAGTATCTAATATTTTTACTGTATATATCGATATTTCATCTGCTTTTGATGGAGCTTTAATTTCGACGATTAATGGAACCTTGCCGTTAATAAGCTGTAAAACATCATTAAATAAAGGAATTATACAATTGCTGCTTAATAGTCTGAACTGTCGGAGTTCATCGTATGTGAAGTCGCTGATCGCTTTATCAATTCCGCATATTCTAGAAAGGTTGTCGTCATGAAAAACGACAACCTTTTTGTCCTTGGTCAACTGTACATCAAGCTCAATGCCATATCCACTATTGATTGCCCGTTTGAAAGCCTCAAGTGAATTTTCAGGCGAATTAAATGGAGAGGCGTTTTCATGTAATCCTCTGTGAGCATAAAACCAACCCATAAGGGGAGTACATTTTTGCTTACCATGACTTGATGGCTTAATGCATATTAAGTACAACAAAATTAAAATAAATAGCGGTATAAGTACATAAAGATAATTCAAAGAAACATCACCTTTTTGATTTAGTCTGGAGTATTGAAGTTTTCTATCACACTGTTTACCTTAACAGGTTTTGTATCACCATGCATTACGTTGAGCATTGTAAACAACGCAAGCAGTGAAAAAATTGCTGAATAAGGGAATAATGTACGGTAGCTGACATGCTCAAGTAGATAACCTGATGCAATAGGAGTGAATATTTGAGCAGCCATGGAGAAGGTATAATATATTCCTGTATACTTGCCTATATTACTACCCTTGCTCATTTCAACAACCATCGGGTATGAGTTGACATTTATGGATGCCCAACCGATACCTGTTAAAGCGAAGATTATATTAAGCGACCAGTGATAAACAGGGTACAATGCTCCCGCTGCAAATGCAGTAATCATCATTATGATACCGGCAAGAATAACTTTTTTCCTACCGATTTTAGAAGATATAATACCGATCGGAATAAAACTGACTAATGCGGCAAGTGTTGCAACTATTAAAAACATTGAAAATCCGCCACCGGCTATTTTCCAAACTACAGTTGCATAACGCGAGAATGCTGTTGTTACAGCATTGTATGCAGTAAACCAAAGAAACACTGATAACAAAAGGAATATAAGGCTTTTCTTTACATCAGCAGGCATTTGTTCAGGTTTTTCTCTTGTTTTTAATTTAGGTTTTATTTCTTCCGGTTCATCCAAGCCGGGAATAACAGAATGAAGCTTCTTCTCTTTGGTTGTAATGAATAATAGGAAAACTGAGACTATCATAACCCCGACAACGCAAGAAAATACAGTAAAATAATTCGGGTTTTCTTTTGGAACAAGAACAAGGATTATTAAAAGAGTTATAATAGCACCAACAGAACCCATGAGATTTATAATAGCATTTGCTTTGCTTCTCAAAGGTTTTGGCGTAAGGTCAGGCATAAGAGCAACAGCAGGGGAACGGTAGGTGCCCATGAAGACAAGAACAAATCCAAGTACTGTTATGAACATAGACAGGTTTTTGATATTATCAGCAATCGGTAATAATATAATAGCAACTGAGGCGAATGCGGTACCAAACACTATGTAAGGCATACGTTTACCGATAGATGTATCGGTTCTGTCCGATAATGATCCGAATAACGGCAACAGGAACAGAGCAAGTATATTATCCATTGCCATAATTACTCCGTTTATTGTGTCACCTAATTTAAAAGTGTCTCTCAAAATCAGAGGGATAATAGTGTCATATAGTTGCCAGAATGCTGAAATCGAGAAAAATGCAAGCCCAATAAAAAATGTACGCTTAATGCTTAATTTCATATACTTTCTCCTTAATTTACTTAAAAATGCCGCAGAAATCCTGCGGCATTTTTTTATTTGATTGATACATCTATAGTCATTGTCGAAGTATCGTTATAATAGCGGACAGTAACACCCTCTTCTTTTTCGGAATCGGGTTTTACTGCTGAGTATAAATCCTCGTTTTCAAAAGCAACATCAGTAAATGAATATCCCTTTAAAGCAGTTACATACATTTCAAAAGCTGCACGTTCAACATTTACTATTGTTATTAAAACAGAATTGGTTTTTTGATTGATTTCAACTATTTTCCCTCCATTGAAAGGCGGAAGAATAGAAACAAATTCATTGTCAGTTGGCCATTGAAGCGCTGGCTGAGTGTTTTCAGAAATTTCAGATACTATTTCCGAAATGGTGGATGTATCACTGTTTGGGGATGAAGATTCGTTCCGGCTGAATTCACATCCCAAAAAATTAAATAATAGGGTTGCCAATAATACAACGGTAATTATTTTTTTCATCGTAAAATTTATTTTACCCTTTCTGAATTTTAGAATTTTGGTCCTTTTATTTTGATTATACCCATTTTATACAGCACTACAAATGCAACTGCACACAATAATATAACTACAAGGAATATAATCAGAACAACCATACCTGCGTTTGTCTTTTGTGTTGGTTCAGGTATTGAGGTTGATTCTTGTTCGAAGGAAACCTCGATGGTATGATTGGCATTCAATGCTTCAAATGTATAGGTATTTTCGGTTACAGAAATTTCGGTTCCGTCAACCATAACTTTCTCAATAACATAACCGTTATTCGGTGTAAATGTGTATTCAGGGGTGGAATTTTCAGCATATTCAGTTTCACCGACCGGCGCAATAGAACCGTTCATACCGGCAGAAGCGGTTATTGTGTACTTCTGTTCGACAAGTTCAGTAATAATCGCGAATTCAGAGGGAGACGAGGTTGTAATTGTTGCATAACCACCGACATCAATAGTATTGACAGACATTTGCACGAATTGCATCGATGATATATCGAATTTATAGATATTGAAATCTCTTCCTATATATTGATTCCCGATATAAATTTTTATAGAAGCTTGTGCCGGTAAATAAGTAACGGAGTTTGAAAAGGATAATGTTTTTACATATTTACCTGCTCCTATTTCTGCGAGTTTATCCTGATTCTCAGAATTATCTATAATGAGACCGAAATCAACATAATTCTCCGAAATTTTAGACATTGTATGCGGAGCAAAAACTATTTCATATTGAAGGGTTGCAAATGCTATTTCTTTTGTTGAATACTGGTCGACGATTCTGCTTATAACATCGGCAGATACTCTTGTGAAATCAGTCAGATCAATTTTTATATTTTGTGCTGACCAATCAATATCCTCAGGTTTTATCATTGCATCTTCCGAATCCTCAGAAATAAAAGTAACCTCAATGGTATGATTTGCAGTTATATTTGTTATAGTATATTTGTTATTATTTGACATAACAATATTTCCGTCGAGATAGAGTTTATTGATTATGAAACCAAGTTCTGGGGTTATATTGAATGTAACGCTGTCGCCGTAAATGATTGTTTGTTCGACTGCGGGAGAAATGCTTCCTCCGGAACCTGCGGTAGCGGTAACAGTGAATTTGGCATCTGTTTTTTTGAATGTTGCTTTTACGGTGGTATCTGTTGTAATGTTAGAAAGAGTAAACTGATTATTACTTACTGTTACTGCTGTACCGTTTACAGTGAATTTATCGACAGTATATCCGACCTCAGGGGTTAGTGTAAAGGTGAGGTTACTGCCAACATTAACTGAAATAACACCGTTTGGTAATATTACGCCGCCGGAACCGCTTGTAACAGTTACATTGACTTTTGCTGTAGCGATTTTCTTGAATGTAACACTGATTGTAATATTGGACTTTATATTGGGTATTGTAAAACTTGTAGATCCATTTGTTGCCTGTTCTTTGTCATTAACAATTAGCTTATCAATCTGGTAACCGGAACTCGGGGTTATTGTGAAAGAGAAAGTATCTCCGGCATTAACAACAGTTTCGCCACTCGGCGTGATAGTTCCGTTGTTGCTCGCTGATGTAGTAACTTTATATGTAACAATCACTTTTTCATGAATGATTGCGAAATAACTTCCATCAACAACATTCTCAAGTGTTACAGCTGAAGAAAGAGTACCGCTCCAGACTTCACTTACTGATCCGTTGGTATAAGCAAGAATTCTGATTTCTTTATTTAATAAAGTTGAATTTGTGTATGTAACTGAAACAGCAGAGTCTGCTATATCAAATTTATATTCTTCAAAAACAGCTTCATCTGCTTCAAGTCCCCAGTTAATTCCGGTTGTATCGGGAGATTGTTGGAGCTTAAACGTACCAACTCCGGTTTCTTTGCCGAATTGACCTTTAATTGTGAAGTCATATGCAGCAAAAACTAAATTTCTCAATGAACTGTCTGTCTTTTTACCGCTTATAAGATGCATTTCGGAACCGCTGTATGTGGGAATATTAATATTTGTATTATTAGCATAATCGCCAAATACATCACCGTTTGTTTTATCAAAGAAATTAGCACCTTTTCTGGTAATACCGTTGCCACCTGAAACAGTTGATGCTGTCAAAACCTGGCTACCGTAATATAGTTCAATACCATTACCGCCAATCTTTTCGCCGCTACCGCCGGTAACACTACCGCTGACGCTCAGACTGAAACGATGAGTAACACAGGATATTCCTGCGCCGCCGTTATTGATTGAACTGCTGCCGCCTGTAAGGTTGCCAATTATTGTTGCATTGACTTCGCTGACGTTAGTACCTTTATATAATAATCCGGTGCCACCGTTTGCTGTATCGCTTGTGTTATCATTTAAAATGATTGAACCACCGGTTATATTTCCAGTAACCGAAAGGATACCCTTTGTAAGCTCTATACCATTTCCACCACCGGTTACACCGCTGCCGCCCGTAACTGCACCTGTAATCGTGAGTTTCCCGGAGATCAGAACAGCACCGCTCCCACCCTTGACAGCATCAGAATTACCACCTGCAACATTACCGTTTATTGTTACATTAGCACTGTCGGAGATCTCAACACCGTTGCCACCGTTAAAGCCCTGTACATTTGAATTAACAGTCAGCTTTGCGCTCCCGCTTGCTTTAACACCATAACCTGACGATTCGGCGATAATACTTTTGTTTGCAGTTATAACCGCATTGCCCGAAACGGTCAGTGTTGCGCAGGGAATATCTAATATAACAATTCCGTTTCCGTTAAAGGAAGGAGTTATTAATTTAAAATCACCTGATATTGTTATAGCAGCAGCATCCGATATTGTCATAACCGAAGTACAGGTAATATCTGAGGTAAGAATAATATTTTTGTCACCTGCAGTAATTGCAGCCGCAAGCTGAGTAAAATCAGAAACTGAAGTCGATTCCGCTTGTGATACAGCATCTGAATTATCCGAAGTTTCAGCAAAAACCATTATAGGGGCGATTTGTAATATTAATAGTAGCATACATAGAATATACGCAAAAATTTTTTTTGTGAATCTTACTTTCATTTTCAGAACATTCCTTTCATTTTTCAGGAGAAAATTATTTTATTTTAACAAAACATATTATACACTATAAATCTGAATTTTGCAATCATAAAATTCCTATTATTAAATATTGCTTGACAATAGCAAGGTTCTGGTGATATTATATATTGAGTTATTATGATTTTGAAGGAGTATTTTTATGGCTGATAATAAGAAGCTTGTCGAAGCGATAACATCGATGGACGAAGATTTCGCAAAATGGTATACTGATATAGTTAAGAACGCCGATCTTATTGATTATTCAGGTGTAAAAGGTTGCATGATAATCCGTCCCTACGGTTACGCTTTATGGGAAAATATACAGAATGTTCTTGACGGAATGTTCAAGGCAACCGGACATTGCAATGTCTATATGCCGATGTTCATACCCGAAAGTCTGTTAAATAAAGAAAAGGAGCATGTCGCAGGTTTTGCACCGGAGGTTGCCTGGGTAACGCACGGCGGCAGCGAGGAGCTTGCAGAAAGGCTTTGCGTCAGACCGACAAGTGAAACCTTGTTCTGCGATCATTACGCAAATATCATTAAGTCTTACCGCGACCTTCCCAAGCTTTACAACCAATGGTGTTCGGTTGTTCGCTGGGAAAAGACCACCCGTCCCTTCCTCAGAAGCCGAGAATTCCTATGGCAGGAAGGTCATACAATGCATGCAACCGCAGAGGAAGCGCATGAAGAAACAATCAAGATGCTTGGTGTTTATGCAGACTTCAGCAAGAGATATCTTGCTATGCCTGTTATAATGGGCAGAAAAACAGATATAGAAAAATTTGCCGGTGCATTGGCAACCTATTCGATAGAAGCATTAATGCACGACGGCAAATCACTGCAGGCGGGTACAAGCCACAACTTCGGTACCGGCTTTGCAAAAGCATTTGATATACAATATCTTGATAAGGAAAACAAGCTTCAATATTGCCACCAAACCTCATGGGGTGTTTCGACCCGTATAATCGGTGCAGTTATTATGGTCCATGGCGATAACAGCGGACTTGTTTTACCGCCATATATCGCACCGACACAGCTTGTCATCGTTCCTATCGCACAGCATAAAGAGGGTGTTGTCGAAAAAGCAACAGAGTTGTATAATAGCCTTAAGGAAAAATTCAGAGTCGAGCTTGATGTATCGGAAAACAGCGCAGGTTGGAAGTTCTCTCAGCACGAGATGCGCGGTATTCCAGTTCGTCTGGAAATAGGACCGAAGGATATAGAAAACGGTCAATGTGTGCTTGTACGACGCGATACAAGAGAAAAGCTGTTTGTCAAGCTTGAAAACCTTGAACAGACTATATCTGAACTTCTTGAATCCATACACAACTCATTATATGAAAAAGCACTCGCAAGAAGAGCTGATATGACCTACGAAGCAAAGACGCTTGAGGAGCTTAGTACTATAGGTGCTGAGAAGAACGGTTTCTTTAAAGCAATGTGGTGCGGAAATAGGGAATGCGAAGAAAAAATTAAAGAGGTTGCAGACATGACATCTCGAAATATACCATTTGATGAAGAGCCGATAACTGACAAATGCATTTGTTGCGGTAAACCAGCTGATAAACTGGTATATTGGGGCAAGGCATATTGATGTATATAAATAATATTATTCCGCTTAGATTAAAAAAAGGTGATATAATAGGTATTGTTTTGCCCTGCGATGTTAAAACAGCCGATAAGCTTGAACCTGCTGTTGATATAATAAAAGAACAGGGTTTCAGGGTTAAGCTTGGTAATTTCGTCTACAAACCGACAATCGGTTATGCAGCAACAGCAGAAGAACGCGCTGCGGATTTTAATGCAATGATATATGATAACGAAGTCAGGATGGTTTTCTTTGGCGGTGGGGAAGTGGGCAACGAAATTCTTCCTCTCATAGATTATAAAACTGCAAGAAAAAATCCGAAAATATACTGTTCATACAGCGATGGGACCTCAATATTGAACGCAATTACCGCTAATTGCAAAATTGTTACCTATCACGGACAGACTCCGAGAACATTTACACCGATTACCGAATTCAATCTCTGGCATTTCAATAAAAGACTTATGACCTCCGACAACGATTATTTGAAATCCGATAGTTGGACAGTTATTAACAACGGTGTTGCCGAAGGTATTATGGTCGGTGGATATACACAGAATGTTGCTCTGCTGACAGGCAGCAGATATATGAAGCTTGATTTGAACCAAAAATACATTCTGTTCCTTGAGGATCATCGCTGGTTCAGCATTCCTGCGGCAGTCAGCAGATATATTTCACATATCGAACAGAGTGATCTGTTTACAAATGTAACCGGATTGATTTTCGGTCAGTATTCTAATGATGAGCAAAGTGAAATTATCGAAATACTGAAAAGATTTGGAGCAAAACATAAAATACCGATAGTAAAATGCAACGATTTCGGACATGAAAGCAATAATGCGATTTTTCCAATAGGAATGAAAGCCCGACTTGATGCAAATAATGAGGAGTTAAGGTTTTTACCTTAATTTAAGTAATGCGTATAATAAAAACAGATTTAGATTTTATAAGAGAAAAATTATTGGCTCCCTTTGGTTTTAAAGGAAGATATCTGAACGAGCTTTGGCAACCTGTGGTTAAGCTATCAACAGAAAAGTATACAGCAGTATGTCCTTCTGTACAGAGTGTCCTGTGGTCTGATGCTGATGTCTTTGCTTCAACCTCACCTGCAGCTTCTAATGCGTTGATGCTTGCAGTAACCGCTTATGCCTTGAAATTGATTGACGGTATTGATTTCAACACACCAAAGGATTTACAAAACAAAATTTTGCCGGCTCTTGCCGAATATGCCAAGAAGCTCTGTGACTTCGACGTAAAGCCGACATTTATTCTCAATTCGCTTGTAAGTATCGATTTCGCTATATGGTCTCTGTATGCAAAAGAAAAAAACGCCAGTGGGTTTGATGATATAATACCTGCACATGCGAAAAAAGCGATGTCAGCTCATAATGATAAGCTGGTACAGATTCCGCTTATCAGTTATAATGTCAGAGATGAAAGCATCAAGGAAGTATTATATAACGGAGCATCGTTGTTGAAAATAAAAATAGGGAATTGCGTTCAACCCGAAAATCATGATCAGGATATGCAAAGCATGGTCGATTGGGATAAGAAAAGGCTTTTGCAAATTCATACTCTTGCCGATAATTATACAACACCCTACAGCGAATCAGGAAATGTGTTGTATTATCTTGATGCAAACGGCAGATATGATAAGAAATCAAGACTTATGGAGCTTCTGAATTTTGCTGACAGAATCGGAGCATTGAAGCGAATCGTACTTCTTGAAGAACCTTTTTCACTCGATGATACAACAAATGTATCAGACCTTCCGGTAACAGTAACTTCTGATGAAAGTGCTCATAGTCTTGAGGATGTCAATACTCGTCTCGCACTCGGATATAAAGCGATAGCATTGAAACCGATTGCGAAAACATTGACAGCAAGCTTTGATATGGCTGCAGCTGCATATGCTTCGGGCGCGATGTGCTTTTGTGCAGATTTAACTGTAAATCCAATGCTTGCTGAATGGAATAAGCAATTTGCGGCAAGATTGAAGCCGTTGAAAGGCATGAACTGCGGTTGTGTTGAAGTAAACGGTGATATGAATTATGTCAACTGGAATGAAATGAAGAAAATGTTACCGCAGGGGTATGGTTATACAGAAGCAAAAAACGGAGCTTTTACGACTGACAATAAATTTTTCGTTGACAGTGTTAAGTTATTCAACGAAAACAGGTATAAATCATTATTTATGTGAAAAAAATATTTATTAAACGTATAATCTATTGCTCTTTAAATAATAATGTAGTATTATGTATACAAATATAAATAAAAAAAATTACATGAAGGAAAATTGATAATGAAAAAGAAAATAGCACTAATTATGTCTGAGGGTATGCGTCCCCAGGTGTTTTCAAATAAAACTATTGACAGACTAAGAGAATATGGGGATGTTGTTTTCAATTATGGCAGCTGTTCGGTTGATGATATCGCAGCAGCTATCAGAGGTGCAGATATTGCTGTAACCTCATGGGGTAACATCAGTATAGATAAACCGCTGCTCGACCTTGCTCCTGACCTTAAACTGGTTGCTCATGCAGCAGGCAGCGTTAAGCCAATTGTATCTGACGAGCTTTTTGCAAGAGGTATCAGGGTTGTTTCTTCGGCTGCACCTCTCGGTATCGGTGTTGCTGAAACAGCACTTGGATTTACAATATCAGCCTCAAAAAACTTTTTCAACCTGTCGAAGCATACAGCAGCAGGCGGTTGGAACGATAACGGCTACGACCAGATAAGAGAGCTTTATGATCTTACTATCGGTGTTGTTGGTGCAGGCTGGGCAGGAAGCCATTATATAAAGCTTATACAAAATTTTGGTGTTGATGTTTTGCTTTATGACCCCTATATCAGCGAGGAAAAGGCTGCTGCACTCGGTGCTAAGAAGGCTGACCTTGAAACACTTTTAAAAACCAGCGATATAGTTTCAGTCCATGCACCTTCAATCCCTGCAACAAATCATATGTTCAACAAAGATACCCTTGCTCTCATGAAGAAGGATGCAATTCTGATAAATACCGCAAGAGGTACACTTATAGACGAAGCAGCACTCTACCAGTTTATGAAGGACGGTAATCTGAAATATGCCTGCCTTGATGTAACCGATCCCGAACCACCGGTAAAGGATAATCCGCTTCGCACACTCTCAAACGTTATTTTGACACCTCATCTTGCCGGCCTTGCAAATAACGGTAAGCTTAGAATTGGTGCTCATATAACAGATGAAATAGAGAGGTTCTTGAAAGGTCAACTGCTGACCACAGAAGTTACACAAAAGATGCTTGCAACAATGGCATAATTGCTGCAAGTATATAAATGCGATTACGTTTTAAAGTCTGAAACGGAGGTTGTTATGAAAAAACGTGTTTTTGTTGTTGCAATTTGTCTTATAATGATAATAATTCCGTCTTTTTCGGTATTTGCATTAAACACAAATTACGAAGATATAAGCGTCTGCCGTGATTCAATTGATTTATATGTCAACGGCAAGAAACTTGATGTGGATGTTTTTGAACATTTTGGAACTACATATGTTCCTATGCGAGCAGTAGCTGAAGCAGTTGGTTGGAAGGTAACCTATGACGGAGTTTTACAGCGTGGTTACATAACATGGAGCAATACCGGATCAACTTCTACCACTACTAAAGCTGATCTGATGTTAGCCAGCCTTTATAAAGATGCACAGCTGCTTCTTGTTTCAATGTATGCTCCAACTTCCGGTGCCTCGAATACTGCGATGATTCAAGCATATATGGGTGATTATGAAGCTGCATATGCTTATTTTAAAGATGTGTCAGACACTTCTCTTAATGCTTGTATTAAAACAATTGAATCTATTATTTCTAAATTTAATGATGTTCTTAAGAAATATAACCTTCAGAATACAACTGTTTATAAAACGAAATATACAGACCTGCAAACAATGCTTACTGAAGTAAAAACAAAAACAAAAGACTTCTCTCAGGCAACCTTATATTTTCTTGAGCAGTGTGCTGCTTCGAGCAATACCAATGATACCACCTCATATCGTGATTATAATACTAAACTGTCCGCGCTTATTGATTTGATCAATAATTACTCTACTACCTTCCAGACAAGATTTGAAGAAATAATGTCGAATGTCGTTGGCAGTGATTATTCTATAATTACAGACGATAATTAATTGTGTTTTCATACCATTAACAATTCATTAACCTAATATGATTATCAAAGTGATATAATTATATCAGTCAGGGTGAATATACGATTTATAATCCATATGTTCACTAATGAAAGGATGTTAATTAGTATGAATATATTGCTGTTCCTTACGCCAAAAGATAATATTGCGTACATATACAGCGATTTTACCCTCAGACAGACACTCGAAAAAATGGAACATAACAAATATTCAGCTGTGCCGATTATTGATCGTGACGGCAGATATGCGGGTACCATAACCGAAGGTGATATTCTATGGACTATCAAGAATGAACTTAGCCTTAGTATAAAAAAGGCAGAAAAAGTCCCGATAATGAGTATAGAACGTAAGATGGATAACCTGCCTGTCAGGATTGATACTGGTATGGAGGAACTTATTACAATGGCAACTAATCAGAACTTTGTTCCTGTTGTCGATGACAGAGGAGTTTTCATCGGTATCGTAACTCGGAAGGATATAATAAAATATATCTATTCAAAAACAAAGGCAGTAGTATACAGTGAATTAAAAGCAGACAATAAATAAACATTATTGCCTGCTTTTTTATTTTATAATTTGAACGAAGATTTAATTTATTTCTTCTTTTTTTTTTCTTCCTCGATCATATGGAGGTGTGTCACCGGTACATACCGAATATCCTTATATGACCTGGCCTCGTATTCATCCTGAGGAATTGTCGGTACAAACCCGGTTGTATCTTGATTTGATGCAATCGGATTTGTTAAAAAAGCATCTTCACTCGGATGCTTTTTAATTGACTTATCATCCATCGTAAATTCCATCCCTTTCGCAAAGGCAGGATATGTTATTTGTTCCGTATACAATCTGACGTATTATATCCGCTGAATTGTATACGGTTGAGTAATTTACTTTTTGTACTCAAGCACAAAATTCCCTATCTCCTTTGTTCTACCTCAATCATATTATTTGCAGATAAACAATAATTAATCATAATAGAACAAGATTGGTTATAATAATCCCGCTGTCAGATAAAATCTATTGGCAGTGGGATTGAATTGTGAAAAATATTAATTTGTACTTGAAAGAGAATTGGTTATATGATATAATAATTTATCGTTAACCTTCCGAAAATGCGAAGCGCTTTCCTAAAAGCTAACTTATCAAATATGTAAATTCTATAGAATATTTATATGACTTATATCAAATAGCTGATGTAAATCATTTATTAGTTTTATACAGAAATAATTGCAGCAGGGAGAAATAGGTGAAAAGCATTAAAATTTCAGCTTTAATTCTGTGTTTATGCATCATCTTCGTTTTATCCGGATGTAACAAAGCTGATAATATTGATACCTCAAGTCCAAATTACTCGAATGTTGAATCATACAACCTGACAGAATCGATAACAGCTTCCGAAACGGAGGAAAGCTTATACAAATCTGAGCTGAAAGATGAGTTTGTTAAGCTATATGAAAAGGAATTAGTTATAATAGACTTTATTCTTTCCAGAACTGAAATAAACAGTAAAGAAGCAGAATTCTATTGCGATGACAGTCCCTTTAAGTTATACAAGCTGAATAGCGAACACAAATTCTCAACAAAGCAAAAGCTACTGGATGCCTGTAATCAGATTTACTCAGACGGGCAGGCAGCTTTTAATATGCTACTCGAATATCCTAAATACGGACCCAAAGTAATCACTTTCATTGAAGAAACGACATATATCAGTGATAATTATATGCTTTCGAATATTTTTTCAATTGATATCGATTCGATTAAGATATTGAGTTTAGATCAAAACAGTGCGGAAATTCGATTTACCGGACTTGAAATTTCAATAACCGCGTCTATCAGGATGAAAAAAATCAATGATATGTGGCTGCTTGACAACAGCATATACTTTGCACTCGAAAAAGCGGAGGAAGATCAATTGCTGGCAACAAACTGGGAGGATAACCTCACAGACGGCGCGCAAAACAGTGGAACTGCAACTCGATTATACGGAGATATTCTTGTAATAAATATTTTTATCAGTGACGGGAACAGCGAGTGGAATAAGACTGCTATTTCTGATATGCTTGAATATGTTGATAAGGCAACCAATTACCTTGAAAAAATGGCTCTTGCATATAATGTTGAATCCGAAATCACTGCAACATCAGAAGCCGAATCATTATATTTCGTTTATAACGGAACGATCCCCGACGATTATACTTATACTATCTGGATAGAAGAAATGATGGCATATACGACCTACGGTTCTTTGAAAGGCTATGTAGAGGCATATTTTACAGAAGATGAATTAAGTAAATACGATAATTACTGTGTACTGCTTAATGTAAATAAATCAGGTAGAAGCTATGCAATACAGTGTAACACAGACAATTATGACAGCGAACTGAATTATCTCGAACGAGCTGTTATGTTCTATTCAACCGATCGCAATTATAATTATTTTATGTGCCCGTCAACATATGCACATGAAATTCTGCATCTTTTCGGTGCAAGCGATTTGTACTTTCCCCAGGACAGCGATGACGAACGCGCAAAGATTGCCGAAAACTATGTCTGGTCGGACATAATGAGATATATTCCGGCAGATGATATCGAATCTGCAACAATCAGTAACTTTACTGCTTTCAAAGTCGGATTATTCCCATACCTTGATAGTCAACTATTTTTATTCAACAACTATGAAAAATAAATAAAATTCATTTATATCTTAATGGGAAGAGTGAAAAGAATGGAAAAAGATCAAATCAAATCAAAGTACAAAAGAGTTCTGCTGAAACTGTCAGGAGAGGCAATGTCGGCAAATACCGATGAAATCCTTAACTTTGATTTCATGGGTGAAATTTGCAAACAGATTAAGGCCTGTGCTGATATGGGTGTCCAGTTCGGGATTGTTGTCGGTGGCGGCAATATATGGCGCGGCAGACAGGGTAAAAGTCATAATCGCACCAGAAGCGATGCGATGGGTATGCTGGCAACAGTTATCAACTCACTTGCATTGCAGGATGAGCTTGAAGCAGTTGGACAGAAAACAATAGTAATGTGTTCAAAGCAAATACCGACAGTAACCGATACATATTCGAGAGATGTCGCAATTGAGTATCTTGAGAGAGGATACGCAGTTATAATTGCTGGCGGAACAGGAAACCCGTTCTTTTCAACCGATACAGCAGGTATGTTAAGAGCTGCAGAGATTGACGCAGATATCGCACTGCTTGCAAAAAATGTCGACGGTGTGTATACTGCCGATCCAAAAAAAGATAAAAACGCAAAACGCTTGACAGAAGTAACTTATGATTATATACTTAAGAATGATATCACGGTCATTGACCTTGCAGCCGCAGGCTTCGGCAAAGAAAATAAACTAAAAGTACTTTTATTCGCACTTGAAAACCCTGAAAACATAACAAGAGCCATTATGGGCAATGATATCGGAACCATTATCGAATAAAAACATACAAAGCAGTTATACCGGCGATATACTGTTAATATTTTAAAAATCCAAAGCCGGAGAAATGGAGCTTATTATGAAATTAGAACTGAAATCCTTTGAAGAACGCATGAAGAAAACCATTATAGTTTTTGAAGGTGAACTTGAAACAATAAGAGTTGGAAGAGCTAATGCAAAGGTTCTTGATAAAATCTCAGTCCTTTATTACGGAACTCCAACTCCTGTAAACCAGATGGCGGAAATCAAGGTTCCAGAACCTCGTATTCTTACTATCACACCTTGGGATGCAACATCGCTGAAAGCAATCGAAAAGGCTATTCAAATCTCTGATCTGGGAATAACTCCTAGCAATGACGGCAAGCAAATTCGTTTGAATTTCCCTCAGTTGACCGAAGACAGAAGACATGAGCTTACAAAGCAGGTCGCAAAGCTTGGAGAAGATGCAAAGGTTGCACTCAGAAATATCAGACGCGAAGCAAATGATAAGTGCAAAGAAATGAAAAAGAAATCTGAGATGACTGAAGATGAGATTAAGCATTCAGAAAAAGAAACCCAAGATCTCACCGATAAATACATCAAGGAAATTGATACCTTAATCGTTAAAAAAGACAAAGAAATCATGGAGATTTAGTTATATTTAGACTAACAAATGAAATGCTGTACATTCTATAATAAAATACTGATGTTAGTTTAATATATATTCCGATACAGCCTCACACTGTATCGGTTTATGTTATTACATACAATTTAATTGCTTTGGGAATGAGGTTTAACATGTTTAAAAGAAAGAAAATAACTGCAATATCAGAATTGAATAATAATCTCATTGTTCCCAAGCATATTGCAATAATTATGGATGGCAATGGCAGATGGGCAAAGCAGAGAGGGCTACCGAGAACCGCAGGTCATGCTGCCGGTGGTGAGAGCTTCATCAATACAGTTGATGCTTGTAACTCATTGAGGGTTAAATACCTGACTGTATTTGCTTTTTCAACTGAAAATTGGAAACGAAGCGAAGATGAAATAAAAACACTTGTTGAGTTAATGCATAAATATATTGCGAACTATGTCCCGAAGCTGATGGAGTTGAATATTTCACTTCGTTTACTCGGAGATTACAAAGCTTTTGATGCTGTAACTGTCACATCACTTGAAAAAAGCATAGATACACTCAGAAATAATACCGGAATGACCTTGTGCATAGCATTGAACTACGGAGGAAAAGCTGATATTTGTTATGCTGTGAACAACCTGATACAGTCAGGTAAGCGTGTTATTACAGAAAAGGATATCACAGAAAACCTGTATACAGTTGGTATACCTGATCCCGAGCTTGTAATCAGAACCAGCGGTGAAGAACGGCTGTCAAACTTCTTACTATGGCAGACAGCATATTCAGAGCTATATTTTTCAACTGTCTATTGGCCTGACTTTGATAAAAAGGAATTGCTTACAGCAATAGAAAGCTATTCGAAACGCAACAGGAGGTTCGGCGGCGCATAAACTGCCTGAAGACAAATGAAAACAAGAGTTATTACGGCGGTTATTGCCTTACTGTTATTCATTCCTGTATTGATATTTCATAATACATATATTTTCACTGTTGTAATAGCGCTTCTATCAGCGGTAGCTGTTTACGAAATGTGCTCTTGCATCGGTGCAAAGCTCCCGCTTCGGATCGTCGGCGTTATAATCGGCACAGCAATTCCGGTGGCATCCGATATAAAAATAATCGGTGAATTGGCGAGCAGTATAATAATACATACGGTTTTACCGCTGACAATTCTTACTGTTGCAATAATAGTTATGTGCTATATGCTAAGACCGGTAAATAAATTTATCCCAATGTATATTACAGCTCTTCTGTATCCGTCAACAGGCTTCGGGCTTATAGTATATTACAATAGATTTCATCCTTATACATTGATTTTCCTGATGTTTTTCATCGTTTCATGGGTTACGGATTCTTTTGCCATGATAACCGGAAAATATTTCGGTAAACATAAGCTTTGTCCAACTCTAAGTCCGAAAAAGACAATTGAAGGCTCAATCGGCGGAACAATGGCAACAGTCATAGCTTTTCTTATCTATGGATTTATTACGGATATACCTGTGCTTGAATCTGTATTCTTAGGCTTTCTTTTGTCACTAGCATCTCAGGCAGGCGATTTGCTTGCATCTGCGATAAAACGAATATACGTAATCAAGGATTATGGCAAGATTTTTCCGGGACATGGCGGTGTTATGGACAGATTCGACAGCGTTATCGGTGTGTCTTTGGTATTCAATGCATTTTATATAATTTCAATATTGATTTAGTGAGGTCGCGATGATAAAAAGCATGGTTCTGCTCGGCTCGACAGGCTCAATAGGAACTCAGGCACTTGAGGTTGCAAGGCTTCTCGGCATTAAAATAACTGCATTATCTGCAGGTAACAATCATATATTATTAGAAAAGCAGTGCAGAGAGTTTAGACCAGCGAGATGCTGGATTTCCGAAGCAAAATATGATATATTGAAGCTTGCGCTTGCAGATACCAATACAGAGGTTCTGGCAGGGAGCGATGCTCTTTGTGAGCTTGCGCAGGATAAGAATGCAGACATCATATTTAATTCATTACTGGGTATAAGCGGACTCGCCCCAACTATGGCAGCAATCAGTGCAAAAAAACGCATTGCTCTTGCTAATAAAGAAACACTTGTAGCTGGCGGTGAATTAATCATGAAGTCAGCAAAGCAAAATAAAGTTGACATAATACCTGTAGACAGCGAGCATTCAGCTATATTTCAGTGCCTTCAGGGTCAATGTAAACCTAAGAAAATCATCATTACTGCTTCGGGCGGCAGCTTTTTTGGTTATACTAAGGATATGTTGAAGAATGTTTCGCTTGATGATGCACTCAAACATCCCAACTGGAGCATGGGTGCAAAAATAACCGTTGATTCTGCCACATTGATGAATAAAGGACTCGAGTTTATCGAAGCGGCTCATCTTTTTAATCTGACAAGCAAGCAGATAGATATAGTTATACATCGCGAAAGCATTATTCATTCAATGGTCGAGTTTGAAGACAATTCTGTTATCGCACAGCTTGGTTCGCATGATATGCGACTTCCGATACAATATGCACTGACATATCCGGATCGCAAAGCATCATTATCAGAACCTCTTGACTTTACGAAAATCAGTTATCTGCATTTTGCAAAACCCGATTACGAAACCTTCCCGCTTCTACAGCTCGCAATGAAGGCGTTTGACATCGGTGAAACAGCACCCACAGTTATGAACGGAGCAAATGAAGCAGCTGTTGCCTTGTTTTTAAATAAGAAAATAAGCTTTTTGGAGATTGCTGAAATAGTCATACGAACAACCGAAGCAATTAGTCCGAAGGACGTAAATACAATAAAGGATATTCTCGATGCAGATAAATCTGCGAGAGAATATGTACAGGGTGTAATTTTCAAAGATTAAGGAGTTTTTTGTATGTTAGATTTTCTCTTAACAGCGTTATTGACAATATTTTTATTCGGTATATTGATACTGGTACATGAGCTTGGTCACTATCTTGCGGCAAGAAAGTTCAAAGTCGGGATAAACGAATTCGCAATAGGCTTTGGGCCAAAGATATTCAAAAAGCAGGGTAAATACAACCTGTTCAGTATCCGTGCGTTCCCGATCGGTGGCTTTGTCAGTATGGTCGGAGAATCCGAAGAAGTCGAGGACGAAGCGCTTAAAAGCACTGCTTTCAGGAGTAAACCTATCTGGCAAAGATTCATTGTTGCTATTGCCGGTTCATTTATGAATGTACTGCTCGGATTGATTGTTATGGCAGTACTGGTTTCAACACAAAGTGTCTATGCCTCAACAACTATTGCTGAGTTTATAAATACTGATGAAACAAAATCAGTCAGTGATTTACAAGGTCTTCAAGTCGGTGATCAAATAATCGAAGTCAATGGGAAGAAAATAAATGTTGCAAACGATCTTGTGTATGCGATAATGGTTGACGGAATCAAACCGATTAATATTGTCGTAATTAGAGAAGGGAAAAAAGAAATATTAACTATAGAGTTCAATCAAATTACTAATCAGGGAACTGTTTTCGGAGATCTGGATTTTAAAGTTGCACGTATAGAAAAGACTTTCGGAACAGTGATCCATCAGACAATTTATCAATCAATCTCAAATGTTGATATTGTTATTTCATCACTTGTTGACACTCTTCAAGGCAGATTCGGAATTGAAGGTGTATCAGGACCTATCGGAGTCGGTAATGCTATCGGCGGTGCAGCAAAACAACCTGAAGCGGTCAGAAATGTTGCATCATTGTTTGTTACTATAGCTCTCAGCTTGGGTATTTTCAACCTGCTTCCCATTCCGATGCTTGATGGCGGTATGATTATGTTCCTAATTTATGAAGCAATATTCAAACGCCGTGTACCGCAGAAGGTTGAAGCAGCATTGACAATGTTCTTTATGATGCTGCTGATTCTGCTTGGGATCCTGGTTGCATTCAAGGATGTTTTCACTATTATAAAATAATATTTGCACCATGAAATAGGGTTTAGAATGATTATGAGACGAAAGTCAAGAGTTATATCAATCGGTAATATAAAAATCGGTGGCAGCGAAAAGATCGCTGTCCAGTCAATGACGAATACTGACACCGCTGACAGAGACGCAACACTTGCTCAGATAAAAGCACTCGAAGCAGCCGGCTGTGACATTGTACGCTTCACGGTCAACAGTATGGATGCTGCAAGAAACATAGAATATTTTAAGTTAAACACTAAAATTCCACTTGTCGCTGACATCCATTTCGACTACAGGCTTGCGTTTGCCGCAGTTGACTTTGGTATCGATAAAGTCAGAATTAATCCCGGTAACATCGGAAGCGAAGACAAGGTCAAGGCTGTTGTGGACAAGCTACTGAATAAAAACATACCCATCCGTGTCGGAGTAAACAGCGGTTCGGTCGAAAAGTATATTCTTGAGAAGTATGGTAGATCCAACGCGGAAGCACTCACCGAGAGCGCAATACATAACGGAAGACTGCTTGAAAGACTGGGACTTTCGGATATTGTGTTGTCAATTAAATCATCAGATCCTCAGATAATGATTGAAGCTAACCGCATTGTCGCAGCCGAAACTGATTTTCCGCTACACCTCGGTGTAACCGAAGCAGGAACACCAAAAATGGGAATCGTAAAATCTGCGATAGGTATAGGCTCACTCCTTGCCGATGGTATAGGCGACACAATCAGAGTATCACTGACAGCTGATCCTGTTGAAGAGGTACCTGCTGCAAAGCAAATACTTTCAGCTCTCAGACTTATCGAAAGACCGAATATAATATCCTGCCCTACCTGCGGAAGGACAAGAATTAATCTAATCGATATAGTAAACCGTCTTGAAGTTGAACTGGATTCACTCAACATTCAAAAGCATATTGATATTGCTGTTATGGGTTGCATCGTTAACGGACCCGGAGAAGCAAAGCAGGCAGATATCGGAGTTGCAGGCGGTGACGGCGAAGCTGTTATATTCAAAAAAGGCGTGATTTTGAGAAAAATTCCCGAAGCAGATATTGTCGAAGAAATTATAAAGGAAATAAAATTAATTTTATTAAGTTTATAAAAACATAAATTTAGATTGGAAAAGTTAAAAAATGACTGCAAGTGAAAAGTTTTTAAAGACCTTTTCAAAATTCAATCCGACACCTAAACAGCAAGAACTGATTTGCTGTATAGATGATATAAAAGTGCGTGTTAATAAAGCTGCGAAAGCAATTGAGTGTGATATCGATTTTTCAAAAAAGATATCACTCGATTTGTTATCAGAGCTTGAAAATGATATAAGAGAGCAATACGAAATAATCAGCGTTATCTTTTTGCCCTCATACAAAACAATGACATGGGAGCAATTTTCGTTTAATGAGTTGATAATGCTGGTAAAAAAATATTTTGGCAGTGTTGTCAACGGTTTCTTTACCGGTGCAAAGGATGAATACAGTAAAAAACGCAATATCTATTCGATAATACTTGCGGATGGCCATTCAGCTGACCTTTTATATAGTGCACAGCTTGACCGTATGATTGAAACAACCTTCACTAAAGTTTTTGATACAGCAATCAGCGTTAAATTTGTTGGTGATGCTGATGAGGATTACCGCCCGTCAGGACTCGAAGAGCTTGAGCAGGATGCTGCCAGAGTTTATGAGCAGTATCAAACAACGAAAAATACAATTCCTGATACAGTCGATAAAAGTTCCTCACTTGATCCGATTGAAAACGGTGACGAGGTTATAATTAGTGATGATGAAACTATTCTGCAGAGCGGCAGAATGATATTTGATATTTCTGAGCCTAAAACTATTATGGGTAAGAAGATCAGAAAGAAAATCTCACCTATCCGTACAATAACCGCTGCAAAGGATAATGTTGCTGTCTGCGGTGAGGTTGTCAGTGTCGAATCAAAAGAAACCCGTGACCAGACAAAGGTCAGATTTACTATATACATAACTGATAACGACAGCTCGATAGGGTTGAAATTTATAGAGAAAAAAGAAGACATTGCAGAACTAAAAGGAATAAAGGAAGGCTACTCGCTCCTTGTTTCGGGTACGGCAAAAATCGATAAGTTCGACGGTGAATTGATACTTGATCCCAATTCAATCAGCCAGGTTAAGCGTATCAGGCGAAAAGATACAGCGGAAAAGCCGCGTGTTGAATTGCATCTGCACACAAATATGTCTACTATGGATGGATTATGTAAACCCGATGAGGTTATCAGTCTCGCAAAAGACTGGAATATGCCTGCTATAGCTGTAACAGATCACGGTAATGTACAGGGGTACCCCGAAATGATGCTTGCTGCAGAAAAACAGGGTGTCAAGGTCATATACGGTATGGAAGGTTATCTGGTTGACGATACGGCACGTATCATTTATGGCGGTGAAAAGATCAAAGAAAAACGATTTAATGAGGATTGCTTCATAATATTCGATATCGAAACCACCGGACTCTCACCTGTAAATTGCGGCATAACCGAGATCGGTGCTGTCAGATACAAGGGAGGGGAAATCATCGAGGTTTTTGAAACCTATGTTAATCCCCAAATGCCAATCCCTCAGAATATAACTGAGCTTACAGGAATCACTGATGGAATGGTTGCCGATGCACCCCATCCCAAAGATGCAGTTAAGGCATTCCTTAATTTTGCCGGTAATGAAATTTTAATTGCTCACAACGCACAGTTCGACATAGGATTTATCAGAAAGGCCACTGAAGATTATAGTATTCCTTTTAATAATCCGTATCTCGACACATTAACACTATCAAGATTTCTGAATCCCGAACTCTCCAGACACAAATTGGATTCTTTGCGTGATTATTTCAAGCTTGGCGAATTTAATCACCACCGTGCTTCAGATGATACAAAAATGCTTGCTGCGATTTTTGAAAAGATGGTACAAAAGTTGAAAGCTGACGGCATCTCATCAATTGCTGAGATGGAAACAGCAACCGAAAACAAAGCAAATCCCAAAAAACTGCGGCCTTATCATATATCAATACTTGTTCAGAATAAAACAGGACTTTATAATTTATATAAATTAATTTCTCAGAGCTATCTCGAATACTTTCACAGATCTCCCCGTATACCCAAAACCTTACTGTTAACAAACCGTAACGGCTTGCTTATAGGCACAGCCTGCCAGGCCGGAGAACTTTACAACGCAGTCCTTGAAGGAAAAAACACCGGTGAACTCAAAAAGATAGCAAGTTTCTACGATTACTTCGAAATAATGCCGATTGAAAATAATATATTCCTTGTCAATGAAAACAAGGTCGGCACCGACCGTGAAAGCGGTCTCAATGAATTGCGCCGGATGAATAAAGTCATTTACAATCTCGGTAAATCAATGAATAAACCTGTTGTTGCAACAGGTGATGTTCATTATGTTGATCCCGAGGATGAAATATATCGCCAGATACTGCAGTTTGGAATGAAGTTTTCTGATGCGGATAAAGAAAGTAAATTATATCTTAAAACAACCGAAGAAATGCTTGTCGAATTCGAGTATCTCGGCAAGGATGCAGCATATGAGGTTGTTGTCGAAAATACAAGAAAAATCGCTGACATCATAAGTGCTGATGTACGCCCGATACCAAAGGGCTCCTTCAACCCATCAATTGAAAACTCCGATAATAATCTTCGTGAGATGTGTTATAAAAGAGCAATGGAGCTTTATGGTTATAATGGCGAAATACCAAAGCTTGTTACAGACCGCCTTGACAAGGAGCTTAACTCGGTTATAACAAACGGGTTCTCAGCGTTGTATATCTCTGCACGTGAGATTGTCAAATTCAGCGAACGCAACGGTTACCAGGTTGGCTCGCGTGGTTCTGTCGGCAGCAGTATTATAGCTGCTCTTGCCGAAATATCAGAGGTAAATCCTCTGCCACCTCACAGACGCTGCCCAAAATGCAAATATACAGACTTCATCACTGACAGCAGTATCGGTAGCGGATTCGATATGGATAACGACACCTGCCCCAAATGTGGCGAAACAAGAGTCTGTGACGGACATGATATACCCTTCGAAACCTTCCTTGGTTTTAAGGGCGAAAAAGCGCCTGATATTGACCTGAACTTCTCAGGAGAAGTGCAAGCGGGTGCGCATAAATTCACCGAGGTGCTGTTTGGCGAAAATAATGTATTCCGTGCAGGAACAATTGGCACGCTTGCATCAAAGACTGCATATGGATTTGTAAAGAAATATCTCGAGGATAAGGGTAAAAACCTAACCAAAGCAGAGGAAAACAGACTCATTGCCGGCTGTATGGGTGTAAAACGCACAACAGGTCAACACCCGGGTGGTATTGTTGTTGTTCCAAAACCTTATTCTATTTATGACTTTACACCGGTTCAGCATCCGGCTGATAAATCAGAATCTGATATCATCACGACCCATTTCGATTTCAACTTTATGCATGATACTCTGCAGAAGCTTGATATACTCGGTCATGATGTCCCGACAAAATATAAGGTACTTGAAGAGTTAACGGGTATCGATGTAAAGACTATCCCTCTGAATGACCGCAAGGTTATGTCACTCTTTCTCTCAACCGAAGCGCTTGGTATCACGCCAAAAGAAGCGGGTGTTGAAATCGGTACGCTTGGAATTCCCGAATGCGGCACAAAATATGTCCGTCAGATGATGGTTGACGCACAGCCGAAGTGCTTCTCTGACCTTCTCCAGATATCAGGTCTTTCACATGGTGAGGGAATCTGGATCGGCAACGGTAAGGATTTGATAGACCAGAAAATCTGTACTATTTCAGAAATTATCGGTACACGTGACAGTATCATGTTGTATCTTATAAAATACGGTCTTGATGCACCGATTGCATTCAAGATAACTGAGGATGTAAGAAAGGGAAGAGGTCTGCGCAGTGAATACATTGATGTTATGCGTGAGAATAATGTCCCTGAGTGGTATATTGAATCCTGTAAGAAAATCAAATATATGTTTCCAAAAGCGCACGCTGCCGCATATATGATAGCAGCGCTGAGACTTGCCTGGTATAAGGTGTATCAACCGCTTGCGTTCTATTCTTGTTATTTTACCGTTCAACCTGAGGGAATTGATGCCGAAACAGTAATGCAAAGCAGACAGCATATCCTGAAATGTATCAGTGAGTTAGCTGAAAAAGGTGTTGATGTTACACAAAAAGAAGAAGATACATTAACTGCTCTCGGACTTGTAAACGAAATGTTCGCACGCAAAATCAAATTTCTGCCTGTTAATATTTTCAAGTCGCATAAAACCAACTATATGCCTGAGGACGGTAATATTCGTCTTCCCCTCAGCTCGATAAACGGACTCGGAACAAACGCTGCCGAAAAGATATATTCCTGTATCCATGAGGAAAAGGTGTCAACGCTTGCTGAGTTGAAAATAAAGGCATCATTGTCACAGAGTGTTGTCGATACACTGACAAAAAACGACTGCCTTGGAGACATGCCCGAAACAGAACAGATAACTTTATGGTAATTCAACATAATAATTAACATTATATTCACACAATAGCATATATTTTAATATTCTAATATGATAATATGATAACAAGCTAAAGCATAAGGAGAAACGCCATGTCGTTTTCAAATATAACACCTGAGGGAACAAGAGATCTCATATTCGAAGAGTATGACAGAATAAAATCACTTGAGGATTTGCTTTGTAACAACTTCGAGATGCTTGGATTTCTGCCTATACAGACTCCAAATATTGAGTTTTACGATTTGTTCGACTCTGAAAGAAAATACATCACACAGGAAAATATGTTGAAAACAAGCGATCTGGACGGTCGTATACTTGTGCTCCGCCCTGATTCAACCGCACCTATCGCAAGAGCTGTCTCTGCAAAGCTGAAGAATGAAGACAAACTCAAAATCTACTACAATCAGATGGTTTACAAGCAACACCCAAATTATCGTGCGATGAACACAGAAGAGCATCAGAGTGGTATTGAAATCATTGGCGGTGACGGCGAAAAAGCAGACCTTTGCGCACTTCTGACAGCGTTTCAATCATTGAAAGCAATCGGTAAATCTTTTAAAATTGAAATTGGACATTCGGGGTTACTCAGACTACTGCTCGAAGACCTCGGACTTTCGGACAACGAATATATGAGAATTAAGAACTCAATTGCATCACTTAACACCGCAGCACTAGATTTTGGCTCAACAATCAACCCTAAAGCACTTGAAATTGCACGCATCCTGCCTATCCTCTGCGGAGGACCGGAAGCACTTGAGAAAGCAAGACTACTTGCTCAAGGTAAAGAAAAAGCGCAGAAGCTGCTCGATTACATTGAAAAGCTGTATAATGCGTTCTCTGATGCAGGATATTCGGACTATATAATGTACGATATGGGTATAGTTCAAAAAATCGATTATTATACCGGTATTGTTTTCAGAGGTTATATTGATGGTGTCGGAAATGCTGTTTTGTCAGGCGGCAGGTACGACTCGCTGTATGACTGCTTCGGTCAACACCGCATAGCATGTGGATTCGCAATCAACGTTTCGGCAGTCGCAGATACCTTCAGCATTATCGAAAGAACACCCGGTAAATCTGCTTCTATCAGCTGTGATGGCAACTCGATCGCAAATATAACAAAAGAAATCGAAGATGCAGCAACGCAAGGTTTTAAAATAAATATTGAAATATAGGGATTAATATGTTAAGAATAGCATTGACAAAGGGCAGAATTGAAAAAAGTGCTGTCGAAATAATAAAAAAATGCGGTTATGATATGAGCGACTACGACAACAAAAGCCGTAGACTTATCGTTACAACCGGTAACCTTGAGCTTGTGCTTGCAAAAGCAGCCGATGTAATTACCTACATTGAACGCGGTGTCTGCGATATCGGTGTTGTGGGCAGAGATACAATCCTTGAAAGCGGTCGTGAGTTCTATGAGCTTCTTGATTTGGGTTTCGGTAAATGCAGGTTTGCACTTGCAGGAATCAAGGGCAGAAACTTCTATAACGGCTACACACATAAGGTTGTCGCAACAAAATATCCGAATGTGGCAAAGCAATATTTTATGACGAAAGGTATAGATGCCGAGATAGTCAAAATTGAAGGCTCTGTTGAACTTGCACCCTTGCTCGGATTGGCAGATGCTATTGTCGATATCGTTGAGACAGGTACAACGCTCGTCGAGAACGGGCTTGAGGTTTATGAGGACATTGCAAATATATCTGCACGTTGTATTGTTAATATAGCAGCCATGAAGCTGAAGAACCAAGAGATATCGGATCTCATTTTAAAGGTGAAAGAACAAATTTAAGGAAAAGTAGTTTGAAAGATAAATCTTTCAAACTACGGTTTTGTGCCTTTTCTATCCGTATAGCCTGCTATACGGTTATACAGAGTGGCAAAAGTTTTGCTTTTGCAAAACACGGCACAATTCCCACTCAACAAAGAAGGAATGATCATAATTATGAAGATATTATATACAAACAATAACGGTGAGCAAGAACTGTTTTCGATACTCGGACAGCGCAATAACAGACTGTCCGGCGAAATTCAGGATACTGTAAAAATTATTGTCGATGAAGTCAGACAAAATGGTGACTCAGCACTTCGTAAATATACAAAACAATTTGACAAGGTCGATGTTAAAAGCTTTGAGTATACAGTTGAACAATTAAATGAATATGCTTCAAAAGCACCCGAAAAGCTTGTGACAGTGATGGAAAAAGCAACGGCAAATATAACAGAGTATCATTCAAAGCAAACACAGAACGGTTATGAATTTAGTCGCGGTGGCAGAAGCTTCGGCAGGGTAGTCAGACCGCTTGAAAAGGTCGGCTTATATGTTCCCGGTGGAACTGCAGCATATCCTTCAACAATACTTATGAACTGTATACCCGCAAAAATCGCCGGCGTCAAGGATATAATTATGGTTACCCCACCCAAAGCGGAAGGGTTGTCGCCAAGCATTGCTGCAGCAGCAAAAATCGCCGGTGTAACAAGAGTTTTCACTGTCGGTGGGGCACAGGCTATTGCTGCGCTTGCATACGGAACCGAAACAATTCCACAGGTTGACAAGATTGTCGGACCTGGTAACTCATATGTTGCAGCTGCGAAACGAATCGTATTCGGTGATGTTGATATAGACATGATTGCAGGTCCCAGTGAAGTGCTTATAATTGCCGACAAAACTGCAAACTGCGGCTATATAGCAGCAGATATGCTTTCGCAGCTTGAGCATGATCCGGCGGCGGCAGCTATTTTAATAACTGATGATGTAAATATTGCTGAGAAAACAAAAGATTGTCTTGATGACCAGCTTGCAAAGCTGTCAAGGCGTGAGATATCAGAAACATCGGCAGAAAGCTATGCGATTGCAATCGTTTGTGATAATATATATGAAGCGATGAGGATTGCGAACAGTGTTGCACCCGAGCATCTTGAGCTGCAATGTGAAAATGCAAAAGAGCTTCTTGCAGAGGTCAGAAATGCCGGCAGTGTTTTTCTCGGCGAGTACACAACCGAACCATTGGGTGACTATTATGCAGGCACCAATCATGTCCTGCCCACCAACGGCAGCGCACGCTTCAGCTCACCGCTTTCGGTTGATGATTTTGTTAAAAAATTCAGCTATCTTGAATATAGCAGGGAAGCATTTATTGAGGATTCCGAAGATACAATAGAATTCGCAGAAGCTGAAGGACTTACAGCTCATGCTAATGCGGTAAAAATCCGTTTAAATAAGAAGGCTTAATTTTTATGATAAAACTTGAAAAAATAGATAAAATAGAAGAATATAAACCGTTACTGGGTAACTATATGCGACTTGACGCAAATGAAAGTCCGTTTGATAGCTGTATGACCTCGACTGAAATCGAGATGGCGGTTTCAGATGTGCTGCTCAACAGATACCCCGATCCGACCGCTGAGGAGCTTTGCGATACGTATGCCGACATGATGAAGCTTTCGGTTCAGAATGTTGTTGCAGGCAACGGTTCTGATGAACTTATTTCGATAATAACGAACTCGTTCTTCAAAAAAAACAGTAAAATAACAATCTGCCTGCCCGACTTTTCGATGTATAAGTTTTATGCTGAACTTGCTGAGTTGAATGTTGATGTATTTGTAAAGCAGGATTTGATACTTGACATGACAAAGCTTGAACAACATATGAGAGCATCTGGTAGTGAAGCGGTCATTTTCTCCAACCCCTGCAATCCGACCGGTCAAGGCGTAAGCTCAAAAGAAATTCTCGACTTTGCCGACAGAACTGGCTGGCTTGTTATTGTTGATGAAGCATATATGGATTTCTGGGATGACAGTCTTGTTTATGAAGCTGTTAAACGTGAGAATGTGCTTGTGTTGAAAACTCTCTCAAAGCTATACGGCATGGCAGCGCTCAGAATCGGTTTCGCAATCGGAAACGAATATTTTGTTTCTTCAATTAAAAAAGCAAAGAGTCCCTTTAATGTAAACTCGCTTTCAATGAGTCTTGCCGCATACCTGATAAGCAATTGCCAGGATATTGTACGAGAACGCAGAATGTATGTTTTAAAATATCGTGAAGAGCAATACAAAAAACTAAAGGCAACTTTTGAACCTAAGGGTGCGACAGTTTATAAAACGGTAACTAACTTCAATCTGATAAAATATGAAAAAGCAGCAGAAGTTTTTGATGCATTACTCAAAAAAGGAATTGCAATCAGAAAGCTCGGAAATTTGCTGCGAATAACAGTCGGTACTGTCGAAGAAAACGAAACATTAATTTCTGAACTGACAAAAATCTGAAAGAAAACTTTTAGATATGGAAAGGATTTCATATAACCATGTACGAGAAGATACTGTACAGCTGCCTTGAACAGGTAAGAAAAAAGACCGATTTTCGCCCTAAGATTGCATTGGTATTGGGCAGCGGGTTAGGCGATTTTGCAGAAAAATGCGATATTATAACCGAAATTTCATATCGTGAGCTTAGCGGATTCCCGACTTCAACCATAAAAGGGCATATAGGTCGCTTTATCTTCACAAAAATAAAGGGTACCCCGACTGTTATTATGCAGGGCAGGGTTCATTATTACGAGGGCTACAGCACTAAAGAGGCAGTCATGCCAATTCGCCTGATGGGACTTATGGGAGTCGAAGCAATGATGCTGACTAACGCAGCCGGTGCAGTGAATACCTCATACGAGGTTTCAGATATGATGATGATAACAGACCATATATCAAGCTTTGTACCATCACCGCTTATCGGTGCCAATTTTGACAATCTCGGTGTTCGGTTTCCTGACATGAGCGTCGTTTATGATAAGCATATCAGGAATATAATCAAAAATAAAGCAGTTGAAAATTTGATACCGCTCAGAGAGGGAGTATATCTTCAGCTGACAGGCCCAAATTATGAAACTCCGGCAGAGATCAGGATGTACCGCACCCTGGGAGCTGATGTCGTCGGTATGAGTACTGCAATAGAAGCGATGGCTGCGCGACACATGGGAATCAAAGTCTGCGGTATCAGCTGTATCACTAATATGGCAGCAGATGTAACCAGCCAACTGCTCTCACATGAGGAGGTTGCTGAAAAAGCAAAAGCAGCTTATCCGAAATTCGAAAAGCTGCTGAATGCCACTATACCTGCATTAAATTAGCAAAATAATTAAACATTTTATTAGGGAGCCTACAAAGAGGCTCCCCAGTATTTATCTTGTAAATACCCAAATTGGTTTTGATGTTTGAATTTCGTTCATGAGGGTATTCAATTCCCAGAGCTGACTGCTGAAGGTCGGACGCTGTGAGTCTGCAATCAGAATCTTACCGTCTTCGGTTATCCCTCTCAGGATGATGAAATGGCCTCCTTTGGTAAATATACCGGGACCCATGTCAACCAGAACTAATTTACCTTGTCTGAGTGCTTTTATAATTATTGCAGCATCATAAATATATTCTTCCTCGCAACTTATGCCCCAATTTTTTGCTGCTTCAGTCATCAATGCAAAGCTTGTTCCGACTGAGCCAACCATGTATCCTCTTTCGTATGACCAGTCAGCCATCTCGGCCGGATTGACATTGTAATCGGTCAAATTAGTGACAATCATAGCCATACAGCTTGGACCGCAGCCGTGGCTTCCAACAGTATAATCGCCGTATGGATGGCTTGAATACTTTGAATTGCTTTGATACATTAGTATAAAATCATCATTGGATATAACAATCGGCTCTTCGCTTTCATCCTGACTTACGTCATCAACATTTTCCGATCCTTTCGGATCTTCGGACACATCCGATACTTCGGATACATCAGGCGGTTCTGATACATCGGGTTCACTGCCAATATTAAAATCAAAAGCATCATCGCTGATATCGGTAACACTATCCGGCAGTGTTACCTCAGTGATTAAATAGCAGCCTGTAAATGCTTCCGATTCAATCGCAGTAATCGTATCGTTGAATATGACTTCTTCAAGTGCTGAACAGCCTGCGAATGCTCTTGTGCTGATACTGACAAGCCCTGCAGGAAGAGTGATTTTTGTTAGATATGTATCACTCTCAAACAGTGAGTCGGCAAAAGCAATAACAGGCTTCCCATCAATACTGTCAGGGATAATAAGCTCGGATTCAGCAGCAATGACTTCGGTTAACATAATACCGCTGACAGTGTCAGAATATAAATAAGTTGTTTCAATGCTGTCAGCAGCCGATGCAGTGCTTTCGTTACTTTCATGCTGTACGATTTCGGATACAGCCGAAGTGCCGTCTGTTGATACGGTATCTTTATTTGATGCGCAGGAGGTCAAAGCAATACAGCAAAATAGCAATATTGCGATTAATTTTGTTTTACGTTTTTTTATCATTGTCTTCTCTCTTATACTATTTCTATAATAAACAGTAGATAAAATTCTTCGAAAAAGTCCATACAGTAAAGACTTTTCTTCAAATTTTATCGCTGTTTCTAAATAGAATTAGTATTAGGTAAATAATATATTAATATTCGACGTGATAGCCTCTTTTGTACAGAGCTTCAACTTCAGCAATGAATTCTTTCCAGAGCTTGCCGTCGTCACGGGTGTAGCCGCCTGTCTCAGGTGTATATCTCATCTTCTGCGGGCAGTTCTTTTTATCGGGTGCAAAGTCGTAATGTTGTTTTATTGAAGACATATCAAGTCCGTATTTGCACATCAGCGAGGCAGTCAGCTTTGCGGCATTACTCATTGCTTCACGGAATTGCTTTTCCCAAGCTTCATAAGCAGGCCCGCTGTATGTTTCAGGAAATCCGTTGACACAAATCTCAATACCTATACCGTAGTAATTACCGTCACCATAGCTTCCGTCGCTTGCATGCCAAGCGTTTTCATTGTCAGGTATGTGGTAATATACAAGCTTATCATCAACTGTATAATGCCATGATGCTTCTCTGGGTGTGTCAGACAATGCCTGTGCTTGTAGATATTCGGCATGTGATTTTGCATCAGCATCAAATTCATAATTACCTGTGTTGTGAATTACAATATACTTTTTATCATTATTAATTTTGCCTGGGCGAATTATTGCTGTAGCGGGTATAAAATTTGTTATGACTGTCAGCGAGCTTTCCGAATCACCGCAAATAATTGCTTTTACTTGTCCCATAAATACTCCCTCAAATTCATCATTAGTCAAATACTGCTCTTTCCCGTTTACAATACAGTATATTCCTTCAGTATCAAAACCGTAGATAACATATATAAAATCTGCGGTTTTCGCTAACAACGGCACGCCCTGCAATATTTTTTTTTTGACCTGGCTTATAGTATAGAAATCAATGTATGTATTAACTTTATTTTCGGATAAAGTAAAGACAGTCGAAAAATCGTTTGATTCGTCAATCGCAACAAATTTGTCCTTCATGTAATAATTCAGAACCGTATCATAAGCGTTTTCTTTTGCATTTATTTCGAGCTTATGCTCATCCTTTGTCAATGCTGCGATATTATTCGAAGCATCGGTAGCAATGTAAACACAGCTTACATATGCATCACCAGAAATATCGATAGCATATTTCATCTTACCGTTCAATTTAGTGCTGTCTGTTATTGATATAATCCCATCTGAAACCGAATAGCTGTCTTTTTCAATATTGTATGAAGTATTGCTTCCGGTAGAATCAGAAACAGGGAACCATTCGGTAAAGCCATCTTCTGTTCCAAGTGAAGCATTCAACGTTATTTTGCCGTTTTCACCTGAGCTGCCATTAATCAGCGGAATAATTTTATTCGCTTTGCTTGATACAGTTATGACCTGTGAGGTGTAAAATCCTCTGTTGGAGTTAATATCGCATTCTAAGCCTTTGGCGGTAAGTCCTGTGCCGATAAAGCTGCCGTTGAATTTATCGGCGATATATTGCTTTGTAGTATTGTTCAGAAGAGTATCGGATAGATAGTAAAAATCCTCGGCTTCTTCATCAAGATCATCGGGTATCATATTATAAAGATCGTTTCTGAAAGCATATACAATGAAATTTGATAAAGCTGATTCATATCCATCTGATTCGATTGTTGCAAACAGGTTTTTGTCAAGAACAAACTCGGAAACCTTGATTGGAGTGGTGACAAACGAACGGTGATTGATAATTTCAAGGATTGTCGCTGAACTGCCGTCACGGTGTGTTGTTATCCGTTCATCTTCGGTTTTTATGTAAACATATTCGTCTGTTATATATGAAGTTCTTGTGCAAACCATCTGCGGCAGAAAAATTCTGTCTATATCTGAATCAGCCAGCAGATTATCACCGACAATATACAGCTCGTCATCCTTTGCTGACCAGAGATCGAGAATGGTTGGCATTATGTCAACTGTCGAACCGAGAGTCGATACAGTCTTTGCTTTTAACCTTGGTGAATGAATAAAAAGCGGCACCCTGAAGGCGTCAACATATGAAAGCTCGCTCCCGAACTGCTCGGTATATTCATCAGTAAGCTTGTCGCTGAACCTTGATACACCGCTTGGTGTACCGAAAGCAACAATTGCTGTGTCATCATACAAACCGTTTTTCTTGAGCGAATCGATGAATTCGCCAAGTGCTTTATCGGCTTCAGCTGCAGCAGTAATATAACTTTGAAGATTGCTGTATTCGTCAGAATTACCACAGGTTGTAGGTATGAGATACAGAACAGAATCTTTGCCTCCAGTTTCCAACTTCTCAATCGCCCTATTATATAGTTCAGAATCGGAAACAGGAGTAATCGAGCTATTATCAAAGTCAATAATATCAATCGTTCCATATGCGTTTAATATGCTGTCATAACCAAAAAAGTTGCTGTCAAACGGCAGAATCGCAGTTGTGTTCATTTTCTCAGACTTGTTTAAAATTTGAGCCATACCGTTAAAGCTGTTGGTTGCCGTCTCAAGAACCCTACTTTCAGAAAGCGGTGAATAGAGCGAATTCATTACAGTAAACAGTGTCTGAATGCTGCCTTCACGCTGTGCAAAGAAGTTGTCGAGGTAAAGGCTATCCTTGGTTAGAGCATTTATTGTCGGCAACAGCTCCTTACCATCGATTTGTTTGCCTATCAGCTCGGAGGATATACCGGAAAGCTGAATAATTACAAGATTTTTGCCATCAAGTGTTCCGTAATAATCGGATGCTGTATATCCTGTTCGCCCGATCCCATCATACCGTTCGTCAAGCTCGAATGTCTGGAACGCCGGCAATGCAACGTTTACTGCCGGTAATGTAAACTCAATCAACAGAACTGTACAGAGCGATATAGCTATTGCTGTAAATACATTAAAGCTGCTTTTGAAAAATCCTTTTACAACAACTTTGTCCGATAAAATTCTTATGTATATGAAATAAAAAGCTATAAGAAAAGGAAAATCGACAAAGAATAAAAGAAGAATCGGCTTAAATTCGGGATTTATCAATGTATTAGAAAACTCACGAATGCAGAGTACGGTAAATAATACTGTCGTCAGAGATACATATGTAATCAGTAGAACAACAATACTGCTTTCGGGCTTCAGCTTCAAATATGTAAAATACAATCCGACAAATACAGCAGTTGCAACAATCGCAAAGCCGATAGCGAACCCCTTATCGAATAGATATGCAGAAGAAATTCCGCATTTGATGCCGAACAGCAAAGTAAGTATAAACGCGGTTAAACGGATATCGATTTTCTTCATAATTTAATGGAAGTTCCAAATAAAATTTCATCTTATAACAATCGCGATAAAAAACATAGATAAAATTCAAGAAAAAACCTTTGCTTTATGGGTTTTTTCACAGAATTTTAACGTAGTGTTTTATGAGAGATTGTTATTATTATATTACAAATAATTTATACTGTCAATAAGTAAAGATAATAGGAATTTAAAATAACTGTCCGATATATGTCCCCAAGAATCGTCCTAAACACTTTGTTAATAAAATGTTTAAATAACAATGTATATTTTATGCTGAGTATACAGTATAATCCAATTAGAACAAATGTTCGTAACCGATCAAATTGATGTTTGGCAAAGGAGGTTTTCTTGTGGAAAGGGTAATACTGCACAGCGATCTGAACAACTTTTACGCATCTGTTGAGTTTGTATCATCCCGAGCTGCGTAACAAGCCGGTTGCTGTTACAGGAGATCCTGAGCTAAGACACGGAATCATACTTGCCAAGAACACCATTGCCAAAGGATACGGAGTTAAGACAGGTGAGCCGCTCTGGAAGGCAAGGCAGAAATGCAGGGATATAATCTTTTTGAATCCCGATTACGAAAAATACCTCAAATTTTCGAAAATAGCAGACCGATCGAAAAGACAACTTCACCGAAAAAAATAAAAAAGTATGGCTCAAAAGAGCAAACTTTGATATAATGTTGGTTACCACACTAACACAAACAAAGGATGAACAAATGAGCCAGTTAGAGTATAACAACA
>MGOY01000007.1 GCA_001797275.1 Clostridiales bacterium GWF2_38_85 | reverse complement strand
TTATTGGCTTAAACAACAAGCATGATACTTCAAATTTTCGCTACGCCGAAGTATCATAATCTTATAGTAGCAATGGAGATGATTATTATAGCTACTAAAAAAATGGGTAGACCTACAGATGCACTTAAAGAATATATGTTAAGAGTTCGAATGGATCAAGATACATTAAAAAAACTTGATGAGTGTTGTGAGATAGAAAAACTCACTCGTTCAGAGTTAGTTCGTAAGAGCATTGAAGAGGAATATACCAAAATAAAAAAATAATACAATGATTGGAATACCTGGACAGTAGCAATCATTGTATTACACAAACAGAGGACAAGCCTCTATGTTAAATATATTATAATATATTGTGCTTGTCCTTTCAAGTATATTTTTAAAAAATTTTGAATTTGAAAGGAAGCAATTTAACATGACAAACTTACTAAATCACCCTGAATTACTTAAAATCACCGATTTTTCTGTTCTCACGTTCAAAAAAACAAGAAATGAGATAGTATTACCCCTCTTAAAGAGAGCGAAAACCACAGATTCGAAACAAATTTTTGAACAAATAATCCGGTAGACAAGCTGATCCTAATGACGATTATGGCATTTCAATAATTGCTAAGCCTACAAAGGACAAGCTATACAAATATTATATTCGAGTCGATTTCTATACCGATGAGACTAAAAACCATGTAACTGTAATTGAAAAGCCAATACAGTTTTGTTATGCTAATCAAGCTTTGATTGAGAAGTTAATAAGCAAAATAGCATGATTGAATCTCATATCTGCCCCTATTCTTAATTAAGAATAGGGGCAGATATTATAAATTACTCATCATCTGAAAATAAAGTTTCGATGTAACATTCATAAGCACATTTCATCAATGATTCAAACGAATCGAAAGCAGTATTTTCTGAAACATAAACATCTACTTCATCGTCTATATGATATTGTCCATTATCGTTTTTATGAAAGCCACCATTAATCATAAATTCATCAAGACTGGAAAATGCAGTGTGTTCTTTCATAAAAGATTTTGAAAATAAATCATTTAAATCAATATCATTTTCAAATAGTTCGTTTGCAACTTCGTTGACTTGATTAATCTCTTTTTCAAATTCGTCAAACCCAACCATTTCAAGTTTTACCATGATATCACCCCCTTACATTATATAGATTTATAATAATATATCATAATGGAATAATATAGTCAATAGTAAAATTAGGATATATGAAAAATTACGCAAAAGAAATAGATGGGGTTTCTCGAAAATGTTCTCGTGATAAGCGTGAATATCGTAGATGTAAGAATTGTGGCATATTGTTTTTAACCTCATCTAATAGAAAACAGATTTGCGAAAAATGTTCTACATATCAACCTATAAATACAAAAACTATTATTTGTATTGATTATGGTAAAGAAATTGAAGTAAAAGCATGGGATGTTAATACAAAGAGATGTAAAGATTGTCAGTTAATATACAGAAAAGAATATAAAAAAATTTGGTATAAGAATAGAGTTGACAGATGCTTTTTGAACAAAAATGACTGATTTGTATTGATATATCTACATAATTTAAGGTTTTTGTATCGTTATTTATCACTATGGGATACCCACTCAACTTTTTTAATTTTTTATTACTTGATCTCACAGTGGGACATATAAACAGAATTGTATCTAATTACAATCAACCGTATGGGTAGCGGGATTAATACTACCCTTTGCATGATATATTATACCTTAGGTATTTTATATATAGATAAGCATTGACGATTATAGTCGTTCCTCAAAACAAAAGTCATGCAAGGTGTGAATCCTTGTCTAATGTATTGCTTAATTACCAATTGCATTATTTGTATAAACTTCATTGATATATCTATGTTTTTAACTACAGAAGTTATTAAAAGAAAACGCATTATTTGTTAGGGAGAAAAATTATACTTTTATACCCAAAATCCTATATAATATCTTTATAGAAAAAAGGTACATAATAAACCTAAGCGAGGTAAGTAAATGGATATAAACGCATTTTATAGTAAAGTAGTTTCTATTTTGATGAAAAATGGAGCAAGTGAGCATGATGTCCAATTATTAAATATAGATATGATAAAAACAGCTATATTAAATGGATTCACCCCTGATGATTTAGCATGGGTAATTTTAGCAGAATTATAAATATTAAAATGTAGTTAAAGGATAATAGTAATGATAAATTCAAACGAGAGAAAACAAAAGTTAATTGATTGAATAAATGATAGGCATACAAATAAAAATTTCTCAAATGCAAGATTACAAACATTTTTATTTTTATATGAAGCTTTGTCAAAAATAGAAAATGATATTTATGATTTAAAAGACCTGCAAGGATGTCGTAATGGACTTATTCAATTTTCTGAAGGCGTAATAAATAGCCAGATTGAAGAATTGAGTTAAACTCAAATAAATATGTTTTGGGTATGAAATTCCAACAAATAAGATAATAGAGATTGCTAAACCTACCAAAATCGTTGTGATAGTTATGAAAAAGAAACAAGGAATATAGGTAAATTTTAGTAATTAATTTTTTGATTTTTGATATAGGTATTGCATTTTGTCTAATATTAATATATAATGTAACCAATGTTATTAATCGAGGTGCAAATATGCAGTATATTATTAATGGCGGAATATATGGCGTAGATTTATTTGATGGTACAGAATGTGATATTGAAGGTTCTGATTATGTTGGAGCTCATCTAACATTAATAATTCAAACCTATAAAGAAAAAGATATTTATATTGCAATACCACTAACAACTTACACACCAGAAAGATGGGAAAAATGTAAAGAAAAAGGATATGGTGTTGGAATTAAAGGGACAAATTCAATAGCAAGGATAGATAAATTTAGAATAATTTCAAAAAAAATAATTGGCACTCGATGGAAATCAAAAATGCCAAAAAAGAATTTAAGGGTTAGTCCTGAAGAGTTAAGTGCAATTATTGAAAAATTGCATAGTTACATAAATATATCGTCACTATTAACAATTGATTCATATAATAAATATACTCAACAATATGAAAATATAAGAAATGAATGTATTGAGCTTTTTGGCAAATATAACATTTTGGAAAGTAATATTCAGATTAAATTTTTTAGAGACGATCTAATTTGTATCATTCTGTATAATAGCGTTGATTGTTTAAGTAAAAACGATATAATTGATATACTAAGTGATTATTTCTATTTTAAAAATATAGATATATTACACAGTTCTGATAAATCAAAATTTATATTTTCTGTGAAAAATAACGATAAATTCTTGTTGACATTTAAAGAGACATATGATAAACTAATGGTGCAGAAGGGTGAACCAGTTGGTTAGTAAATCCAGCTGCAAATAAGTAGAACACTGGCGTAAAGGGTAGCAGAGGCGTAAAACCAAACGCACTAAGGGAAGACGGGGTAAAACCCGTCTTCAATCATTTTAATATATCATGCAAATTTGCATTTTTATAATATAATAGCCTTAGGTATGTGAACTGCGATAGCTATCTCCATACCTTTTGTTATTATTTTAAACACCCGAAAGGGTGCTTTTTTATGCCTAAAATTAGGTTACGAAGCCTACCAAAATTGTTGTAATAGTTATACAGTGGACTGACACTTAAATCTGATGCTCGTTGTAAATAGCATAACGCAACTCGTGTGCTTGAACATTAAATCCGTAAGGAATCAAGTGCTTTTACCGTACATATGTGACGGATAGTTGGCAGACAACAGAAAAATCAGTCGTATAAGGGGAATATCGTAATTCTGCGGAGTTGTTATTCCCTACTACATTGCGGGCGGGAGGTATGGTATCTCAAGTGGCTCATAACCACTTATAAACTCAGATCGTTACTGAGGCTTTCGCAACCAAACAGTTCTCTCAGGCTTGGTTATAGCACACTTGAAAGCCAATATGCCTTGATTGACGGCTTAATGTCAATCTTAATAAACGAAAGTATTGTAAAGATTGTTCAAAGTACATACCCAAAGAATATAAAACGATAGTATGCGTTGATTGCGGAAAAGAATTGGAGGTCGATGTATTTTTCGAAGATATATTGTGCAATGACTGGCTTATATTAGGTGGTTATATAATAGTACCTTCAGATGTACAGACAAAAATTAATCAATACAAGCGTACATTACCGATGCTCGAAACATTAATTAATTTGATTCCTGTAAGTAATGCCTCAGGCTCACGTGTATATGAAAAAATAGCTACAATGACAGCTCTTACAAATGTAACTGATCTTACTGCTGATCTGTCAGATATGGGTAGTCCTCAATTCGAAAAAATCAGCTATGAAATCAAAGATTATGCTGGTATTATGCCTATACCAAATGATCTCTTAAATGATACAGATGTTAATCTTATGGAGTATTTAGCTCAATGGATAGCAAGAAAATCTGTTGTTACTCGTAACACATTAATACTTGCAATACTCACAGCATTAACTCCGGCAACTTTTGCGGATTGGAAAGCAATTAAAAAGGCTATTAATATTACTCTTGATCCTGCTTTTGCAGTTGATGCAAAAATAGTAACAAATCAGGATGGTTATCAGTATCTTGATACTCTTGTTGACGGTCAAGGTAGACCTCTTCTTCAAGCAGATGCGACAAAACCAGGTGGCAATATTTTATTTGGTAAGCCTGTTGTTGTACCTAACTCTGTACTTGCTACAACAGGAACAACTACAAAACTTGCTCCTATGTTTGTAGGTAATTTGAAAGAAGCAGTTGCTATGTTTGAGCGTCAAGGTCATCAGATTGCTTCTACTAATATTGGTGGTACTGCATTCCAGAAAAATCAGACTCACGTTAGAGTTATCGAACGTGAAAATGTCAAAGTATTGATACATCCGCAGTTGTTTACGGTAAAGTTGATGTTACATCCGTTCTTGCCTAACTTTTTTAGTATAGGAGGATAAAAAATATGTATATAGCAAAAAACCATACTGATGGTGCGGATAAGTGGGTTATTGGTGGTACTCTTGAAATTGAATCAGGTGCAATTGTAATAGGATTACCTATTGCAACAGACACTAACTCAGGCGGTATTATAGCTGAAGCAAAAGGTGAAAGCGATACTGTTGAAGTTAAAATTGACAGCACAACTGGAAAAGGATATGTACCTACATATTATATTGCGGCAAATCAAGCAGATAGTACTGCTATTGATGTAGCTGGTTTATTAGCTGATTTTAACGCACTTTTGGCAAAATTAAAAGCTGCTGGCTTAATGGTAGCTGACGCATAATTATATATGTACAATAGGGGAGCTATAAAGATGTATCAGTCTTTGCATACATCATACCGTCAATTGGCGGTGTATATGGTGCTTCAATTATATTCTATTTAAATAAGGCAAAGATTGAAAATGTATGTAAAGGTAAAGTCGAATTACTCAAAATAAAATTAGATTTAATGAAGCAATATCCAAAAAATCAACAAGAGATAGAAAATGATTTATCTGATATAGCTATTGATAGTAAAATTAATAATACAATTAATGATTCAATATCGGAAGATATAAACATTACGAATTTTTAAAACGAAAGGACAAATAATAAATGATAAATTGGAAACAGAAACTTACAAGTAGAAAGTTATGGGCTGCTATTGTTGGCTTTGTTGCTGCTATACTCGTAGCATTTGGATCAAGCGATTCTGATGTTGCTCAGATAACTGCTATAATAATGGCGGGAGCAACCGTTATATCATATATAATCGGTGAGGGGTTAGTTGATGTAGCAAGAGCAACCACAAATTCAAATGGTGAAAAAGATGTGTAATATTAAAGGTATTGATGTTTCCGTTGGCAAGGTAGAATTGACTGGAAAACTGTAAAATCTGAAGGCATTGAATTTGTTATGATTAAGTTAGGTGGTCGATTACAATCTAACCGAAAATTATATATTGATAGTTATTTTAAGACAAATATCAAAGGTGCGAAAGCTGCTGAAATAGATATTGGTATTTATTTTTATAGTATTGCTCTGAATGAAAAAGAAGCAATAGAAGAAGCTGATTTTATAATTAAGAATTTGAAAGCTTACAAAAACACGATAAATTACCCGATAGCTTTTGATTTTGAGGACAAACAGCAAGAAAACCTAAGTAAAAAAGAATGTACTGATATTGTTATTGCTTTTTATAATCGATTAGCTTCTGCTGGTTACTATCCTATATTATATACCAATCTGTATTACATGACTAAATTTTTTGAGATGGATCGTATTAAACATATTGATGTATGGGAAGCACGTTATTACAATCCACGAAGTAACACACAGCCTCCAAAAGACACTACAAAAATGACTATTTGGCAATGGACAGAAAAGGGAAGAATAAGCGGTATATATAGCGATGTTGATCTTAATCTCTGTTTTATTGATTATCCGTCAATAATTGAAAGAAGATACCTTAATGGCTATATAAAGCCAGCAATAAAGCCAAAAGCAACACCGAAAACAACAATAACCAAAACACAAACAATATTAAAAAAGAATGATAAAGTCAAATTTATCGGAACTAAACATTATTCATATGTAAATGCTCTTTTTGGTAAACCTGCAAAGCCATGTGAAGCTACAATATTAAAAATATGTAGTTATGGTTTACATCGTTATCTTATTAAGGGAAAGAGTGTGTACGGATGGGTAAATGCTTCTGATATCGTAAAGGAGTAATATGATAAAACATATATCAATCAAATTAAAATCTAATATAGATACATATAGAATGCTACTTGAAAAAGCACAGGAACAAAGTAAATTATTAAATGATACTTTAATGCAGATTCAGAAATTTGAAATTAAAGTTGAACCAGAAAACATAGACGAAAATATAGACAAGTAATATATGAAGCCTACTTAATTGTAGGCTTCTAATTTTATGATTGAAATTTTAATTTACTACATATGTCATGGTATAATAAAGTTGTAACACCTTGACCTAATATAGTATAATAACTATAAAGGAAAGAGGAAAGAAAAATGCAACAATACGAAAAGGAATT
>MGOY01000006.1 GCA_001797275.1 Clostridiales bacterium GWF2_38_85 | reverse complement strand
TCAATTGAAATATTCAATCATCTTCTATCCGCAACTGTTTTTGCTTCACCTTGCAATCTTGCTGTTCTAAAGAGATAAGCATAATGTATTATAGTATTACCTATTTACTCTGCCGTTGCCGCCGCCTTTGACAAGAGCTTCGACCTCAGCTTTTGTACAGATATTGAAGTCGCCTTCGATTGTATGCTTGATGCAGGATGCAGCAGCAGCAAATTCAATTGCTTCACTGCTGCTTTTGTCGTTGAGCAGAGAGTAAATCAAGCCTGCGCCGAAGGAATCACCGCCACCGACACGGTCGACTATGTTGATCGTGTATTCTTTTGAGAAAAACGCATTCTTTCCGTCAAAGAGCATACCAGACCAGCCGTTTATACTTGCGGAATAAGATTTTCTCAGAGTGATAGCAACCTTTTTCAGTTTAAATGTGTCGCAAAGCTGTTTTGCAACCGATATGTAACCTTCTTTTGAAAGCTCACCGCCTTCAATGTTGCTATTAGGTGCGCTGATACCGAATACACTCTCGCTGTCCTCTTCGTTTGCGATAAGCACATCAACATATTGACATAAGTTGCTCATGCTCTTTTTTGCTTCCTCACGGCTCCAAAGCTTCTTTCTGTAATTGAGGTCGCAGGAGATTGTGATGCCCTTTTGCTTTGCTGCTTTACAAGCCTGTTCACAGATTTCCGGCATATTTCCACCGAGTGCCGGAGTTATACCGGTGAAGTGGAACCAGTCTACACCTTCGAATATGCTGTTCCAATCGTAATCCTCGCTTGAAGACATAGCAACAGAAGAGCCAGCACGGTCATATATAACATTTGAAGCGCGCTGCGAAGCGCCTTTTTCACAGTAATAAATACCCAGCCTGTCGCCACCAAACACGATTTTACCGGTATCAACACCCCATTTACGCAGCTCGTTGCGGCAGGAGATGCCAATCATATTGTCAGGCAGCTTGGTGACAAATGCTGCATTCATATCCAATGTCGCAAGGGAAACCGCAACATTTGCTTCTCCACCGCCGAAGGTGGCATCAAAGCTTTTTGCCTGCAAAATCCGTTCATATGACGGGGGTTGAAGGCGAAGCATAATCTCACCGAAAGTTACTGTCTTTTGCATTCTGATAACATCCTTTATAGTATTTATATAATTATTATAGGACTAATTCATAGGCTTGTCAACTTGTTTTAAACAAAATTATAATAATTACGAGTTCGTCCACATATAAATATGAATAGAAATGACGAAAGGAAGGGTTCTGAAATTGAAGAAGAAACAAAATGATTCTATATCTTTGTTATGGAGTATTGGTTATGGCGTTGTTGCGGTTTTAGCCGCATCGGTTATCGCTGCATTTATTACTTCGAAGCTGACCAATCCGGTCAGGTATATTGAATATGGAGCAATACTGTCAGCACTTGCAAGTGGAATTGTTTGTGGAATTGTCTGCTCAAGAAAAATATCACAGAGCATATTTACATATTCGCTGATGGCAGGCGGTTCAATAGCATTGTTGCTTTTTATAATATCTTTACTTGGGGGTAACGGAGGAAGCACATTGACACGATTCGGAGTACCATTGGCTATAGTAATAGGCTCGATTATACCACCGGTATTATTTCGCTCAAATAACGATTCGAAGAAAAAATTGAAACAAATAAAAAGAAAATACAGTTAAATTTTAAACAAATATTTATATAATTATAAAATCAAAGTTGACAATGTGAAAGCGATGATGTAAAATAAAAATATCGTGCAAATTTAGGAATATATAATAATCAGGATGGTAAAATATGCAAGAACAAATGTTGGATCACTGTTTTGATAATATGCCATTTCCATGTATTAGTTTTCAAGTGGTTTATGACTTGTATGCTTCGCCATGCGATTTTATTGTTGGAAATGTGAATATAGCTTTTGAAAAAATTTATGGGTTACCTGCAGAGTATCTTATAGGTAAATGCGTATCGGAAACTATGCCCGAGGTACTTAAACCTGAATATAACAGAAAAAAGATTTACAGTGATATTGCAATAAACTGCGGTTCAGCTATATATAATGAATATTTTGAAGCAAAAGACGAGTGGTATCGTGTATATGCTTTTTCAAAAGAAAAAAATTATGTGACAGTTGTTTTTTTCGAAATAACCGATTTTATACAAGCCAGCGAAAAATGGTCTTCGCTTGATGAATATATTGATGATGTAATTGTTGAAATAGATGCAGATTTTAATATTGTATCGGTTATTGCATCTGATGATTCTACTTTATATATTGATAAAGCAAAGATGATAAATAAAGGGATAAATGACATATATCCCGAACACTTTTCAACAAAACTAATATCTTCGGCAAAAAAAGCGATGGCAGAAAAAACAAAGCAGATATTTTATTACCGTTCATTGATTCTGGATGAAAACAAGTGGTATAAAGCAGTTGTGAATTATATAAGATCAAATAAAAATTATAAATTCGTATTTACAAGAAGAGATATTACTGAACAAAAGCGGCTTGAACAGGAATTGTTTTTCAGCGACGAATTATTTAAAACAGTATTTGATCAGGTTCCGGTCGGAATTGCTTTCGGTAACAATAATAACCTTATATTGGAGTGCAATAAAACACTTGAGAGTATTGTTGGTCGGACAAGAGAACAGCTTTTATCTTATACCATGGCAGATGTATCATTTCCGGAATTGCCATATGCAGAAATCGAGAAGTATCGACTTCTTGAAAAAGGTGATATCGGAAGTGTAAATTTCGTTAAGTGTTATAAAAAAGATGATGGCAATGAAGTATGGGTTAATATATCCTCAAAACCCTTAAAATTGGGCAACAATAAGCAATTTAACCATCTGTCTGTTATTCAAGATGTAACTGATTATGTATCATCGGTTAAAGCTTTGAAAGAAAGTGAACGTAGCAAGGAGGTATTGCTACATAATCTACCCGGACTTGCATATCGGTGTAAATATGATAGAGATTGGACTATGGAATTTGTTTCACAGGGATGTTATCAGCTCACGGGATATAAATCCGAAAGCTTTATCAATAACCGTGATATTAAATTCAATGATATTATTATGCCTGAGTATAGGAATCATGTTTGGCAGACACTTGCTGAAGCAGTTGAAAATCATACTCAATTCGATATTCAATATGAGATAATAACCGCAACCGGGGATATTAAATGTGTTTTTGATAGAGGACAAGCTGTCTATACAACAGATGGGGAAGTCGAAGCTCTCGAAGGGATAATCCTCGATATAACAGATAAAAAGCGAAAAGACGATGAAATTCTATATATAAATAACCATGATTTACTTACCGGTTTATATAACCGTAGATTCTTTGAAGAACAAAAAAAGTATTTTGATAATGAAGAATACCTTCCTCTATCAATTATTATAGGTAATATTAACGGTCTCAGACTTGTTAATGATGCTTATGGTCATAATAAAGGAGATAAGCTGATAAACAATACATCAAAAATTCTGATGAAATACTGCCCCGATGGTTGCATACTTGCGCGAACAGGCGGTGATGAATTCAGTCTTTTAATGCCGAATACAAGCTTCGACACAGCATTTGATTTACTTAAAAAGATAAAGCAGGAATGCGAAAATTATAATATTTCTGTTTTAAAAAGGAATTATAACATCAGCATCTCATTAGGTGTAGATACAAAAACCACTGTTAATGAGGATATTGCTTCGGTAATAAAAAAAGCCGAAGAATATATGTATAAAAGGAAGCTTTTTGAACACAAAAGCTCGCATAGCTATATATTATCATCAATAAAAACAACATTATATGAAAAGAGTCAGGAAACCGAAAAGCATGCCGAGAGATTAAGCTATTATACTGAAAAAATAACTCAAAAGCTAAAGCTTTCACCGATTGAATGCCATGACCTTAACCTATTGTGTTTACTCCACGATGTGGGAAAAATCGGAATTGATGATTCGGTATTGAAAAAAACTGAACCGCTGACTGAGAATGATTGGAAAGAAATGCGTAGGCATTCCGAAATAGGATACAGGATTGCAATGTCAACACCCGAAACAGCATCAATTGCTGAATATATATTATATCATCATGAGAGATGGGATGGTACAGGCTATCCGAGGGGATTGGCAGGAGAAGATATTCCTCTTTTATCAAGAATTTTGGCCGTCGTAGATGCTTTTGATGCAATGACTCAGGACAGAGTATATAGAAAGGCGATGACATTCGATTACGCAGTTGAGGAAATAAGACTGAACGCAAGCAAACAGTTTGATCCTGATATTGCACGAATTTTCATTGGTGAAATTATACAGGAAGAACAACGCTTAAGTATAATTAATTGATTTTATATAGGTTTTTTCTCGAGCTTTTTCCGATTTGTTCGATAACGCCGAGATAGTTCAAAACATTAATTAATGTCTGACATGTCTTAAGATTTTGGTCGCTTGCTTTTTTAAAATCTTGTGACGTAAAGTTTTCCGGAAGGTTGTCGGGGAGAAACAGTCTATAATCATCAGGGCAATTAAAGCTGATTTCATCAGTAAAGGCAACAGGAATTCTTTCATATCGTGAAGAACCGCGTTTTTTATCTTTACTCCAACCATTAAGATGGCGATATTCTTCTATTTCAAGAAAAGCCAGCTTCAATTTGAAGTTTGGGTGACCAAGGTACATTTTTATTTTATAAAGTTCAGAAACAGCATCATAAATATTACCTATTTTCGGGCTTTTTCGTTTTTTTGTTGTTTCTCCGGTTTCTGCATCAATCCAACAAAGCCATTTTCTTGATGCAATCGGATAAACAACGGTTACAACAGTCTCTGGTAAAAAAGCATCAAGCTTTCTTCTAAGGTTGTTCAGACTTCGTGTCTGAATTTCTGTTATTCCGTTATCGTTCATTATATCAGCGACAAAGTTGCAGAATTTTATCTCGTGACAGCTGGTATCAAGCTCGTAACTATGCTTTAGTATCGCATGAAGTGTCTTTTCAGAATATGTACCGATACTGTTTTGTTGTCTTTCCGAACCCCAAAAAGCATTATAAGCTAAATAAAAGGATTCTGTGTTCATGATAAGGCCCCTCAGATGTTGAAAGCTGAATTTGATTAATTTTAAAGATAATAAAGCCAATTTAGCTGAAAAAAGCAAAAATTGTCCTTCGGACAAATTTTGCTTTTCCAATGGAGCTGGTGAAGAGATTTGAACTCTTGACCTGCTGATTACGAATCAGCTGCACTACCCCTGTGCTACACCAGCAAATATTTCATCCGCATTATTATATCAAATTGGCTTCACAAAGTCAATATAAAACATAGGGAGTTTAACATTATGATTGAATTGCAAGGAAAATATAACTCAGCAAAAGTTTTTACAGAGATAATCGACAGCGAGTCAACATCTCAGATCATCGAACTTTGCAACCAGGAGTTCACTATTGGAGCAAAAATACGCATGATGCCTGATGTTCATGCAGGTGTAGGCTGTACTGTAGGAACAACAATGACAATCAGTGACAAGGTTGTACCTAACCTGGTCGGTGTTGATATCGGATGCGGAATGGAAACAATAAAGCTAAAAGAAGACCGTATTGAGTTTGAAAAGCTTGACAAGCTGATTTATCAGAAAATCCCTTCGGGGTTCAATATCAGAGAATCAACACACAGGTTTTTTAATGAAATAGACCTGTCTGCACTGTATTGTGTAAAAAAGTGCAATATAGCAAAAGCCGAAAAAAGTCTTGGTTCGCTTGGTGGTGGTAACCATTTTATCGAAGCGAATAAAGATTCTGAAGGCGATATATATATTGTTATCCATTCAGGCTCGCGTCATTTAGGGCTTGAGGTTGCAGATTATTACCAGGCAGAGGGTTATAATAGACTTAACAAAGTGAGCAAGGAAAGACTCAATGCTTTAATTGTCGAACTAAAGGCTGAGGGTAGAGAAAAAGAAATCCCGCAGGAAATGAAAAATTTTGCTGAACAGTATAAAACAAATATTCCGAAGCAACTCGCATATATTGAGGGTGAGCTTTTTGAGCAATATATCCATGATATGAAGATCGTCCAGCGATTTGCTATGCTGAGCAGAAAAGCTATGATGGATGAGATAGTCAGAGGCATGAAGCTTCACATCGTAGAACAGTTTACCACTATACACAACTATATCGACACCGATGCCATGATTTTACGTAAAGGTGCTGTTTCCGCACAGAAAGGCGAAAAGCTTCTGATACCGATTAATATGAGAGATGGCAGCTTGCTATGTATCGGTAAAGGTAACGAGGACTGGAACTACTCTGCTCCGCACGGTGCAGGTAGATTAATGAGCCGCTCCAAAGCAAAAGCTGAGTTTACACTAAGCGAATATAAAAAACAAATGCAGGGCATTTTTACAACCTCAGTCAACAGAAGTACAATTGATGAATGCCCGATGGCTTACAAAAAGATGGATGATATAGTGAAGAACATTGAAGAAACAGCTGAAATTATTGATATAATCAAACCGATTTATAATTTTAAAGCAGGAGAATAAGGATATTATATTGACAAACAAATATATTATATGATATTCTATAATTGATAAGAATGTTTGAAGGGAGAATAGGATATGGCATTATCAAACGAAAACAGCGCAAATAAATATACAGCGGAGATTGAAAAGTTGAATACAAAAATAAGCGCAGAAGAACAGGAAATAAAGCTTTTATATACCCAGATAGGCGAGCTGTACTTCAAGAATATGAGCGATGCACCGAATGATTTTGTTGCAGCTCAGGTTGGCGAGCTTAAAAATCGCAATGCGAAAATTTTCGAATTCAAAGCTGAGATTGTCAGAATCGAAACAAGTAAAAAGTGCGAGAAATGCGGAGCAATAATGAAGGATGATGCTACGTTCTGTGGCGAATGCGGATATAATCCGAACACTGTAAAAGCAGAACCTGCTCTCAAACACGAAGGACCGATTTGCCCGAAATGCGGTAAAAAGCAGCTTGCAGATGTAATGTTCTGTGGATATTGCGGAACAAATCTTACTGTTGCGAAACAACCTGAACCTGCTGCTCCTGCCGCACCAGCTCAGTTGATTTGTCCTAAATGCGGCAAAGTACAGAAGCCGGGTGCTGTGTTCTGCGGTGAATGCGGCACAAACTTGAACAGTGTCAAAAAATCAGAGCCTGCAGCCGCATCTGTGAATAAGCCTTTGACCTGCCCAAAGTGCGGAAAAGTTCAGACAAAAGACGCTGTGTTCTGCGGTGAATGCGGTATGAAAATAATCAGAGATTCCATACCCGTACCACCTAAAACCGAACAGATTATTCAGAGATGCCCAAAGTGTAAGAGAGTAAAGAAAGACGGCGAAGTGTTCTGCCCCGAATGCGGAACCAGAGTATAATTTGAAGACATAATAAATACATACAGTACCAAGCTGTTTCATCAACATCATTTAGTTACAATATAATTCATAATGTATAAAGAGAATAAATCATATGTTGCGTGTGTTCAGAAAATTGATGATTGCTTATTATACAGTTTGTTTTGTATGTGTAGTAGTTGTTACCGGTGTTATGACATGGATAGTGCAAGGCCTGGAGCCTTACTATATTTTATTTATCGATTTTATTTCTGCAATGATATGTATTTTTGTTATTGCTCTCATCTTCAATATTATCGCTTTGAAAAAATATTATAAAATCGGCAAAATTCGACTGGAAGAATGTAATCTCGATAAATTTATTTTTGAAAATGAAAAACTTTTAAATAAGAATAGAAACCGAAGTATACGAAACTTTCTACTTATAAATATTGCAGGAGCTTATCTTGAAAAGCAGGATTTGCAGCGGGCAAAAGAAGTACTTGATTCCATAATCGATTTTAAGAATACGAATTTTGATAAAAACAACAAAATCAGTTATGTTAGTAATTTAACATCATATCTGATTAGAATAAAGCAGTTTGATGAAGCTCGGAAAACTTTAGACAGAATGCAATATTACATTAAGGCACTTAAGGCAGTAGCTGAAAAGAATTCAGCAAATGAAGCATATTTTTCATTACAGCAATTATTGAAAATGGAAGAGAAAAATAATTACGAAGGAGCAGAAGAATTTTATCTTGATAAATTGAAAAAGAGTATATTTATGCTTGAAAAAGTAAAATGGCAATTTGTGTTAAGTAAAATATATCTTCGAGAAAATAGAACTGATGAGACAAAGCATTTTTTATGCTTTGCGGCTGAGCATGGCGGAACAACCTATTATGCACAAGAAGCAAAAATATATCTGGGGAAATTGAAAGAAACAGAACAGAATTTTGGAGATATCATTAATCAGCTTTGATGCTGATAACGTTTCTTAATATTGTACTGATACTTCAGCATATGCTTCATTGAATATGCTGCTCTTTTTTTGCAAATGAAAAAAAAGCTGCAGCTTCCGGCTATACAAAACCATCTTTATTCAGCTCAATAATTTCTGTGTGATAGATTTATTTTCGTTTATCTTCAATTTGCTTTTCTTTGTTTTTATATGATATGTAACCTATGGCAGAGATGATGAATGCGCTTATCGCATCGGTTATTATATCCTTCATGGTATTATCAAGTGCTTGCCGGCCGATCAGATTTGTACCATTTTCGAGTGCGAATTTCTGCATATTAAGCCCAAGGATTCCGTCCATTGTATATTCGTATATTTCCCAGACGGCTCCAATCGAAAGAGCGAAGCAAAAAGCAAATAATGAGACGAATATTGAGCTGAGAACAAATCCGTATAATGATGTTTTATTGAAGGCTTCAATTATTATAAATCCGAATGCACCGAGCATTGCTGCGCTGAGAGCATGAAGCACCGTATCCCATTGGCTAAAATGGTAGTAGAAGCTCCGTACTTCACCCAAATATATTGCACAATACAGAAATATAAAATAGAGTATGTACATATAATTCGGTAGATGAAGTGAAAACCTTTTTTCGATAACAGAAGGCACCAACATAACAATTATACCAAGTACACATTGCGATAAGGTTAAAATATAATCGCTTTTCAGCTTAACAAAATCGTCGTTGGCAGAGTCAGCAGAAGGTGAAATAATCATCATTACAATAACATAAATAATTGATGTAATCAGAGTGAGTAGGACAAATAACCCGACTACTTTTCTCCATTCAAGCTTGTCGTTTTCTTTTTTAAGCCTTTTCGGTATTCTCATTATATGGGTCCTTTCAACCGAGTTTTAATCTAAATATATCGCAAACCTGCAGACAGGATTACATTTGAGAACTGACTGCAGCATATCGACTTTTAGTTTCTTATTAAATTAAAAAATGACCTCATACGGATGCTTGACAAAGCCTGCGCTGCAATAACACCAGTTTCCTGATATCCTTAAAGTTCGCCCCTCAGTATTGCTTCTCTGGCGAACGGACAATGGCATACATAATATCTTTTCATTTTCGGATCTGTCTCGGCAAGATATTTTTCGGGGTTGTATGGAATCTCTGTTACATTATTATTTTTTCTCTTCCTGTTTCATAACCAGTTTTGATATTGATTTTATTTTTCCGTATACAATCAAGCGGTCTCCGTGCAGGATGATGGTATCTGCTGTCGGGAAATCTATTATTTCAGAACCACGATCTATCTTCAATACTTGAATAAAGTTGTCCCTCAGCCGATTTTCTCTTAATGTTTTTTTACACATAGGGCTATCGTTGTCAACGACAACTTCATATATACTGAAATTAGAATTTAGATTAAGAATCCGGTCAATCCGACTGCCTTTATTCTTGCTGATGCTTTTTGACAGTATTTTTTCAGCGAGCCTTTCAAATCGATCCAGAATGTATTTGTTTTTAGTAACGATAATAATAAAAACAAGCACAACCGAGAGAATTATCAGAATGCTTAAAAGGTTTTGCTGCTCGTCATTGAGCATATCGAATAGCAGGGTGATTAACGATACCCGTGCTATGTAGCTTAAATCATAAGCATACTATATAAAACTAATAAATGAATTACTACAGCAATTTGAAAAATGCCTATACTTTTTAGCTTTTTTCAAATTAATAAAATCACAATTAATTTGTTAGTTTAATATAGCGATACGGCGTCTGGTTGAATGCTGAACAATAAGCTCAGGCTCCCGGGTAGTAAAGCCAGTATGAGTTAAAATAGAGATGATTTGTTACTTAACTCAAGTCCGGTTATCTTCAATAGAATTGACAGAATTTCAATTAAGAGCCATAACACGCCGAATACAACTAAAAATAGGACAAGGTTCATCATAGTTACAGCATACTCCTTTACGCTTTATTTGTTGGTACACTTAATGTTTCCCGTCTATTTTGCAGGCTATAGGCTGGTCGTCTATTCCGTCAGCGATTACATCAGCATAGGCCTCCTTGTTCTTTTGCAACCAGGAGTTTGCATATGAACAGGAAGCTTTGGATTTGAGCTTATTTTTTCTCATATATTCAACCATAAGCTCCATAAGCTGCCCGGCAACACCTTGTCCTCGGAGCACAGAACTGACATAAATGTGGGTTATGTCAATAACGCCATCGCTGACATTATTGAAAGCAGCTTCCGCCATCAGCTCACCTTTATCATCATCTGCATATATTTTATTTGTTTCATATTGGTAGTTCATATAGGGTTCCTTTCTTAATCTTACATGTATCTCTTGTAATCTTCCCAGTTCTTTTTGAGAAGCTTAGGTGTATCAAGACCATATGGGCAGTGATCTTTGCATTGATTGCAATGAATACAGTTATTTACCTTCTCCATCTTTGCTTTCCACTCATCACTCAGGCACACAGACAGTGGCGCACGCTTAAGCATCAGTGACATTCTTGCAGCTGTGGGTATCTCAATACCAACCGGGCAGGGCATACAATACCCGCAACCACGGCAGAAATCCTCACTCAAAGCATTTCTGTCCTGCTCAATAATTGAAGTTAACTCCTCGTTCAGTGCTGGCGGATTATCGTCATATGATAAAAATTCGTCAAGCTCGGATTTCCGTTGAATTCCCCAGATGGGCAGTACATTATCATATTGCGCAAGATAGGCGTAAGTAGCCGTGAAATTTGTTATCAGACCGCCGGATAATGCTTTCATTGCTATAAATCCGATATCATTCTTTTTGCAGAGTTTGACAAGCTCTATTTCTTTGACTGTTGCTAAGTAGCTGAAGGGAAACTGTATTGTCTCATATAAGCCGGATTCAGCTGCATCTGTTGCAACCTTAAGGCGGTGGTTTGTGATTCCGATGTGACGGATCATACCCTTTGCTTTGGCTTCGAGCATCCTTCGTAAAGTCCGGCGCCGTCCCCGGGTGTGGGTCAAAAGGCAGGATTGTGGAATTGATATATATCCAGATAATCAGTTTTCAATAAGCGAAGGGATGTGTTCAATTGTTCCCAAAATTCGATGACCTTGGTAGTCATTGTTTTAGATGCTATGCAGATTTTATCTCTGACATCGTTTAAGGCATAACCTATTTTTTCTTCGCTGTCTGTATAGAATCTTGCGGTATCAAAAAAGTTTATGCCGTTGTCATATGCTTTCCTTAATAAAGTACGAGCTTCATTTTTGTTGATCCTCTGGATTGGCAGTGCTCCGAAACCGTTTTTATTTACGATAATTTCTGTTTTGCCCAATGTTATAGTATTCAAAAGAATCACTCCTACAGAAGGATAAGATTTAGTTTTCTTTTTTTCCGTCTTATCGTGTGTTTATAAAAAATCAGTAAACTGCTGTCAGTCATATATATGACTGACAGCAGTTTTTTTCGTGTGAATGATATAGAAATTAGCCTTTGTATTCGCCGGGTTTAATCAGATCGCCATATTTTTCTTTGGATGATTTAATTCGTTCAATGACAGTATTCCAGTAATCGAAAATTTCTTGAGGTATGTTTGAATCCATCTTTGTATAATATGTCTTTGCTCTTTCCAGTTTTTCAATCCATTTTGTGCAGCGGAAAGTAAACAATGTGGTATAGACAGATTCGGTGAAATCTTCGTTAAGATATTTTTTAAACAGTTTTGCCAAATCCTCATATTTAGGAATCTTACCGGTCGGTGTGTCATAAGCATCATACTCATCATGAATACGACCGTCTGCCCAGTGCAGCCAGATTTTTTTCGCGAGCTTGCTGGTCATAAATTTGCCATTTTCATCGCGCATGAAATAATTATTGCTGAAAATTTTTGGGGTCTTCTTAACATTTTCGCCAAACTTGATATTGTTCATTGTATATTCGCCAAGCGGATATGAAACGAAGTCCATATTAGCCATCGGGCTGGGTGTACGAACGCCCTCAGCGCCTAAAGTAGCGCTGGTTGTTTCCGATTCGAGGGTAGCTGCCTTGAGAAGGATACCGTCCTTCCAGTTGGGTGATTCTTCAACCGGAACTGTTGTGTCGCTGTCACGACCACCATAAAGAATACCTTCAACCGCTACGCCGTTTTTGGATTCAAAGCCTTCTTTATCAATATTGTCGAGGTAATCAAGACGCATAGTGTAGCGTGCATTACCGTGTGCGAGAGGTACTGTTTTACCTTTTGCATCCTGAACGCCTTCATACCATTCGCCGAAATGGTTACGGCCTTCTTTGGGAGCATCAACGCCCATACCTAGCCAGTAGGGTTTAGCATCGGGACCTTTAAGAACATTTGAGAAGATAACTTCTTGATTCATCATCAAGTTATCAAAAATTACAGGATCATCTTTAGCATTGACATCCTGAATAATACCGAACATACCGAACTCAACATTAACGGCACGGAATTCGCCGTTGATATTACGGAAATAAGCAATATCATCACCGACAATTTTTTCTCCGGGAATCATTGCTGTTGATGTTTTGCCGCAGGCTGACGGATAAGCACCACAGAAATATGTTTTACGATTCTTTTCTTTATCAAGAGCGGCCATAACAAACATATGCTCGCAAAGCCAGCCTTCTTTGCCTGACTTGCTGATTGCAAGACGCATCGAGTGCTTTTTGAGACCGACAGAGTTACCTGCATACTGCGCATTCATGGAGTAAACAATGTTATTCTGAGTGTCCATATAAATTCTGCGTTTGTCGAGGTTTTTGGTGTTGTTATTTTCATCGAGTTCTCCAGCGGAATGAATGAAACGGAAGAAATCGTCTTTTTCGGAATCCTTCATTTTAAGAAAATGGTTGTATGCTGAGCGGTACAGAATGAACTCAGAGTGAGCAACATACCAACTGTCGGTGAACTGAACACATGGGATGGTAAACGGGCTTTCTGTGGGACCTTCTGCAAAGAACTGTACAATGGCATCTTTACCGCGCATAATGCCGCGTGAAATCTCCATTATTTCTTTGCAGCCTTCTTCGTATTCAATAGCGTTGAGAGTTTTCATCTTTTCCATGTTTTCTTTATAAACAAGAAAACGAGTGCCGTTTTTATCACGCCCCTGATCACCGTAACCATCCCAGTGGATAGTTTGCTTTGAATTTGCAAGATATTGCTCTTCGCCTTTAGCCAGAGCCTGGTCACGAACATACTGGATATCATTTTCGCTGTCATTGCAGACATAGACAGATGCAGGATCACAATGTTCGATAAATGATCCAACAAATTCTACGACTTTTTCATTCTTTAAAGCTATAAGTTTAGAATAGCTTTCTTTACTCATTCGATCTTTTAAGATCTGATCATACTTAATAATCATAAGTTCTCCTTTTTGTGTTTTTCTTCATAATTTTAGCTCGTCGCTAAAGAGCCATAATATATATATATTTTAATCTAAATATGCGGTTATGTCAAGTAGTATTTGCTTTTTTCCTTAAATTATTAAGTAAAAATTTTAACGATTTTGCAGGATTCAATATTCGTAAATTCATTCATTGCATAAATATATCTAAATTAAGAATTACACATTGCGAAAAAACGACTGTTTTTATAACAGATTTATTGATATCTAACAAGAATGATTTAATAAATAAATTAATGAAATGCAAAGATATGCGCATTCTTAATTCATATGTAAGAAATCAGCATTTCGACAATACTGATTTACTGAATTGATGCCTTGAGTATACAAAAAGTATATCACTTGACGCTGATTATCCCTTAGTTGTATTTTGGGGTTTAATCCTTACTTGCTACTTGGATAATTTGCTTCTCACCATTCTTTTCAAAATATTCATAAAACCGCATACCAATCTTCTCTGCGACTTTTTGCGAAGAAATATTATTTAAGGTAGCATACGAAAATACTTCAGGATATTGTAAAACCTTTAAAGCGTATTCTTTACACGCAAGAGCTGCTTCAGATGCAAAACCCATGTTGCAATATTTCTTAATAATATGAAAGCCAATTTCAGGTACGGTTTTATCGCTGATGTTTTGCATGGTTATACCACAATCTCCAACAAATATATCACTTTCTTTTAGTATTACTGCCCATAATCCGTGTTTATATTTTTTATAATTTTCAATATTCCATTGAATCCACTTTTCAACCTCTTCCTCAGTGAACGGATGTGGATAGAATTGCATGGATTCAGGATCGGATAAGACCTTCATTAATTCCTTCTTGTCATCAATTCGAAGTTCCCTCAGATACAACCTTTCAGTCTCAATGATTTTCATGATCAATGCTCCCTATAAAAAATAGATATCATATGACAATACCAGCAGTTACTTTATTTATAGCTTATTTTTTCGTCGAGAAACAGCCTTTTATGCTTATTAAAAAAATCAAAGTACACTTTTGTGTTTTCCAATTCCCACCATTGCTTTATGTCGACTGGATTAGTATCTATATTAAACTAACAAATGAGTTGTGATTTTATTAATTTAAAAAAGCCAAAAAGTATAGGCTTCTTTTAAATTGCTAAGGTAATTCATTTATTAGTTTTATATAGTTCCAGCTTATTAGCTATGAGATTCAGAAGTGTGCTTTTACCCGAGCCGTTTCCTCCATATAGAATAGTAATTTTTGAAAAACTAAACTCGGGAAACCGTTTTTTTGAGAAAATGCCGCAGGGGTAAGTATTGTCGATATATCCGAATTCACCACCATTACGTTCAGCTTGTTGTTCTATCAATGAGGATTCTTCCTCTATGGGCAATATAAATTTATCTAAATACACTTTCGTACCTCCGTAATTGAGCCGTGCAAAATATAAGTATTCATAGTTCCGGTTTATTGCTCACATAAACTATCGGTTTCATGTTAAGTGCCAACCTACTCTGTCTCCGGACTATGACATACAAGTGGCAGAACTAAGTTTATCATATATTTATGGAAAAATCAATCAATAATGTTGCAAAAACGGATTTCCTATATGAGCGCATTCCTGCAAGAGCAGCCCGCCGCAATCAACAAATATACCCCCACTTGATAGTGGGGGCAGTTTGTTCCGGCGGTTGTTTGAAAAGGTTACGGTTTTTGAGGACAGGTTCACCGTGGAATTCAAGTCCGGCGTAACGGTGGATGTGGAAGCATAATACATAAAAAGCGAGTATGGTACTCTACGATTTTGGGCGTAGGTTGCCTTTACTATATGGAGTTTGAAACATCAGAAATTTATTTAGTCAGGCCCGTTAGTGTTAATTTTATTGCATTCGTTAAATTTCGCAAATCGTTTTATACACTTTTCTATCGCCGTTCGGATTATATTGTTCTGCTTTACGCTGTCCTCATACCAGATATTCTTAACCGTCAGCGTGCTTGTTTTTTTATTGGCAACTGATTCCAAACGACCGATAAAGTTATCACAATAAAGTAATGGCAAAACATAAAAGCCATACTTCCGCTTGTCAGCTGGAGTGTAGATCTCCCATGTGTAATCAAAGCCGAACAGGGCACGAATGAGCTTTCTGTCCCACATCATGCAGTCAAGCGGTGCGATCAGTTCGCAGCGTGGTTTGAATTTATCTTTTTGCAGAACGGTTTCAATAAGCGATAAATCCTCAGCACGACAGAACAGATTATCCTTCAAATCCTCCACCTTGATTTCAAGGATTTTCCCTTCATCAAGCAATTCTTTGAACACTTCGTTTCTCTGCCGCGATTTCAAGCCCCATATATTCAGCCACGCGTCGGACGGGCGATTCCACAGAAGCCCAACCGCTCCGATACGTCGCAGAACGCGCCACTTCTGATGCTCGAATTCATCTGGCAGGGGGTCGTCGGCGATCAGTAATTCGGCTGGTATGTATTTTTTGGCAAGATCGTAATACTTTCGTGTGCCGTTCTTGTGGTGGATAACAAGCTCTCCGGTGGAATAGAGCTGCTCTAAAACCGCGCGCGCTGCGTTGGTGTTTCCGTTCCAACCACCGCTCCAGTGGATTGATGAATGCCAATGTATACTGCCGGATATGGGTAGCTCATCAGAGTTGACAGGACTGTTTGTCTTAAGATAGTCAATCGCTTGTGCCTCTAATTCAGCAAGCCCATCAAAGCGCAAGCCGCTCTCTTTTGCCGATTGGCGGTACCGCGCGAAATACGGCCAGTTTTCGACGGGAATAATCGAGAGATTTTTATCGGGATAATCCACAAGCCTGCGGTCTATATACAAAAGCTCGTTCAGCGTTTGCTTGGTAAAGCCTTTAACCCGCGACTGCAAGGTAAGCTCTGCATTCTTTCCGCAGGAATCCACAGGGTCAAATTGAATGCAGCCCACTTGATGTATGAAATCAAGTGCGCCCTGTTTGCCAACAAATTTATATTCGCCAAGCAGTCCGTGCTTAAGGAGCATAAGTTGCCTCGCTTGCCGGTTGGATAAAGTAATCATAGATTTTCTCCGAGCGGCTTTCTCATCATAACATCCTGCCCTAAAGTTTTATAAAGTTGAAATCCGTGCTTTTCAAAGAACGGTATTGTTCCGTGGTGAGCAGTATACATGTCACATTCACCGGCAGGCGGATATCCCTCTATATAGTTATAACCCTCCGCTTCCGCGTCTTCACAGACACGTTCAAGAAGTTTTGTCGCTATACCTTTCCCTCGCATATCCGGCGCAACAAGAAAACACACTATAGATTTAACCCGGTTGGTTTTGTCGCTCTCGTCCCACAGTTCACTGCGTACTTTCAAAACATCGTAATTATGCTTGTCGTTTGCGTTGCACCATCCGACAACCTGACCGTTCATATACGCAAGATACCCCTGTATGATACCGCCTTTGACCATTTCTACAGCCCAGTCCGTACCGCTTTTTTCACCGCTGTGAAATTCGGCTTCATATTTTTCGTTCCAATGGAAATGTACACAGCAACACCCGGACCATTCCGGATGGTCAGTAAAGGCGATATCCAAAAAGAAATGGAGATAATCGTCAAGCATATCCGGGGTTAATCGCCGAATGTCAAGTTTCATCTTTGTTCACCAGTCCTTTATATGCGATTGCGTCTATTTGTACCTGTAATCCGTTTACACCGCCATTATGGGCGAATTCCGTTGATATGGTTTTTCTTGCTGGGTAACCTCCCTTAAAACGTTGTTTGAAAACCTGTTCCATTATCGGTATATTCCATGGGTCACGCATCATAACGTCGACTTTGACGACAGCGTTGAGAGATAATTTCACTAAATTCAGGCGGTTTTCCAAATTATCCAAAGCGCCATTCACCTGTGCTTCTATCGATTGTCCCACATTGCCTACACAAAATGTAACAAAAACAAAATCGCCAGCCTCAACAACCTCAGAATAAGCACATTCGTTTGCAAATTCGTTATCGAGATTATACCTGTTTATCATCGTAAATACCTCCTAATTGTTTAGTATCCCTATTATAGCAAAGCATCTACGACAGCAGTATGTCATAGTTTATCGTATAGAGAAACGATTTTTTTTCGCGGCATCAAGAACACGCGCCCTTATATGTTCTGGTTCTATAATCTCAATTCCGTCGCCGAGAGAGAGCAGAGTTCCAAGCCAAAAATGCTCGTTTTCGATAACATAAAGCGTCATTTCGCATCCGTTTTCATATTCACGGGTAATTTTTCCGTTTAGATATTCAATAGCTTTTGCTCTCGCATCCGGCTTGCAACGAACGGCTACCGCCGTGCAAACCTGCGTATTTTTTCTATCATTTTCTCTCAGTATTGTTTCCGCCGTGTCATGCTCTTTTATGAATGGAGCATTTACAACCTCCGCATTACTCATGCGAACGAGTTTATATGTTCGGTAATCATCTTCAACAGTTGAGTAAGCAAGCAGATACCAGGCATACCAGCGATAAACGACAGCGATCGGTTCGACAGTATGTATGCGCATTATACTATCCGCATTCGTATAGGTGAATCTGAGCGGATGCCTTGTCCGTATTGCGGACTGGAGCGTTTGCAGAAGCTTTTCATCGCCTTCTCGCAGCACTGAAAAATTCAAAATAATACTCTCATTTTTATCTTTTGTCAGTGCCGACAGTTTTTCCAACGTTACATTGATTTTTGGATCGTTTATTGCGGATGAAAAACCCTTCAGAGCAGTGAGAATAAAAGAATAGTCCTCCTGCGTCGCCGTATGTCCGTCCATGCGAAATGTGTCGGTAAGGTAATAACCTCCGGATGCGCCGGTTTCAGCGGTAATCGGAATACCTGCCTGACAGAGTGCGTCAATATCACGTTGTACCGTGCGTATTGAAACTTCAAACTTTTTAGCAAGCTCCGCAGCGGGTGTTTTTCTGTGATTCAGTAAATATACGGTTATCGCATATAATCGGTCGATTTTCATAATGCTGACTGAATTCTCCTAAATGTTATATAAATAATCTTCGTAATAAATTCCGATTTATTGCTCGCATAAACTGCCAGTTTCATGCCGACATCCAATCTGCTCTCTCGCCGAAAAAAACATCCTATCCGTTCTGTCGCGAAAGCCAATCATCTATTCTGCTCTGTCGCGGAACAAAAAAATTGGATTTTCAAAGTCGGGTTTCTTAGCGTTTATATAGGCATTTTCCGTGCGTGGAAACACATCCATATTATAGCATACATCCGTTCTCGGAAGCAAGTCAATATTCAAGAATGTCGCCGAGGAAATTTACCACCTGCGTGAAGAAAAGCAGAAGCTTCAGCTGGAAAGTGCCGGGCGGGATGAATTACGCAAACGGATAGCCGATATGAGCGCATTCCTGTAGGAGCAGTCAACCGCCATCACCGAATACGACGAGCCGCTTGTCCGGCGGCTGATTGAAAAAGTAACCGTCTACACGGCAACTTTGTTGCCGCGGACAAATTCACCGTAGAATTCAGGTCCGGCGTAACGGTGGATGTACATGAATAAGCCTGAAAATAAACGAGGAACTCTATGAAAATTTTAGCATAGGGTGCTTTGATTTATTTTGTATTCGAATCGAAGATAAAAAAGGCGTTTAGAACTGGCTCATGAAGTTACTTTTGCATGATCTGAATAAGATTGCCGCATGTATCATTGAAGGCAGCTATGAGTATAGATATCGTGTTATTAATGCACATATTTACGCTAAAGCCCTGACGCCAGCCGTTTTACTTTTACAGGTCTATTTTTTGCTTGACAGCTACACTATTGTGTGTTACTATATAGCAGTAGTAAGTAATACGTAATATCAGTTGTACAGAATAGCAAGGGGTGATTGTACTGGAAAATCTAACAGAAATGCTCAAAGGGGTGCTTGAAGGCTGCGTCCTTGAAATCATCAGCAGAGGGGAAACCTACGGCTACGAAATCACGCGGCGGCTGAACGCCCTCGGATTTTCAGACGTTGTGGATGGGACAGTTTATACCATCTTGGTGCGGCTTGAGAAAAACAAGTTGGTGGAAATTACGAAAAAGCCATCCGATATGGGACCGCCGCGAAAGTTTTTCGCGCTCAACGACGCGGGGCGCAAGGAGCTGCGGAAGTTCTGGGAAAAATGGGAGTTCGTATCATCAAAAATTAACGAGCTAAAGGAGAGAAAATAATGAATTTTTGGGAAAAAATCACGGGCAGCGACATGACTAAAGAATTTAAAACTTTTGAATCGCGAGTCAAAAAGCTGCCGACTGATTATCAAGCGGCATGGGAGAAAATTAATGCCAATCTTTGGACTCACTCAGATTTCACCGGTCGCAACCTCATGCCAATTCTTGACGGTGTGCTTGGCCTGCTCGAAGAAGCGGTGTCGGACGGTCAGAGTGTCGGGGAGGTTTTGGGTGACGATATCAAGGGCTTCTGTTCAGCGTTGGCCGGCGAAGAAGGGGCAAAGTCTTTTCGCGAAAAGTGGCGCGAGCAACTCAACAATAATATCGCTAAAAAATTAGGTAAATAGGAGGATAAAATGAGTATACAAGATATCATCGAAGGCAAAAAAGAGTGGCGAGCGCACATGGCGCGTGTCAAAGCGCTCCCGCAAGATTATCAGATTGTTTATAATGAGATTCAAAAATATCTTTTTAAGGGAGGCGCTGGCGAGCTAACCGACGGGATGGTTTTGTTCTCGGGAATTGTCGATCTTTTTGAGGAGGGCGCGGCCGTAGGGAAAGGCGTGCTCGAAGTGACGGGCAGTGACGTAGCGGTTTTCTGTGACGATCTAATCAAAGATTCAAAAACTTACGCTGACATCTATCAAGAATCTGCTGACCAAAAAGTTAACAAAGCCATGAAAAAGGTTACAGATAAATCAAAGTAAAAGGGGGGATATCGGAATGGAAAAAGCAATTCAAGTAAAGGATTTACAAAAATCCTTCAAGACAACGAAAGTCCTAAAGGGCGTGGATTTCGAGGTGGAAAAAGGTAGTATATTCGCCCTACTCGGCTCCAACGGCGCGGGCAAGACAACGATTGTCAAAATCCTCACCACGCTGCTCAAACAAGATGGCGGAACTGCCGCTGTCAACGGCTTCGATGTTGCGTCAAAGCCTGATAATGTGCGGCAGTCGATCAGTCTGACTGGGCAATTCGCCGCCGTGGACGAGATCTTAACCGGGCGAGAGAATTTGATCATGATCGCCAAACTGCGGCATCTCACAAATCCGCGTCAGGTTGCGGACGATCTACTGAAACGCTTCGGCCTGACCGATGCCGCCGACCGTAGGGTTTCCACCTATTCTGGCGGTATGCGCCGCAGGCTCGACATCGCCATGAGCCTGATCGGAAAACCGCAGCTCATTTTCCTCGACGAGCCGACCACCGGGCTTGACCCCGAAGGACGTATCGAGGTTTGGAATACAATCAAAGAACTTGCTAATAGTGGCACTACGGTATTCCTGACCACGCAGATGCTGGATGAAGCCGAGCAACTCGCCGATCAAATTGCCATTCTTCATGAGGGCAGGATTATCGCCAACGGTACACTCGCGGAACTGAAAAAGCTGTTCCCACCCGCAAAGGTGGAGTATGTTGAAAAACAACCAACATTAGAGGATATATTCCTTGCAATCATCGGCAACAAGGAGGAAAAGTAAATGGAAACGACTAAGAAACATTTTTTCAGCGATATGGGCGTGATGCTCGGACGTTCCATGCGCCATATTTTCCGCAGCCTGGACACCATCATCACGGTCACCATCACGCCTATCGCGATGATGCTGCTGTTCGTTTATGTGCTCGGCGGCGCAATCAAAACCGGAACGGACAACTATGTGAATTACCTGCTGCCCGGCATCCTACTGATTGCAATTGCAAGCGGCATATCCTACACAGCTTACCGTCTGTTTATGGATATGCAAAGCGGTATCTTCGAACGATTCCACTCCATGCCGATTGCGCGTTCGGCCGCGCTGTGGGGGCATGTGCCTTTTCCTACCCGCTTATCTTTCTTCCGTTTATCAGTTCGGCGTTTGTGCCTACCGATTCGATGCCGTCGGCTGTCCGCGCTTTTGCTGAAAATCAGCCGGTTACTTCGATAGTGGACGCCATCCGCGCGCTCCTGTCTGGGCAACCTGTCGGAAATGATATTTGGGTTGCTCTTGCGTGGTGCGTCGGAATTATGCTTGTGGCTTATATCTTTGCGATGAGGGCATATAAACATAAAGCAGCATAGCCGATATGGGCACTTTTCTGCGAGAACAGCTCACCACCATCACGGAATATGACGAGCCGCTTGTCCGGTGGCTGATTGAAAAAGTCACCGTCTACACGGCAACTTCGGTTGCCGCGGACAAATTCACCGTGGAATTTAAGTCCGGCGTGACGGTGGATGTGGAGGAATAAGGATGAAAATGAGCAAGGCGCTCTACGAAAAATGACATAGGGTGCCTTGCTTTATTCAATCACAAAAAACAAAAAGTCGTTAAAGTTTGTTTTCGATACAGTAATAATTACCTTTTCCCCAAATGCCTTCTCATGATGACATCGTTGCCTAAATCCTTATAAATCAGAAACCCGTGATTTTCAAAAAACGGTATCGTTCCATGGTGGGCGGCGTACATATCACAGGCTCTATTGGGAGGGTAGCATATCGACACTTATGCCGAGAATATTTGCAATATCTCGCAGAACCGATATATCAGGTGAGTTTATACCCTTTTCCCATTTTGAAACCGCTTGAGCCGTGACTCCAAGAGCTTCTGCAAGAGTTTCCTGTGTCATACCCTTCTTATTTCTGAGTTCTTTGATTTTACCTCCGATACCGTTCATAATTATCCTCCGGTTGTCTTGATTTGTTTCAAGTATAGCATATATTTGAGCGCCCTGCAACGTATTATCCGGCAAGCGCGACTCAACCTTATGTTGACATTCTTCTTTTTCTCTTCTTTTTTGAAGAAGAAAAAGAGAAGAAAATCTATTATAAAAACTATTATACGAGGAGATATAACAATGGGAAATCTTGTTTTACCTATCTATCATACGGAATACATTACTGAGCATAATTATATCGGTGTCTATTAAGCGTTCAATGACAAAAAACGGTGAAGTATGGCCGCAGCATGACTGCGATCTTATGTGCGGAATTGTATCAAGTTTCAAAGATGTACACCCGATTATTAGTGGACATACAGCAGGTTGGACATGGAAGGACGGAAAGAGAAATTATTTTTATGGTGTTGGTGTCGAGCCTGATTATAATGGTGAAATACCTGAAGGCTTTGAAATGAGAGGACCTTTTCCGGCAAGCTATTATCTTGTTTTTAGCCACCCACCATTTTATTACCTTGCAGAAAACGAGGAAGTGATGAGAAGAGTGCATGAATTAGCATGGAACTTCGACCCAACAACAATCGGATACGAATGGAATGAAGATGAATGCCAGGATTATCAACGCCATTATCCGGAAGGACATGGGTATCAGGTTTTACGACCTGTTAGGAAAATTAAATAACAGTTCAGAGATTAAGCGACTTCATATGAGGTCGCTTAGAATTTTACATAGCCGTATTGATTTAGTAAATGTAATATTGTATAATGGCATTATTAATAACATATTTAGGAGCATTTTACAATTGTTAATATGCATGTTCATACTGAATTTTGATATAGTCAAAAAGCTCAGATTTTAATATAAGGGATTATGGATATGAGCCAACACGATCGAGTAAATCGTTATGAAATAATTATATTTTGAAAGGGGCAGAAAAGTGGACATTTTAAAAGAATACATATTGAGTTTAGGTGCCGATATTGTTGGATACGCCGATCTTTCAGCAATACCTTCTGATTACCGTTCAAGCTTGCCATATGGAATTTCTATTGGAATTGCATTAAACTCTTCCGTTGTTGAAAAGATACCGTCTGGAACAGCCATTCTTGAATACAGTAATGAATATGAAAGCATAAATACAAAGCTTGATCAGATTTGCGTGTTGGTAAGTGAGTTTATTCAAGATAATAATTATCATGCTTTACCCCAGACTATAAGCTTTGTGCAGGTACAACGTTCTACAAATGGAACCGAATACATCCCGGGGCGGGCTTTATTGCCGCATAAAACGGTTGCGGCAATCTCTGGGATTGGTTGGATTTCTAAGAGTTCTTTGCTGATTACACCTCAATATGGCAGTGCATTGCGTTTAACCTCTGTTTTAACAGACATGCCTTTGGATGTAGTAAAAACGGATTATCAATGCAAATGTGGCGAATGCACCCTTTGCATTGATGCATGCCCTGGCAATGTTATAAAGAACCGAATATGGGATGTCGCTGTTGACCGGGATGATTTAATTGATTTTTCAGCGTGCAGAAAAGTCACTCTATCAAGGGGCAAAGAGTATGGTAGGACAAGTGGTACTTGTGGTATTTGTGTTGCGGTTTGCCCATACACAAGAAAGCATTTATCATAATTTTATTTTTTCTTTTTTTACCCCTTGACTTTTTATAACCGGTCCTTCTGTGAGCGTTTTTCTTTTGCATAATATGTATTATTAATAATTACATAAAAAAATATCTGTTTTTCATTGACAAATACAATTGTTAACTATATAATTGTTAGGAATTCATGAAGGTTATCGATATTCGATACCTATTGAAAAAAGGAGAATTGATATGAACCCCAGCTATTATATGTGTTCTCCGCTGCCGACAGTTGTAAATCCTACATACTGGTTAGCGGATAGCATTGATTACAATAAGAACCAGAATCTTGTTTTCGGCATGCCACAACGCATCGAATCTGAGTTTCCAATTCCCGACTCATTGCAGACGGAGTATTTCAACACTCCCTGCACCTTCACCCGATTGACTGATGGAAAGACAGGTACACTGGACTATCTTGACCCTGCATGGCATCACGCTTTTGGCGGTCTTGCAAGAACAATTTATTATGATCTTATGCATACATCAACTATCGTCGGTTATTCAATAGGATTTCTATATTCACCGAGTTTGTGGATTAAACCACCTAAGAGTGTACGCTTTGAAGCATCGGAGAACGGCATCGAATGGGAATTACTTGATAAATCAATAACAAAATATATACCAGAAAAAGACAGTCGTGTCGAGGTTAATGTTGTTTTTGATAAACCACGTAAAGCACGCTTTGTCAGAATATATTATCCAATCGGTCCGCATGCTTACATAGATGAAATATCGGTATTTGGTACGAAATTTATATCAGCTGATGCTGTTGATATTGTCCCGACAACGGTTGAGAAAAAAGCAATACCGAATAAATTTGCAGCTCCGGAGGAGCTTGGCGGTATCAGCAATATTATTTTGACCTACACTTGCTCATATCCTGAGGTGCGCCGTGGCAGACATTCGGTTGAGGATTTATTGCCATTTGTCGGTTATTATGACAAGAATAAAGCTTTGAAAGACACATATTTCGACAGCTTTCTGTTCCTGCCCTGCACAAGCAAAGCACCATCAGGACAATCAATGCAAGCCGGTAACCTCATTTTCTCAGACTGGCAGTATTATATTGATGATCAATACTATCCAGACTCGAATATTTCGGCACTTGAGGAAGCCGTTGAACAGGTAAAGACCGGACTTAGTATTAACGATTACAAGGTCAATGTATTCCTCTCGATACTTCGCCCGATGACAGGTCAACATGATTTTGGCGACATTGACGGCAGCGGTGTCAGCCTTGACTTCGGAATACTCGAGCATCGAAAAAAAGCTGTCAAGTGGTTGATTGATGAGCAACTGCGTAGATTCAACGAAAGCAACTTCAAAAACATGAAGCTTTGGGGCTTCTATTGGTATGAGGAAAGCATCGATGGTGATGATGACGAGGAAATGGAGCTGCTCAGATATACAACCGATTATATCCGCGAATTAGGATATAAGAGCATCTGGATTCCGTATTATCAAGCGCAGGGCTTCAACCAATGGGTACAGTTTGGATTTGATTCGGCTTGCTTGCAGCCTAATTATATGTTCAATAAAACAGCAAGCGAAAGCCGTGTATATGAATGTGCAGACCTTGCAAAAATGCTTGGAATGTGCGTTGAGATGGAGATAGATTACCGTTCGATTACTCAAGCTGAGTGGCGCGCAAGATATATCGCATACCTTCGTGGAGGTGTAAAAACCGGATATATGAAGGATGGCATCAAGATGTATTATCAGGACGGCGCACCCGGTGTCTTCTACAACGCATACTTGTCAGAAGACCCGCTTGTCAGAGCAATATATGATAACACATATCTTTTCTCAAAAAACATCCTGACCGAAGAAATCATCGATAAAACAATGTTCTAAATGATAACCACCCTTGAGAAGTTCAAGGGTGGTTATTTATCGTATATCGATATTTTCAAATGCCATTTCATATTTACTAAGTAATTAATTCGCTAGGAAGTATCTCGTGATAATGTATTTCTCTAATAAACTATCGCAACTTGCACAAAATGGAGCACTTCCATCTTTAATATCTTGAATAAAATCAACTCTATTTGTATAATAACTACTAAAGTTATTCATTATACATGTCCATGTTGTTCCATTATCATGGCCATCATCATCGTATTGATCATATAACCCAAAAACATGAGCTAATTCATGTGCAAGTATCAATTTCATTGAATCATAAGCAACATTTGAAAGAGTTGATGGCGTATATACTGCTATAACTGGTCGGCAGTCAATATAATCCTCTCCGGGATCAACTATATTTCTTGATGCAGAATCATTAGCTTGGATAACATTTGCCATAGCTTCATATGATACATGAGTTGCACCGGTACCAGAACACAATGTAGTTCTCCCCATATAATACCAACTTGTATAAATATGATTTGTTTCTCTTGTGCCGTTATATATTTCATCGGATAATCGATATATATTTCGATGATGATTTGCGTAACAATTTGTCCCACAGGTTGATGTACAACTACTATAATATCCATACGGGCAATTATCAATGGCCATAGCTTGATTAGATATGCTATCATTAACAAGTGTTACTCCATATTCATCAAATACAGTATTAGCAAATGAATGAGCTGCCGATATTCCGGAATTAGCGCTTGAATACGCTGCTTCAAACCTGTCGGAATATTTACTAACTAAACTATATGTATATGTTCTGTCATAATTTATAACAACCCAAGGAAGGGAACTACCGTATTCAGTTGATGCAAATCTAAAAAGATAATCCGGATTTGATTCATATGTGGGATTTACTCTTAAAAGTATACCCTTTACTGGGTCTTGAGTACCTGCTTTACATCCAATAGCCCATGATGTAATATTAAAATTATTATATGATGTAGTGTCGTCGACATATGCATATGACCATGTTGTACTATATCCCATACCATTTGCACTGGTTACCGTGTTTTCATCCCACGCATTTCCAGTGTATGAACATGCATATACATAAGCATTGGAACCTTTTACTATAGCACGTGTCTGATATGTAACACTGTTTATAATTTCAGAAGGCATCATCAAAAAACTTACATTACTCATCAATGCGGGAAATTTTGTTATAGAACGACTATAACCATAATTTGAATTATTCATATTACCAACATTATTATAATAACTACCACCGGCTGCTAATGTTGGCCAATTTGAATATAACGGTGTATCAACAATAGTTTTAGGTGCACTGATTCCACCTGCTGTCGGTATAGATAAATTTGGATCAATATATACAGGAAATGTAGTGTTAGAATCTGTTAAATAGTTGTCGTCAACTATAATTGTCAATAAATATTCTTGATTTTCTTTGACAGTCTTGTAAGATAATTCTCCCATTATATTCTTACCATTACTATCAATTACTAAAATTTCGCCTAAGTTAGCTTTAATATCATTTGTAACTGGATCATTTATTGTTATATTGCTTGTTTTATCTGATAAAGCTAAACCATTAGTATGTATAATAAAATTAAAAATATTTTGACCAGTATATTCATTTAGAATTATGTCTTCCTTAACACCATTAAATGTAGCAGTATATCTTAAAGAGATATTATCACAAAATACATCTGAATAATTCACAGCATTATTTTTATTATCTTTTCTGTCAACACTGTTTATTTTTGCATTTCCATGTAAATCACTAACCGGCATTAATTCTAATTTTATATTATTATACTCTAATACTATACCTTTTGATTTATCTATTATATCAGGGAATAATAACTTCACATCATTCTTATAATTAGAGTATCTATATCCATTGTTTTTATTGGTAATATCAATTAATTCTGTACTTTTGTCTTGTATTATACCATTTTCATCAACATACTTAACTGGTTGTTCAAAAATGTACATTGAATTTGTGTTATCACTATTTTGAAAAACAATGGTATTCAAGTCAGTCTCTTCGTTAGTAAGACGTTTGGTATGAGTGTTGATATTATCACAATATAATGATATAGCATCAGGAATAATAGTATTATTTTCTGTGACATAATTAATTGCTGATACATTAAAGCATGAAAACATAATTAAAATTGTAATTACTATTGGAAAAAACTTCTTTAACATTATTATACACCTCACTTTTTAACAATTATATACTTTAAATATATAATTGTCAACAAATAAATAGAAAATAATAAAAAATATCCACAACAAGTATATAAAACATGATGTGGATATTTACTAAAAATTATTTCAATCCAAATTTTAAAACATATTCTTTTGTTATCTTTATTCCCATGTTTGTGCCATTAATAATAAATGACTTACTGCCATTATTGGCAAAAATATAATAATATTCTGGATATTCAAGGTTAAAATCATTACTATTTTGTTCTTGCGAATAACTTTCAAATATGGTATAAGAGATGTTATCGAATGTGAAATCCCATCTCTTTTTTAAGCGTTCGTAACCGGTTAATGAAGTATAGGATAATATATGTTGCTCAATTCCATCGACTATTTCTATTGAGTCTTGTATATTTTTATATAATCCACTATTTTTTAAGCTTTCATAATCTCCTTTGTTTTTCAAAATATTATCTTTTGAGTTATAAAATCGTTCAATATTAGTATATTCAATCAATAGTGTTTGTTCTTGTATTCCAGTATATAAAAATGTATATCCTTCTCCACCAAAATATCCGATTCCATGTAAAGAATAATCTTCGGGTACCCATATAGGCTCATAAAATTTTTCAGTATTGCAAAATATAATACCATATTCATCTTTTTTAAAGTTCTTGCGTATTATTTGTAGTTCATCTTCTGTGAAATCGAGTGATTTCATTTTTGCTTTAAATGTCTCAAAATTATTATATTCTAAATTTGCTTGGTCGATATCACCATATGGTTGTGAAGTATCAATATCATTACCTCCTTCAAGATTGAGATAATATTTACCGTCTATTTCTGTTACTCCGATTGGTAGTTCAGGTATAGAAACATTATTTTCGCTTGTAGTTGTACTTGAGGTATTATCAACTATAGATTCATCACTATTTTTTGATGTGTTATTGTTGTATGATATATCAGTTGTTGATGTATCATCACTGCTTAATGTTTCACTTTCGGTTGAGATCGGAGGGTTAATATTATTAAAATTCATAGCAATGGGAACAATTAATACTACACATATTAAAAAACATGCCGCAAAAATTGATATTGGACGCCATGAAGGAGCTTTATACTTTAGACTATTGCTCCTTTTATCAAGTTTAATATTTTGTAGATTTACCCAATTATCAGGAACCGGTACATTAAATTCTTGTTTAAAAAAATCAAACAGTTGTTTTTTTCTCATAATGATTTTCCTTTCAGTTATTTATTTTTTGTATCTCATAATATTGTTTAATTGTCTTTACTGATTTTCTATATAAAGACCTGATTTTTTGATATGGCATATCTAAACACTCGGCAATTTCAGTCTGTTTCATTTCACCAAATATGTAAAGGGTTATTATTTGTCTTTCAACAGTAGATAATTGATTCAAGACTTCGGATACAATAAGTTTATCTGTAACTAATTTATCGGAATTTATTGCAGCAATATTTTCAAAATTTTCATCGGGTTCAACATTAACATTTTTATTGATTTTCATTACATCCATACATAAGTTTCTTGTTATAGTAAAAATCCAGGATCTAGTATTTTCATATCTGCATTGATTTGCTTTTTTAATTATTGTTAAAAAAGTTTCTTGAAGTATATCCTCAGCATAATAATAATCAAATAATATTGATAATGCAAATTTAAAAATTGGTTCTTTTAATCCATAATATAAAGTTTCTAAACTTTTTTGATCTCCAATAGAAATATTGTGCACACAAGTCTCTATTTCTTTATTTGTCAAGATGTATGACTCCCCTCTCATTATATATGACTATAAAAATAATGCTTTTGTGTAATTATATTTAAAAATATTCTGATATTAATATAATAACATAATTTTCGTCTCTGTATATATTTTTCATTGCTATTTTTTTGTAATCGTGATATTATTAATTATCGGGAATAATAGATGGATGGAAATTATTATGATAAAACATATAGTTTGCTTTAAACTTAAAGATAACAGCATTGAGAATTGTCAGAAAGCGAAGGATGTTCTGATGTCAATGCAAGGGAATGTACCGACAGTAAAGGATATTTCTGTGGGTATAGATTTTCTGCATTCGCAGCGTTCCTATGACTTAATTCTGCAGGTTACGCTTGAAAGCAGGGAAGTGCTTGATGAATATCAGAACGACACATTTCATGTTGATGTCGTTAAGAAGCATATGCATGCAGTAGCAGAAAGCAGCATAGCAGTAGATTACGAATTATAATACTATTTTTCATTTTTAAACTTAATATAAAAGCAAGAGACCATTTATCCATATTAGATAAATGGTCTTGTTTATTATTCTTCGGGGTTTAAACCTTTTCTGAATTCTTCAAGTGTCTTTGTGAGTGAAGAATCAAGCTTCAGAAAGTTTACAATACGGCTTTCACCGTCAAGATCAACATAATCGTTGACAGAGAACCATATTGCAGCTTTAATGTTCTTGCAGAAAGCATTTTCATTTGTTTGATTGTTGTTAAAGTATTTGAACATTTCCTTGACCCAGTTTGCCTGCAGTGTTTCATTGCGCCCAAGCTGCTTCTCAAAATATTTACCCTGTCCCCAATCATAATATACTTCACCGCCGGAGCCACAGCCAAACTCGCTGATTATCCATGAGTAGTTTTCAAAATAGGGAGTATTTTTCTCATAAACATAGGTATACATATCCTTGAAAGATTCAACACTTGTATTATTGTTCATTTCATAGCTTGTTAGTCCAAGGAGCTGCATATAATCAACACCAGGCATATAGCAGAGATATTCACCCCAGCTACTAAACGGGCAGCTTTTCGCAATCGGGTTGAAAATCCATATACAATTGTCAACACCCTCTTCGCGGAAGATATCATAAAGACGCTGCCATGTTAAAACAAAAACATCGGGATCGAGCAGTGACAGAATACCGGCGTAGCTGGTCCAGTCTGAGTTCATCTCATTATTCAAACGGAATAATACCGGTTTGTCATATTCTTTTATTTGCTGAGCGATTTTATTAAACTGCTCATCATATTTGCCGCAGGCAATATCGAACATGGGATTATAGCCATAAAGGTTGGTATTATTAAGTGTTGTGAATTGATATGTGAATTGAAGAACAGGTTTTCCGTTAAAGCCGTTTCCACCTGCAAGCTCACTTGCAAGTCCGCTTGGAAAGTCAAATAAGGTATCTCCCCATTTTAACGCAGTATAAGTTGGGAGAATATCAAAGTTGTAATCGAATGTAGCTTCAAGTCTTGCCTGATCGGCTATTATCTGATTGCGTCTCATATTATATGTGCCGTCTTTATCATCAGGCATTGATGCACTGAACGCACCCCAGCTTACATTTGTCTGATTTTGAAGCTTATCAAAATATGCTTTTGTTTCGTCGTTCCAGTATTCGGGTATTTTCAACTCGAACGGAGTTTCATCATTCTTTGCAACACCGACCTCATCCAATTCTGTGAAGGACTTCAGTATTTCGTCGAGTTTTTCGTATTGTCTTTCTGTAGACTTCATAACGAATAGGTAGAACTCAACATATTCGTCATCCTTGCGGACAATTGCAATATCGTAGTTCTGATATTCATATGAGGTCGGAAGTTGGAATTCCATGTTATATATGATAACCGTATAGCCTTCAATCATGTCTGTAAGTTCCTGCTTTTTGCGTATACGGCGAAGGTTGTTTGCGCCAAGGAAGTCTATACTGTCAATATATCTTATTACCCATTCAGTAAGGTATATATTCCATCCTTCGGGAGTGTTTCCGTAAGGACTTTTATTTTCTTTTGTTATTGTCAGTGCAAAGTTGTCACCGTAGTAACGGCTGCGAAGTGCGCTGAGTGAGTAGTCTGTTGTAAATTCTGTTGTCGGTAGGGTTATTGCATAACCGTCTGTAAGGTTAACGACACGCGAGTTGTTTTCACCGAAGAAGATATATTTATAATCATCCTCTGCAAGATCCTTTGCGTCGTCATTGCTTAGCTGACGGTTTTTGTAGAAGTCAAAACCGTATATAGTTGATGCATTAGCGAATCCGTTTATTTCATCTGCCCATGTGCTGTCCCAGACAGCCGCAGCTTTTTCGTTCGGAATCAGTTCTTTTGCGCTTTCCGCTTCTGATGTCACATTACTTGCCTCCCCTGTTGAATCAGTGCTGTTATCTTTGTCGCCGTCACCACATGCCGTAAACGGCACCAGCATGACTGCGAGCATAAAAAAAGCAACTAATTGCTTGATTTTTTTGTTGTTGAAAATACTCATAATAATAACTACTCCTTTCTTCGTAGTGGGGAATTGTGGCGTGTTTTGCGAAGCAAAACTTTTGCTATCGCATACGAAAAAAAGGCACAAAACCCTATCCTCATATTAATCCTTTTAACAGGATATTATAATAACATAAATACAAATTGATTACAATAGTTTTCAATCGACAGTTTCATTAACGGAGTATTAACAAAGAAACACTCCCTGCAAAATTTGCAGAGAGTGTAGCAGTAAATTTACTTTCTTACAACCATAAAGGTTCCTTCAGCACAGACACTGTTTTCGGGTGCATACAGAATACCTCTGTCAATACATTTCTCTATCACATCACTGTCAAAGCCTACCATTGTATGGCTGATAAACTTATCAACTTGATCATATAAATGTGAGGGCAGGTATTTTTTAATGTATTTATTAAATTCATCAGCGAACTCGTCTGCAAACTCTGCAACCTGAGGATTAAAATGAGATGCAAAGCTATAGAACTCGCTTGAGTTTTCAAAAGGTATTACAAGAATTTTCGGATATAGTCTGTCGCCTTCTTTTTTAAGATATCCAGTTTCTATTGCTTTTGCCGCGATTTCTTTCTCATTTTCTGATAAAGATTCAATATCAAGTCCACCAATCGCTCTGATTGTCATTTGAATTGGCGCAGAGAGTGAAATATTCAAGCCGCAGTGGAAATGAGGCTCCTTGCGTTTACCATAAATGTTGCACATATGAATATGTGAATATCCGCAAACATTGTCAGCATCAATCCCGTCGCAACCATAGCTGTCAACCGAATAGCACTTACCTGATTCTAATTTGAAGCCGAAAGGGTAGTAATCTTTCTTTGCAAGCTTTATATCCGAATAATATTCTGCAATAATTTTATCCGACAACTGCCAGCCCATCGACCAGCACATGCGGTTGACAAGCGACCAGAGTATAAACCTGAGATCTTCATGTTTGTTCAGATAGGAGAATGATAGGATTTTATCTTTCTTTTCGTCGATATAATTTGATATCTTGTCTACAAACCTATCAAGATATCTGTTGACAGCTGAATGAATTACATCATAATCATTATAATCGAGCATTATAAATGTAGAAATGTATTTGCCATTATCAAGCTTTTTCAAAAGACCGTCAGAGCCGTTTGATCCGTTGCATTGTATCTCAAGTTCTTCCTCGACAAACAGCATCGGAATATTAAGCAGCTCCGAAATCTCCTTTGCAGTTCTGGGAGTATCCTTGCACATGTATAATACATTTTGTGAAAAGGTTCGTTCAGCTTTTTCGTACGGATGACTTTTTACCGGATCACCGTCGCCGTGCCAAATCATACGAATAGGTTTTAAACTAATGTTTTTTGTATCCATTTTATCTACCTCTTTTCTGATGATGTTTCTTGCAGAAAACAAACGTTGCTTGATAACAGTTTCAGAAGTATGAAGCTTCTTTGCGATATTTGAAATTTTCATTCCATCGATATAGTACATAATCATAACATCGCGATACATTCTCGCCAGAAAAGAAATTTCTTTTTTGATCCTTTTTATCTGAGATTTTTCCTGTTCGTTTTCAATATATGCACCGATAGGATCGGTTTTAATGCTTATAATGCCGTCATTTAAATCGACTGGAATGATATTTTCTGATGATATCCTTCGTTTTTCACAATAGTCCGCATATTTGCGGTGTGTAATTGTCCAAGTGAAGGCGTAAAAATTGTCTATGCTGTCGCAATTGCGCACCGACTGTAATATCGCAACAACTATTTCAGAACACAAGTCTTCCGCTTCGCAGGAATTATTGCAGCGTTTGTATGCGAACCCGTAAATCGAGTCCAGAAAATCCTTATCTAAATACTTGCCGATAACCGTATCTTTGTCAACCATTTAATTCCGCTCTTTCAATCTCATTCATGAATGCTTTCGTTTGTACAAATATATAGTCGGTAGAAAAACAGTTTGGTTAGTAAGAAATATATTTTACATCTCAATAATTTTGATATTATCATTCGTTATTTTGCTATTTTCAAATAACTGTGTTTTAATATACATTTTTATCATACCATAAAAAATTCCTTTGTCAATCTTAAACAGTTGATTTTCCCAATAAAATCCGATTTGAGTTTGAATATCCTTGACTATTGATTTCAGATAAAGTATAATAAAACCAATGATGGAAGTCAGGGGATTGATATTATGAAAACAATACTTCTGACCGGGAAAAGCGGATTTCTCGGCGCAAGAATATATGAATATTACGACAGCAGCTACAATATTATCGCACCTTCACACAGCGAGCTTGATATAACAGACGAAGTAGATTGTATGCACTTTGTGTCGGAAAACAACCCTGATTATATTATACATACTGCTGCAATTGCAGATACAGGCTATTGCGAAGCTCATCCGGACGAATCCTTCAGGGTAAATGTTAATGGCCCTGTCAACCTTGCAAAGGCTTGTAAAACGACAGGCAGCAGGTTAATTTCGATGAGTTCGGATCAGGTTTATTCCGCGGTCGTTCATGTCAAAAAGAATAAAGAAAATGATATTGTTAACCCAAAAAATAAATATGGACAAGACAAGCTATCTGCAGAAAAGATGCTAAACGAGATATTGCCTGATGCAATCTCACTCAGGCTGACTTGGATGTTTGATCTTCCGATTGATAAGCTTGTTACAAAAACAAATTTTGCAACCATGCTCCTTGATTCGGTAAATAACGGCAGACAGCTGACGCTTTCGAACAACGAATACAGAGGGATAACCTATGTCAGAGAGGTTGTCGAAAATATCGAAAAGTTGTTTACTGCTCCGGGCGGGGTCTACAACTTCGGCAGTCCGCACGATTATCCACCTTATATGCTTGCAACGAAAATCTTCGAATATCTTGGGAAAGCTGAGCTTACCAATAAATTAATAAATCGTACCGACTACTTCAGCAATCTGTCACTCGACCAGACAAAGCTTAATGCTGCTGGTATCAGCTTTTCATCAACACTTGACGGGATAATAAAATGTATGAAGGAACACAACACAGGATTAATATGAAAAAAGAAAATCATAATAAATAAACTACCGATACACTTACACTACAGTATACAAACTAAATACATGCTCGAGCAGATATGATTGATGCAAACCGTGAAAATATTGCTACTTTTGATGTTCGTAATTTTTATGTTAATATAATCAACAAATTAAAAGACAGAGGATTTTAGGATTACTTGAATGAAAGGATGAAAATATTTATGAATCTTACATTTTACGGAGCAGCAAAGAATGTAACCGGCAGCTGTTTTATGCTGACAGTGAACGAAAAAAAGATAATGATTGACTGCGGAATGAAGCAGGGCTGCAGTGACTGCGACAACAAGACAATGGATTTTGTACAATCGGAAATCGACTATGTTTTAGTTACACATGCTCATATAGATCACAGCGGCAGGCTTCCGCTGATTGTTAAATACGGCTACACAGGGCAGATAATAGCAACCGGCGCAACCTGTTCGCTCCTTGAGATAATGCTGCGTGATTCAGCAAAAATTCAGGAGATGGATGCAAAATGGGAAAATCAGAAGGGCAAACGTGCGGGGCACGAATTTATCGAGCCTCTTTATACGATGGAGGATACCGAAAAAACTCTTCTCCAGCTTGAACCACATAAATATAATGAGAGAATAAAAATCTGTGAGGGCGTCAGTGCAGAGTTCATTGACGGTGGGCATCTTCTTGGTTCGGCTTCGATCACATTGTATCTTGATGAAAACGGCGTACAGAAAATTATCGCATTCTCCGGTGATATAGGAAACCTGGATCAACCAATAATCAGAGATCCTATTTATTTGAAAAAAGCTGACTATGTTGTAATGGAATCAACATACGGCAACCGCAACCATGATGAAATCGGGGATTACGCTGCAGAACTTGCGCAAATATTTGAATCCACCTTTATAAAAGGCGGCAATATTGTAATTCCGTCGTTCTCAGTCGGAAGAACCCAGGAGCTTCTTTATTTCATTCGTGAAATGAAGGAACGTAAGCTGGTTAAAAGCATACCCGATTTCCCTGTATATGTTGACAGCCCGCTCTCAATTGCAGCGACAAATATATACAGCGGCGATCTTACCGGTTATGCTGACAAACTGACCGATGCAATTATAGCAAAAGGTCAAAATCCGCTCCGGTTCAACAATCTGCATATGACTGAAACCTCGGATGAATCAAAGTTGATCAACTCTGATCTTGAACCAAAGGTTATTATATCATCAAGCGGTATGTGTGAAGCAGGTCGTATCCGTCATCATCTGAAGCATAATTTGTGGCGTGGTGAATGTTCAATTGTTTTTGTCGGATATCAGGCGAATGGTACTCTTGGCAGAATAATTCTTAACGGTGTAAAGAAGGTTAAGCTGTTTGGCGAGGAAATTGCCGTAAAAGCTGAGATTTATAATTTCAGCGGACTCAGTGCACATGCAGATAGAAACGGACTTTATAAGTGGATATCAGCATTTGAAGAGAATCCCGAAAATGTTTTCCTTGTTCACGGCGAAGAAGAAGCAACAATTTCTTTCAAAGAACTGCTTGATTCGAATTCTTTTGAAACTTATATACCAAACCCTAAAACAATAATTGATCTTGTTAATAATAAAGTACTTGATTCGGGTGAGCTGCCGCGCAAGAAGCCCGATGGAGAGCAGAGAAGATATATATCTTCTGCATATGCTACACTTGAAGCTGCGATGAAGCATTTAATTTCTGTTGTCGAGAAACACAAACAAGCTGCAAACAAAGAAATATCAAAATTTGCATCTCAAATTGAGAAGCTTGCAAACAGATGGGACTTTAAAAATTGAATCAAGCTCTGAAATATCAGCCCGAAAGGGTTGATATTATCGTTTTATTTAAAAATATTGAAAAATAGACAATAAAAATCTTAAAAACCCTATTGACAATCACTTGACCATGTGATATAATTAGACAACCTCGAAAGGAGGAGATGAGATTTGATAGCTGTATTACCCGGAACAACGATACAGACCGGCCTCGACAAGCAGGATATATCAAAGCAGATATTCGATAATATTTTTGCTGCCGGCGGACTGGTACTCTCGCAAGTTTCGCAACTCACAAATCTGGAATCGTATGTAATCCAAAACTGGGTTAAAAGAGGTTTTCTATCATCACCGGTAAATAAAAGATATTCAAAAAGGCAGTTTTGCAGGATAGTCATCATAAATATGTTAAAGGACACACTCAGACTGGACAAAATAACTGGTATGCTTTCTTATATTAACGGAGTACTCTCAGATGAAAGTGACGATGCAATCGATGATAATCAGTTATATAATTATTATGTTAACCTGATTGTCCAGCTTAACAAACGCGGTCATGAAGTGAGTTATATCGATAACAATAAGCTTTGCGAATCGGTTATAAATATGCTGCATGACTACAAGGAACCTTTCACGGGAGCAAAAAAACGGCTTCAGAAAGTTCTGGTTATCATGGTCAACGCTCACCTTTCTGCCTTGCTCAGCAAAAAGACCGAACTGCTGATTGGCGAGCTTGATTTAAAAATTTAGTTAAAAAGGAGAGTTTATTATGTTTGAATGGTGGGAATCCCTCACACAGCTTGAACGTATCTTCGCATACATTGCAGTCCCTTCAACAGTATTGTTGTTGGTTCAGGTTATACTTACTGCTATCGGAATAAGCGGTCACAGTGATGCTGATGTCGGACAAGATGGTTCAGATTTCGATGCATCCGGTCATGACGGATTTGATGGTTCACAAGATGGCAGTGGCGTTCATGATGGTCACTTTGATGCAGCATCAGACCCCGGGCTTCATTTGTTCACACTCAGAGGAATTATTGCATTCTTCTCGATTTTCGGCTGGACCGGAATTATGATATCCAGAAACAATGGTGGTGTAGCTCTTTCAGTATTTGGTGCGATTGTTGCAGGTGCCATTGCATTATTTGTTATAGCATTCATCTTCAAATGGATGATGAAGCTACAAAGCGACGGCAGTGTTGATTACAAGAACGCACTCGGTCTGTCGGCAACCGTATATATCACAATTCCTCCGGCAAGAAGTGATAAAGGTAAAATCAACACTTTACTTCAGGGTGCTTATATGGAAATCGATGCTGTAACAGACGAAGAAACACCGATCAAATATGGCGAAGAGGTGGTTGTTATCGGTCTTTCTGGCAACAATACGCTTGTTGTTAAGAGAAAATAATATTTTGCTGAATATATATTAAACTAACAAATGAATTGAGATATTATTAATTTTAAAAAAGCCATGCAGTGTAGGCTTTTTTAAAATTGCCAAGGTAATACATTTGATAGTTTCATATAGATTAAAGAAAGGATTTTATATGGATTCCGAAAACACAAAGCGATTAGGTGTCGACTTCAAGTTTGTTGCTGCATATTTAATTATACTATATCTTGTTGATACGGTAGGTAATTTGATTTCAATGGTCATAGGAGCCTTGATTCCGCATAGTATTTTAGAGTTGAAAAATGGCTATATACAGTATTATACGGAATACTATCCGATTTACCTTGTCATTCAACTTCTGGTTACAGGGGTGATATTATTCTTTGCTTCCAGGTTAATCGAAGAGAAAAGAGCATATATGTTCAGGGCGGAAGTTAAGAAATCCGCACTGATTACCGAGCAGATAATTGTAAGTGCCGCTATACTGATAATCTGGTTTATGTCATTCTTGAACAGGGGAGCGATGCCATATATTGTTAATCCGCTTGCGTATATAGTTTCATATATCTTTGGGTTTGTTGATGTCAAGACTCCGTTGGAGGAAGTATTCATTGAAGACAGTATTTATGGTTCATATATCAAAGCCTTCGCTTTTTGGTTGATACCGTTGTGCATGATGCTTATTATGTTTATTTGGAACACAGTAATGTACTTTGCAAGAAAAAAAGGTTCCGCTATTGGTGCTAAGAAAAGGATCAATGAAAAGGCCAGCCTATATGAAGAGCTTGCAAAGAAAAGAAATGAAGGATAAAAGATGGAAGATATAATATTTGTCATAATTATCTTTGTAGTCATATGTGGAATGTTCGCATTGATTATGTCTATATTAAACTAACAAATGAATCAGGATATTATTGATTTTGAAAAAGCCGTACAGAAAAGGCTTTTTCAAAATCGCTAAGGTAATTCATTTATTAGTTTAATATAGGTATAAAAAATGCCCTTCAGACAAAGTCATGGTTATATATGGCATGGTAGGTCAAAGTAAGGATGGCACAAAGAAAAATACAGTTTGTATTCATGGCGGCGCAGCATTTATAATTCCATTTGTGCAGGCATATGAATTTCTTGATCTTTCACCTATACAAATATCGATTGATTATGAAAAAAATTCTTAATTAATGATTTGGATTTAGGATTACCGGAAGTCTATTCTGCTGGTATTTCAACTGAACCGGGTGTTATGCAAAATGCAGCTGAAAGATTGCTTGGTTTAAAAGTGGATGAGATTCACGAAATTGCAAAAAATATTATAATCGAAGAGCTTCGTTTGATTTTTACCAAGACAGATTTTTACTAGCCTGATTATAATGCAAGTGAATTTATCGACAGTACAAAATCAGGAATTGAAGCAGGATTAAATAATGCGGGTTTAAGATTATTATTTTAAACATTTTAAATGAGTAATTAAGCAAAAGCTTAATATAAAAAATAGGAGGATATTATGGAAGATTTAATTTTAATTGTAGTCCTTGCCCTTGTAGCATTTATGCTTCTTCTAACCATTCTGGGCAGATACAAGAAATGCCCTTCAGACAAGATCATGGTTATCTATGGTAGAGTAAGTCACAACAAAGACGGTACTGCGAAAAGCGCTCGTTGTATTCACGGCGGTGCAACATTTATCTGGCCGGTATTTCAGGGATATGAATTTATGGATTTGACACCCTTGTCGATATCGGTTGATTTGAAAAGTGCACTTTCAAGACAGAACATCAGAATTGATGTACCTTCCCGCTTTACAGTTGGTATTTCAACCGAACCCGGCATAATGCAAAACGCAGCTGAAAGACTTCTCGGCTTGAAGCTTAGCGAGGTTCAGGAGCTTGCAAAGGATATTATCTTCGGTCAGCTTCGTCTTATCATCGCTACGATGGATATCGAAGAGATTAACACAGACCGTGACAAATTCCTTGAATCGGTAAGTCGTAATGTTGAAACCGAACTTAAAAAAATCGGCTTAAGACTTATCAATGTAAATGTAACTGATATCAGTGATGAATCGGGTTATATTGAAGCACTTGGTAAAGAAGCAGCAGCAAAGGCTATCAACGATGCAAAAAAAAGCGTTGCTGAGAAAGAACGCGATGGTTCAATCGGTCAGGCTAATGCTTATATGGATCAACGTATCCAGGTTGCGAAAGCCAACTCTACAGCAATACAGGGAGAAAATGAAGCAAAAAGAAATATCGCGTTGTCAAACGCTATGCTTCGTGAAAAAGAAGCTGAAGCTTTGAAAATTGCAATAACAGCAGAAAAAATTCAGTCTGCGAAAGCACTCGAAGAATCATACGCTGCAGAACAAACAGCAGAGCAGGCGCGTTTTGCAAGAGAAAAAGCTACCCTTGAAGCTGATGTCATCGTTCAGGCAGAAATTAAAAAACGCCAGATGGAATTACAAGCAGAAGCGGAAGCTGAGCAGGTTCGCCGTAAAGCAAGAGGCGATGCTGATGCTATCTTTGCTAAGATGGAAGCAGAAGCAAGAGGTATGCAGGAAATACTTAAGAAACAAGCTGCCGGTTTTTCTGAAATGGTTAAGTCTGCCGGTGGAGACCCCAAGGATGCTATTATGCTTATGATCGGTGATAAACTTGAAGAACTTATGCGTGTACAGGTTGACGCTATCAAGAATATTAAGATCGATAAGATCACTGTTTGGGATGGCGGCAATTCGGGTAAAGATGGAACAAGCTCAACAGCTAATTTCATATCTAACCTTATGAAGTCTGTCCCTCCGCTCGGCGAAGTATTCTCACTTGCAGGAATGCAGCTTCCTGATATCCTCGGTAAAAAAATAAGTGATGTACCGAGTGAATCCGCAGAAGTTCAAACTGATGCTAATAACGCTCAGTAAACATTTTAATTAGCTTATCTCTATAACGTATGTCCATTTCCATATTCCGAGCACCCCGAACGGGTACTGATAATCAGTTTCGTCCGGGGTGCTCCTTTTTTATACGAAAAAGCTTCACGAAAAACCGTGAGGCAATTTAACATTAGAAATACAAATCCGATATATCATCCAAAATGGGGAAGGTAAAGATGTTTTTATAAGCATCGACCGATTCCAGAAGCGGTAACTGTCTGCGTGCAAGAAGGGTATTTATGCTTTTTATACCGGCATCGACATCATTCAATATTGTTCCGTTGAAATCCCAGATAATATGTGTATATTTCATGCTTCGAAAAGCTCCGAATATGTATAAATATAATCATCTGCAATTGCTTTTATTGCATCAGCGTTTATTTCGCTTTGTTTATCATGTATCGCAACCACAGTGAACCCGGCATTTTTTGCGGTTTCTGTAGTGTAAAGTTGGTCCTCGAATACAATTGTTTCAGAAGGCTCAAGCCCCATGCGTTTAGCGGCTTCAAAATATATGTCGGGACGGGTTTTATTACATTTGACATCCTCGCTGCAGAGTATAAATTCTATAAGCGGCATGATACCGACTCTTTCAATACAAGGCTTGCAAATTGTTGTACGGGTTGCGGTCGCAACACAGCATTTTATTCCCATCTGATTAAACTTCTCAAGACTTTCGACCGAATCAACCTTGTCCATAATTTCCGATTGATATAATGGGATCATAATCTTGTATGCATCTTCAACAGTTTGTATGTTCCAGTCAAAGCTGCGCCAACAATGCATTGAATCTACCAATGTCCCGTCAAGATCGAAAATAAAACCTTTTTTTCCGTCCATATAATTTTTATTCTTATTAAATTGCATTGCACAAGACCTTTCAATTTGCTGCTATAATATATTTTTTACATCATCCATATTAGCATAAAAGCGTTATAAATGCAATATAATTTTTGCTATTATTCATTTTTTACGATAACAACTAATAAGAAACTGAAAATAACTTAAAAATGTGCTATTTTGCTATTGAAAAATGCAACACAAAAGTTTATAATATTCTTGCTATTGAATATAATGATTGTGAGGGTTAAGTTTGAAAGTTAAATCTTTTAAACACTTCATCAAGAAAGGCATGGTCATATAAATGCTTAATACAAACAGCAGAACTCTGATTTCCCGTATATTCAGTGATACAAACTATTTTGATGGGAAAGAGATAACCGTTTGCGGCTGGATAAGAACAATCCGCTCATCCAATGCATTTGGATTTGCAGAAATAAATGACGGCTCGTACTTTTCAAACCTGCAAATTGTACTTGAAGATAATAAATTAGATAATTATAAAGAAATAACCGGTCAGAATATCGGTGCAGCTCTCAGAATAACCGGTATACTTACTCTTACACCTAACGTAAAACAACCTTTTGAATTAAAAGCGAGCAAAGTAATTATTGAAGGAACCTCGACACCCAAATATCCATTGCAGCCTAAACGCCATTCAATGGAATTTTTACGTTCGATAGCACATCTGAGACCGCGTTCAAATACCTTTAATGCAGTGTTTAGAGTCAGATCAGCTGCGGCATATGCAATCCATAAGTTCTTCCAGGAAAGAGGATTTGTATATGTAAATACCCCGATAATAACCGCAAGTGACTGCGAAGGAGCGGGTGAGATGTTCAAGGTTACAACCTTTGATATTGAGAAGCCTCCGAGAGACAAGGATGGGAAAGTAGACTTTTCGAAGGATTTCTTTTCGAAGCCTGCCGGACTGACAGTTTCGGGACAGCTTGAAGCCGAATGCTTTGCTCTTGCGTATGGCAGTGTTTACACCTTCGGACCGACCTTCAGAGCTGAAAACTCCAACACTCCGAGACATGCTGCTGAGTTCTGGATGATTGAGCCTGAAATTGCATTTGCTGAACTTGCAGATGACATGGCACTTGCCGAAGCAATGATAAAATATGTTATCTCATATGTGCTTGATACCTGCAAAGCTGATATGGCATTTTTTAATAAATTTGTAGACAATACTATACTCGAAAGACTGAATTACCTTGCCAATGCAGAGTTTGCTCATGTAACCTACACTGAAGCGGTAGAGCTTCTGAAAAACAGCGGAGCAACATTTGAATATCCTGTATCATGGGGTATTGATCTCCAGACTGAACATGAACGTTATCTGACAGAAAAAATCTTTGAAAAACCTGTATTTGTAACCGATTATCCGAAGGAGATCAAAGCTTTTTATATGCGCATGAACGATGACGGAAAAACCGTTGCAGCAATGGATATGCTTGTTCCGGGTGTCGGTGAGCTTATAGGCGGCTCACAGAGAGAAGAACGTTTAGAGCTTCTTGAATCTCGGCTTGATGAGCTTGGTTTAGCTAAAGAAGACTACTGGTGGTATCTTGAACTGCGTAAATACGGCGGTGTCAGGCATGCAGGATTTGGCTTGGGCTTTGAAAGACTTATTATGTATTTAACCGGTATATCCAACATCCGCGATGTCGAAGCGTTCCCGCGTACTGCAGGGAATGCGGAATTTTAAACTGTTAAACTTGAGAGGGACAAATTAATGCAATCAAAATTTGATTACAATGCTTTATTAAATGAATACAATGGTTACAAGCAACAAGAGCTGAAGCTTGATATGTCAAGAGGCAAGCCTGCTGAAAATCAGTTGGATACTGCTGAAAGAATCCTGACTGTTATACAAACAAATGCAGACTGCTTCTCGAGAGACGGAATCGACTGCCGCAACTACGGCAATCTGACAGGTATTCCTGAGGTCAGAGAGTTGTTTTCAAATATTCTCGGGGTATCACCCGACGAGGTTATTGCCGGCGGCAACTCCAGCCTTAATCTGATGTATGATACAGTTGCGAGAGCAATGTCACACGGTGTAAAAAAAGGAAGTAAACCCTGGTCGAAATACGACAAAATATCCTTTCTTTGTCCGGTGCCCGGATATGACCGTCATTTCGCAATCTGCGAATATAATAACATAAATATGATTAACGTTCCGATGATAGCCGAAGGACCTGATATGGATGTTGTCGAAATGTATATTAAAAACGACGATACAATAAAAGGTATCTGGTGCGTCCCGAAATATTCGAATCCGACAGGAATAACATATTCTGATGAAACAGTAATGAGATTTGCAAATCTGAAACCAAAGGCAGATGATTTCAGAGTATTCTGGGATAATGCATATGCACTCCATGATATCAATGATAAAGCCGATAAGCTTCTCAATGTGCTTGAAGCGGCAAAGAAGGTCGGCAATGAGGATTTATTCTATATATTTACCTCAACCTCAAAGATATCATATGCAGGTGCTGGCATTGCCGCTCTCGCTTGTTCTAAGAACAATATCAATGCGGTGCTTGAAGGCCTAAAGGTTCAGACAATTGGTTACGATAAAATAAACCAGCTCAGACATTGCAGAATGTTTCCAACCTTTGAATCTGTTCTTGAACAAATGCAGAAGCATCTAAAAATAGTAAAACCGAAATTTGTTGCAGTACTTGAAGCATTTGAAAAAAATCTCAGCGGAGTTGAGGATATTAATTGGACCAATCCTAACGGGGGTTATTTCATAAGTTTGAATTTGCCGAATGGTACGGCAAAGAGGGTGGTTCAGCTTGCAAAGGAAGCAGGTGTTACACTTACTCCTGCAGGCGCCACATATCCTTACGGCGTGGACCCGGAAGACAGGAATATCCGTGTTGCTCCGACCTATCCGTCACTTGCAGAATTGAATAAAGCATTGCCGATTATGTGTTGTTGCGCTAAACTTGCAATTGCCGAAAAGCAGATCAGATAATTGAATATTATTTTAAATACGGTGGATAACAGAATTCATCGTATTTTTTGTTCACAAATATTTAATATACGCAAGAAATATGTAGTTAATAAATATATTTTGCTCACACACTTTAATCAAAATATGAATTTTTTAAAAAATACTATTGACATAACTAAAATTTGGTGGTACAATCAAGATAACAAATTTTGAAAGGGGCAAATTAATTAAATGAAAAAAATTATCTCGATTTTTCTCGTTGCAATGTTATTGGTTTCAATGACATTGATTCTTGGTTCAGCTGAAACTTTCGATCGTACAGCCGGTGTTGATCTTGACGGATCAGCTTATATGATGAAGGGCAACGATGGTCATCCTGCTGCCGGCGCAGCACCTCAGGCAGTTTATATTAACAAGATGAACAAAGCAGGTGGACTTGCTGACTGTGTTATTCTTACAGGCGATGTTTGTGACACAGTAGGTGACGCAGGCTCATTCGGTTGGTGGCCTGGCGTTGTTGTTGAGTACAGCAGAACTTCATATAAATATGAAGTTACTCAAGTATTACCATGCGACGGTGTTGACAAGAGTGCTATCGAAGTTCCGGAAGACGGTTTCGTTCTTCTTGCTCACAAATGGGAAGCAGCTCTTGATCCTGATAATACAATCGCTGCAGCTTGGCAGACAACAAGCGTAAGTAATGCAACAAACATTGCTTTATATGCAGTTGGTGATGCTGTTGCTGTCCAAGGACTTCCTGTTGCAAGTATTCAATGGGATTTCTATAAGACAACCTCCGCTCCTACACTTGATGGTATCATTGGCGCTAGCGAATATGGCGATGCTATAATGGAAATCAACGGCGAAAGCCAGTTCTGCGATTACAGATGGTTCGAGGCTAATGACCAGTATGCAACCGGTTATTTCTATGCTACATATGATGATGAATATATCTATCTCGGCTGGGATATATCATCAGAAAATCACTATTATCCTGTTGCTACAGCAGACAGCGGAATGTGGGCAGTTGACTGCGTACAGATTAACATCTCTACAATCAACCCCAACACAATGGAAAACCTTGATCATGCTCTTAACTGGCTCGATGGCGCCGGTGCAACAACTTATATGTACCAAATCGGTCTTGGCGTAAATGATGACGGCGTTACAAAACAAACTAACTGGATTAATGCATCCGGCACATGGGAAGGCAAAGCTACTCGTGATGATGATGCAGGCAAAACTGTATATGAAGTAAAACTTCCTATAGCTAATTTCGCAATTGAAGGTTACGAACTCAGTGTTGCTGATAATAATATAATCGGCGTTTCCTTCACTATAAACACATACGATACAAAACAGAGAGTTGTTCGTCTTCGTGACGGCGGCGGTATCTTTGGTTCGAACGACTGGTCAAAGACTCCTGTTGTAACCCTTAAGGGCGAATATGTTGAACCTGTTGAATCTACGACAGAATCTGAAAGTTCAACAATTCCTACAGGCGATGGTATAGCTGTTGTTGCTGTTATCGCAGTTATAAGCTTATTCGGTCTTGCAGTTGTAGTTAAAAAAGCTCGCTAAGTTAAATTTAATTAAAATTAATCAGGCAGATTGATTCTGCCTGATTTTTTCTTCGCAATAATAAAAATGCCGGAAAAACCGACATCTTATTTTGTTTTATTTGTATTCGTCTGCAAGATCAGGCGGCTGCGGATATTTGTAAATATCACCTTTATAGTTGCGGAGAATGTATTTCTTATTATCTCCGGATATGATATATTCGGGATTAACAGGAATTTTGCCGCCACCGCCGGGTGCATCTATAACAAATTTCGGTACAGCATAACCTGATATATTGCCAGTCAGTGCTTGTATAATTTCAACACCTTTTTCAACTCTTGTGCGGAAATGTCCGAGCCCCTGGCTCAGATCACATTGATACAGATAATACGGTCTGACTCTGGATTTAACCAACTTGAGCAGTAGTGTTTTCATTGTATCAACATTGTCGTTTATACCACGCAACAAAACACTCTGGTTACCGAGAGGGATGCCTGCATCAACTATTCTGGCGCAGGCAGCTATTGCATCTGGGGTAAGCTCACTCGGATGGTTAAAATGAGTATTTATCCAGATAGGATGATACTTTCTCAGCATGTTAACGAGACCTTCAGTAACTCTCATTGGCATTACAACCGGAACTCGGGTACCGATTCTTATTATTTCAACGTGTTCAATTGCACGAAGTGCAGAGATAATTCTCTCGAGTCTTTCGTCGCTCATAACAAACGGGTCGCCGCCTGAAATCAGAACATCACGTATCTTCGTATTTTGAGAAATATAATCAACAGCGGTTTTTATCTCCGCTTCGGTTATGATATTGTCTTCTTCGCCTACAACGCGACGTCTTGTACAATGTCTGCAGTACATTGAGCATCTGTGAGTTACGAGGAACAAGACTCTGTCGGGATAACGATGCACAATATTCGGAACCGGGCTTTCTCCTTCTTCGTTGAGCGGATCAGCCATTTCGCAATCAAGCTTGACAGTTTCGTTTATTGTCGGTACGGCCTGCATCCTAATAGGGCAATTTACGTTGTCTTTTTGCATCAAAGATGCATAATAAGGGGTTATTGCCATCCTAAAGTTGGTAAGGCAAAATTCTATATCACTTTTTTCTTTTTCTGAAAGAGTGATTATTCTCCGAAGCTCTTCAACTGTTGTAATTCTGTTCTTATATTGCCATTTCCAGTCATACCAGTATGAAGGTCTCTCGTTGGAATTGATAAGTTGTGAAACCTCAGTGTTCAATTCACTCATCCCTTCCGAATATTATAACGTTTCAAAGCACAGTATATTATGCTTTGAACAAGTGTGTCATAATCGGTGCCGTTGAAATCGGCAAGCATGGGATAATCGCTGTAGCCGGGTGCAAGCCCGGGCAGCGGATTTATTTCTATGAAATAAATTTCATTATCGTTTGACAGTCTGAAGTCCATGCGTGAAAAATCCTTGCATTCAAGCGTATCATAGATTTTTCTTGCTGTTTTAATCATTTTATCTTCAATCTGTTGATCTAATGCTGCGGGGCAGTCATAACGAATCAGTTTTTTATAATTTTGTTTCACATTGAAGCTGTAAACACTGTAATTACGGTTTTGATCAAGATAAACAATCTCCATCGGGCGGAAGACCTTTGTATCTCTTCCGTTGCCTAGAATGCCAACTGTGAATTCGCGGCCGTCGATGTATTCTTCGACAAGCATAGATTGTTTGTAGCTCGTAATGTTATCTGTAAGGAGATTTTTCAAAGAGGTAATATCTTCGGCAATACAAACATCCGAAATACCCTTGCTTGAGCCTTCGGCATTCGGCTTTACGATAACAGGAAAAAGGAAGCCTTTAAAGCTACCCATTTTTTTGATATCGGATACTACTTTGAATTTTGGAGTTTTAATCTTATAGGTCGATAATACTCTTTTGGTAAGTGCTTTATCAAGCGCAATACAAAGAGTGGTTTCGTCGGAGCCTGCGAATTTTATACCCATCATATTAAGCAATGAGGGAACCTGAGCTTCTCTGCCTCTTCCGCCTCTTCCCTCAGCAATGTTGAAAACAATATCAACCTTTGTATTCTTTAGTCTTAGGGGGAGGTCATCATCGGCTTCCATCAGTTCAACATGATAACCTGCTTTTTCAAATGCATTTTTAAGTGCGAATATTGTTTCGATATTGTCATACTCTGCTTCTTCATCATGAGTTCCTGAATGATTTTCTTTCTTAAGATTATAGGTCAGTCCGATTTTTATACCGGGATAGGGGTCAGGTTTTGTTTGTTCTTCCATGGTTTATACCACAAAATCCTTTCTCAAAGATGTGTTAAGGAAGCATATTGTATTGCGCAAAAATCGCCTGAAAAAACATCAGTTTTTCAGACAATTATTTTAAGTAATATTCCTGTTTCCTGCTACAGTATACGCTTGTTTTTTTTAAATATCAATAGAAATAATTTCGTAATAATACGCGAAATTTTATTTATATATGCATATATTTTGGGTAATATTAAATAAAAAACACAGCACTCATGAAAGTGCCGTATTAATGTCATTTATTACTTCGGAAATATATATAAATGGTCCTGCGCTGTTTTCACTTTCAGCATCAATCAAAGTGAAAATCGACAGTACAAAGGTAGTTGGTGAATATACAATAGCTACATCATGATATCCTTTTATACCACCCTGGCAGCCATATTTCTCTGCAACCGGATATTCGGTTATACCTTGTTGTATTTGTACACTGTATTTTGTCTTGAGCAAACAATCAATAAGGAAATCTGCATTTTTCCCTTTATAATTATAAATATCAAGATATAACTCAGCCATTTCACTGGCTGTGCAATAACCGTAACCATTACCTTCTATAAGTTGCAAGCTCAAACCTTTTTCGGTAACATACTGATTGAATTCGGTTACTCCAAAATAATCAACCAACATTTTATAAGCAGTATTATCGCTTTCAATTATAGCATATTCAATAAGCTGCCTGATTGAATATTCAGTGCCGACAGGACTGTTCTTAATTACTCCGCCGCCCCGCCATATTTGAAAAGCTTTCAACTCAATCATAGTATCAAGACTAACTTTACCTTCATCGGCTTTCATTAAAATATACAGTGAAAACGGACCTTTGATTGTGCTTGCAGTTATATATTTAACATCTGCATTATAGGAGTAGTATAAACCATCAGCATTTTTATAATAAATGCTGATACCACTATACTGTTTTGTATAATCGGATAACTGTTGCAGTTTATTTAACATAGAATCGTCTGTGATATTGGATGAGAATGAATAATGATTTTCAAGCGGTGTCAGCATTCCGGCTTCATCGATATATACATTCTTTGAGATATTTTTTAGGAAATCAAGAAGATTAGCTTTTGATGTCACGGTTGAATATACAGTTTTGAACTTGTCTTCTTTGCCGATAAGCATCTGAAAACTTATTTTCCCTGTATCATCAATAACGATTTTTAATACACCAAGCTCTTCTGAGTTACCGCTGAACCAGAAATTACCCAGCCCGTAGATAATCGGCTTACCTTTATAAAACTCGACGCCCTGCAGACAGTGCGAATGTGAGCCAATAACAGCATCGGCACCGGCATCAATATATTCATATCCCTGCACCTGCTGAATCTCATCGAAGTTGTGTGAAAATTCGGTTCCCCAGTGAACATATACAAATAAATAATCTGCGTTCTGTCTTGCTTCTTGGATAACATATTTCAAGAGCGCAGTATCATAGCATCTGAGAACTCCGGGACTGTTATCTGTTGCTGCCGGGGTGTAAATGTATTTTTCCGAACGGTTAGCTGCGACAAATGCGATTTTTCTGCCGTTGATTATATAATACTGTGGCTGCATTGCTTGTGATAAATTTATTCCTGCACCGATGTATGGTATACCGGCAGATTTCAAATAATTCAAAGTATCAAGGAAAGCAGCTTTCCCATAATCATATACATGATTGTTTGCAAGAGATACTATATCAACTCCAAGTGCTTTGTACATTTTCAGCCTCTCAGGACTGGCTCTAAGAACATATTTTTTCCCTGTAAGCGGTTCACCTTGTTCGCTTATCGTAAACTCATTGTTTACAAGCGTTATATCTGAACCGACCATTTCATTAATGTATGTACTGTCAATATAATCGGATATAGTTTTATTCTTTTCAACCATGTCCTTAATATTATACCAGTTGTCAGCCAGCGATATGTCGCCGGTGAAAATCATTGATGTAATACCGTCGCCATTATCCTGTTTTTGAATTATATTTTCATTTGTAGCGTTGAACTTGTCATATAAAACCGTTATTGTGTTCCCAGTAAGCTTATACCATTGTTCTTTATCATAAATATTATTTTCTAAAGCTGATAAAATTTCATCAATAACCTCTGGTCCGCAATTTTCAGAAATCCAATTGATAAAGTTCTCCGATATACGAGCTCTTGTAAATTCATCAAGCGAATCTGTGAATTGGCTGAGTAAATTAAACCTGGTAATATCAACAATACTTGATTCATCTATGGATTCGTCAATAATACTTTCATCTGAAGTATTATCTTCTTCAGAAGCATTAATTTCAGTATTGCTCTCTAAATCAGAAATTTCGTTGCTGTTTTCAACGGATATATTCGATTCATATGGTGTGGGTACTTTATTATAAGCACAAGCGGGTAAAATGACTGATAGCGTTAAAATAAATAAAAGTATATTAACAGATCGCAAAATTATTCTCCTATGAGTTTATCTTTTTTTATAAGTATTTTCATCGCTTCGATTGCAATTTTTATCGATTTCGAATTGTCACCGTCATTTTCATCAACAATACCGGCATTCACTCTTTCCTGATTCCAGACAGTGTAGAAAATAGCACCGCATCTTACTCCGAGTGTTGCTCCGACAACAAACAGCGTTGATGATTCCATTTCGCTGGCAAGCACACCGAGCTTTTTCCATGCTTCCCATTTGTATAACAGCTCGGGAGCAGTCGGCATCCTTTGCGGATCATGCTGTCCGTAAAACGAATCCTTGCTCTGTACTACACCCTTGTGATATGGATAGGCAAGTTTTGTTGCTGCTTCAATCAACACAGCTGCAACATCGAAATCTGAAACAGCAGGGTATTCGAGTGGTGAATATTCCTTGCTTGTGCCATCCTGCCTTGTTGAAGCGGTTGCGATTACACAGTCGCCTGCCTTGACCTTCATATTTATACCACCACAGGTGCCTACCCGTATAAAAGTGTCGGCTCCGATTGCTGTAAGCTCTTCGATAGCAATTGCCGCAGAGGGTCCACCGATGCCCGTTGAGCAGACAGAAACCTTTTCGTCGCTCAAGGTACCGGTGTACACAGTATATTCACGGTTGGATACAATAAAAATGGGGTTATCAAAATAAGCTGCGATTTTCTCACAACGACCGGGATCACCGGGTAAAATACAATACCTTCCGACATCACCGGCTTTACATTTTATATGATATTGAAGCTCATTGTTTTTCAATTTTAGGCAACTCCTTTTTAAAAAGTCCGAATTTTATTTTTACTCGATCCAGCTTTTTTCCAATTGGTTTTGCAAGCAGGAGCAGAAAGATTACATTCGATACAGCATATTCTATTGTAACAGGAAGTGCTGTGACTGCAAAAGCACCGAGCCTTGCCCAGTTTATATTATTGTCGATCCAAAGAACCGACCAGAAATCCATGATAAACGAAAACAAGATACCGGAAATAACGGCATAAACAGACAACATTATTTTACTTTTCTTAAGAATGGGTGAAAGGAATCCGGCTAATAATCCTATTATGCCCCAGGAGAGCATCTGGAAAGGTGTCCATGCACCTTGACCGAAGGTTAAGTTCGAGATTACAGCCGACAATGCACCTGTCAGGAAACCCGCTTCAACGCCGAAATACATTGCAGTGATTACAACAATTGCGGTTACAGGTTTAAACCCCGGAAGCAAGGCAAATATCATTCGTCCTACAACCGACAGAGCTGTCATAACAGCGATAACCGTCAGCTCACGTGACGAGTTTTTTTTATGTTCAAACGACAACAGAAATGCTGCAATCGCAAAAATCGTAACAGCCAACGATATGTATGCAGTCTGCTTGCCGCTGAAAAAAACCGCACCTAAGATAACACTGGCGGGGATAACAGCGAATAATATTATATATCTTATAATTCGTTTAGTCATGTCGGTTATCCTGCTTTTTGTTTTTATGGCACAACGAAACTACATCCTCACATGTTACCGCATTTTTATATATATGCCTTGAAATACGGTTTGCAGCAGTGGTGTAGAAGCTGTTATCTGCAAAGAATACCGATGGTGTGTCGCAGGAGGTTATTTCTCCGTCGAAGAACAGAGCGCATCTATCGGATATATTCGCCGCGAATTCAATGTCATGTGTTACCATGACTATAGTTATACCGTCTTTTTTCAAAGCGGTCAGAGTATCACCGATACTCTTCTTTGAACGGGCATCAATTCCTTTTGTTGGCTCGTCCAGCAATATAATTTTCGGGTTTAGAAGCAACATCTTAGCAAGTGCTGCTTTTTGCTGTTCGCCACCACTAAGGTCATAAGGATGTTTACTGAGCAGATGAGCGATTCCGGTTTTCTCAGCAACAGCATCAACTGCTTCTTTTATATCATCTTTTTTTAACCCTGAAGCAAGGCAAATTTCCTCTAAATCTTCGCATACAGTATCTTTAACAAAAACCGTTTGGGGATTCTGCGGCAGCAAGGCAAGGTTGTTCTTGTACAATGAATTGTTTCTGTATTCTTTAAGTTTTGTATTGTTGATTTTTACGGTTCCTCTATACGGTTTGAGAAGTCCTGCAATAACATTTAAAGCGGTTGTCTTGCCACTACCGTTTGCGCCGAGTATGCTGAGAATTTCGCCTTTGCATACTGATAATTCAAAGCTTTTGAGTATATCCGGTGACTGACGTTCATATCTGAAGCAGACATCAGTCATTTCTATGATTTTTTGTGAATTAAGTAAAGGTTTTTCAATTTTTATTGCATTTATCTCATTTGTAAAATTATCGCTGAGAAAGTTTCTGCCTTCTCTGACAGTGAGCGGGCATCCCATATTATTAGTTAATGATTCTGACAACATATTATAAATTCTTACTGCACTCGGAAGACCATATATCATCGGATGGTTTCTGCTGCTCAGAATTTTTGCAGCTTCACGCGGTGACGAATCAACAGTAATACTGCCCTTATCCATAACAATTACTCTGTCAGCTATCGGGAAAATTTCCTCAAGTCTATGCTCAACCATAATAACGGTTATTCCGGTTTCCTTGTTCAGCTTTTGAACAGTGGTTATGAAATCCGATGCAGCAATAGGATCAAGTTGCCCGGTCGGCTCATCAAGCAATAACAGCTTTGGTTGCATTACAAGAATAGATGCAAGGCTAAGTATCTGCTTCTGACCGCCCGAAAGACTGCTTGTCTTTTCATGAAACCAGTCGCTGATTCCGAAATAGCTTGACATCTCGCCGACTCGGCGGCGGATAACCTGGGAAGGCAGTCCAAGGCTTTCAAGCCCGAATGCAAGCTCGTGCCATACTTTATCGGTTATTATCTGACCTTCCGGGTTTTGAAAAATAAAACCTATATCGGAGGTTGCTGAAACGCTGTCAAGCTCATCCTGTTCTACATCTCCGAACAGGATATTGCCTTCTTTTATGCCATATGGTGACAATTCTCTTTTCAGCATACGCAGCAAAGTCGTTTTACCGCAGCCTGTTTCACCGCAGAGAAGAACGAACTCACCGCTTTTTATATTCAATGTTATATCCTTGAGTGCATATTCCTGCATTTCGGGATATCTGAAGCTTAGATTTTTGATTTGAAGTATTTCCACCGGATATTCTCCCTGATTTCGATTATTGAGGGTAAAAAGACGAGGATTGCGAAGAATGAATATATTGTAAACGCATAAGGCTGTATGCTTATATCAGTCATAAACGGATAAAACGAATATGTTGTAACTTGTGTAGGAAATCCCGAAAGTACAATTCCTGAGAATGTGAGGATCATTGTCAGAAGTATTGCATCTGAAGCATTAAATCTGAATAATGAGTAATTCGATCTTTGTTTCAATCCATATCCCCTTGCCTGCATTGATTCGGCTGTTAGAACAGCGTTTTCGAGCGACCAGGTTATAACAGATGAAAATACCCTAATTCCGTTTCTGAGCTTGTCAGAGAGCTTGTTTCCACTGTATAAACCCATAGTTTTCTGTGCTGCTGACACTCGTTTTATCTGCTCGGAAAACAACGGAATGAACCGCAGGGTAATCGAAATCACAATTGCAAGCTTTGGTATAACGCTTCCGAACAGGAACAGAAATTTGTCGCTGGTCATAACCTTTGAGTAACTTTTCATCAAGTATATTACTGATATAATCATTGTTCCGGTTGATAAACCATTCATAAGCGATTCGAGTGTAATAGGTTTATTGTTTATAAATATCAAAACCGTTTCTCCACTTTTCGAAAAGAGTGGATTAATAAGAGTAATAATTAAAATAATCAGTAATGATATTATCAGTTCTTTTATATTTGCATTACCTTCGTTTATTGATGCAAACAGAATAAACCCAACAAATGCAATAAGCTGAATTACCGGATGAGAGGTAAACATAGCAATCACAAGCAGAGATATGAAATATGTAAAAAGAACAACCGGATGAAATTCTGAAAAAGATTTCATTAGATACTCTCCGGTTTATTAACGATAATGGTAAGTTCATGTCTGAGTTTATTAACCATTTCATTTAACTCAGCTTCAGTTGGTTTTACTGCGTCAGAATACATTTCTTCTCTCGGCACCCACCATATCGGGCCTTTTTGCGGTGAATCACCGTCGTGTCTTGGTATCAGGTGCCAATGCAGATGAGGTACTCCATTACTCAGTAACTCATAATTCATTTTATCTGAATTAAAAGCTTTACTGACTGCTTCAGATATCAAAGCCATTTCCTCAAGATATTTCATCATAAAATCATGAGGCAATTGATACAGCTCTGTTACGTGTTTACTGCAGATAAATAATGCTGTACCTTTAAATCTCTGATACCATGCCATTTCTACTATTCCTGTTTCAAGCTTATAAACAAGAAAGGGGTTGTTTTCTGCTTTTTTAAATTCATCACACATTATGCAATTCATATTAGTCCATCCCTAATTACATCGATTTACAATCAATTTTATCATGTTACAAGTTCATAATCAATAGTTTAGGATAAAAGAATTATATATTATCTTTTTATTAATCAAAATGGCTATATCTATCATATACTGAATAAAAAGTATTTTTATTGAGGGAGGAATTAATATGTTGAATTCGACGAATAAAAGAGATTCGATAATCTGTGCTGTGCTTTTTGTCTTCGCCTTGCTGCTCGGTTTTTTGAGTGCTGCGGTATGGTATAACGGTTATGCGCCTTATACAAGATTGATGGTTATGTTTGCATCCTGTCTTTCGCTGATAGTTATTTTAGTAACAAACACATTTATTATTGTTGCTGCAAAAAGGAAATGTATTGAGGAAACAAGAATTGAAACAATGAAGCTGTGTGCAACCCGATTTTCTCAGTGTGTTTTTATTTCCGCAATTGTTGTTGTCTTGGTATCACTTTCGATAATCGCAACCCTGATTCCGATGTGGGCAAAGGTTATATTCGCTATAACCGGCTGCGTTTCGGTATGGTATATGGTGTTATGCTTTATTGCTCAGGTAATTTATATGTTCGGTAAAGAGGTAAAGAGATAATTTGTTAATATAATTTATTAATGCTCATGATTTTCATGAGCATTTTTTCTATTTTTTAAAAAACTCTTGACAAAGTAAATATATATTGATAAAATGCATATGTAATCAACAATAGTGAAACACAATTCATTAATAATGAAATAAAAGAACGGAGTAAATTAAAATGTACAATACTGAGCTTAAAAATAAGCTGATTAATTTTGCGAAAAAAAGTGATATTGACCTTATCGGATTTGCATCAAAGGACAGATTTGAAGGACTTGATCCGCGTTATAATCCTTTTTCGATTTTTCCGGAAGGCGAAACAGTAATCCTGGTTGGTAAAAGAATCTGTCGCGGTTCTCTAAGAGGCGTTGAGGAGGGAAGCAACTTCGGTGATTATGGATTCTTTGGCTCGGCATGGCTTGACGATGAGTTTCTCGCTATCGCCTGTTACGACATGACACGCCAGCTTGAGGACGAAGGCTGGGAAGCTGTGCCTGTATACAACAACCCGCCGGAAAGCTACGGAATGGGTGTTCCGGTTTCAAAAGATAAGATTGCTCCAAATGTAGCACCTGACTTCGATTATGCCTTTGTTGCTTGCGGACTTGGTGAAATATCGTATTCCGGACTCAAGTTTACAAAAGAGTATGGTTCACGCCAGTTGTTCCAGATGGTAATTACCGATGCAAAGCTTGAGCCGGATCCGATACTTGAAGGTAATATTTGTGACAGATGCGGCAAGTGCGCAGATATCTGCCCGCTCGGTGCTATTTCAAAGACAGAATTTGAGGATGTAACAATATGCAGCAAGACAATGCGTGTAGCAAAGATTGATTATAACCTTTGCAGAAGCTGTAAGAACGGCTGCAGACAGAACAGACATATTGCGAAAGCAAAGCCTGATATGATTCCTGCAATTTGTAATAGAACCTGTATGATCCACCTTGAGGAAGAAGGTCTTGTCGGTAACAAATTTGCAAATAATTTCAGAAAACGTGAAGCATGGGGTTTTGATATTCTCTCCAAACCAGTACAGGTAAAGGAGTAGAATTATGTCTGCAATAACAAAAATAACATCACAAATGATAAAAGCTCGGGCGAAGGAGCTTGGTATCGATGATGTCGGTATAGCATCTATTGATGCATTTGACGGCGCTCCGATATTGATGGCACCGAAAAGTTACTTTCCCGAAGCGAAATCCGTAATTGTAATTGTAATGCGTATTCCGCGCGGAAGCTACCGCGGTATCGAAGAAGGCACACACTGGCATAACTATACATATTACTCATATAACAAATTGAATACAATTTTTCGTCCAAGACTTACATATCAGCTTTCAACCTTTATAGAAGACCACGGTTGGGAAGCATGCCCTTGTTTCCCGGCAGTTCCTGAAAGAAACGGTATCAAGGAGCCGGTTGCCGAAGGAAAACTGTCGCCTGACATTGTAATAAATATCCGTGTAATGGCAGCAGGTTCAGGTGTCGGTGAAATAGGCCATTCAAAGGTATTTCTCAGCCGTAAATATGGCCCGAGAGTTCGTCTGGGTCTGATTTTAACTGATGCAGAGCTTGAACCGGATGAAATATATTCGACAGGCACCATTTGTAACGGCTGTGGCAGATGTGCAAAGGAATGTCCGGGTAACGCAATCCCAGCATTCAAAGATCAGGATAAGAAGCTGCACGTCACTGTCGGTGGTAAGGATATATACTGGGGCGATGTTCAGATGGGCAGATGCACTCTTACACATCACGGCTTTAATAATAAAATTTCACCCTTCCATAAAAAAGCATTTCCGAATATGAAGTTTGATGTTGACAACTCGGTAATGACCGAGGAGGAAGCCTATAGACTTTGCTATCCTATGGCAACGGCAAAATGGATGACATATGACGATGCTGTTACCGATAATATAATCGAATATTACGGATATATTATGAAGCAGGTCGGTTATTTTGCTGTCTGCGGTGCAAGAGGCTGTATAAGAGCCTGCATGGACAGCCTTGAGAAATCGAAGCGAATCGAGAATCTATTCCATAATAAATTCTATCGTAAACCCTCGTGGATGATGACAAACGAACCGGAAGAAGTCGAAGAAGGCGTAAACCAGTTCAGAGACAGGTATCTTGATAATAAATATCCGGGAGTAAGAGAAAATGAATACAAATACAAATACAAAGGAAAACACAGCTAAGGATAATCCGGTTAAATCCATAATTAAAGCATTCGGGCTATTGGATATCTTTATTTTTGAAGACCTTGAGCGCAAGGGAATAGGTCTTGTTGAGCTATCAAAGCAGGTCGGAATAAAACCGAATACCTTGCATAATATACTTAAGTCAATGATAAAATGCGGGTATGTTGTTCAGAATTCTGAAGGGAAATATGCTGCAGGATTAAAATGTGCAAAAATTAGTATGGTAAACAAGCTGATATCTCAAAAGCTTCTTTATGATGTGTTGCTGCCAAGGTTGAAGGTTCTAAGAAAAGCGATCGATGAAAATGTGACTTTTGCTGTTCTGTCAAATGGCAAGAGATACGGGATTTTTTCGCTTGAAGCTGATAAACCCGTTAAAGCTGTTGCCGAAAAGAACAACAGTAGTATATATTCGGTTGTAACAGGCATTTCGCTTGCAGTATATGCCGATGACGAGGAGCTTCAGAAGATAATCGAAGCATACGGTTACCCTCAGGGAATATGCAATATTGAAGAGCTTAAGGCAATGCTTGCGAAAAAACAAAAAGAGTTGTATTATACAGCATTACAGCATAACGATGAGCTTGAGACCTTCGGTGTTTCGGTTATACTTACGAGCGACGGCACCAGAATTGTTTGCTCAGCAGGTGTTTATATGCCGGCTTACAGATGCAACGATGAACTGAGACAGAAGATAATCAATGAGCTGTTACAGCTGAAAACCGATCTCGAAAGAGTTGATTTATACTAATTTGATTTAAAACGATATTATTAAAACAAAGGATGAGGGTTGCTCCTCATCCTTTTATATTCTCATCCATCCATTTATATCTGTTGTTGATAAAATCCCGCAAGTATTGAAGCTGCAGCTCGAAAGTATTGTAGTTTGTCATAAATAACGGTTCATAACCAGCTTTTATATCAAGTATCTTCCAGACTGTAAAGTTCGCTGCCTGTGATTGCTTCAGTGTTTGTTCAGCTTCATCGATGGTTTCCATAGCAGTTGACAGAAGCTCTTCTTTGACCTCGTCCCAGCGAGCTTTCAGCTTGGTTCGGAATCTGTTATCTTGTATAAGATAGTTCATCCATGTAACGCCGACATATCCGTCCTTCCATCCGACCGATGCCCAGATATCATATCTGCCTTTGTCCTGAGAATAATTGCCGAATGCTGGATCAAAATCCCATATGGGACCCATCATCAGCTTACCGTCTTTTTCTTTTGTCAGATAACAGCTTCTGCGAAAGCAGCCGTCGATATTATATGAAATTTCATACATTATAAACCAGTCAATAACCGAATCTATATCGATGTAATCCTCGTAGTTTGTCAGGTTCCTGACAGCAGTGTCTGCTTTTTTAAAATAATTGTATATAAATTCAAAGTGTACTTTTGACATTGTTTTTGTGTCAGGGCTTTTAATTCTGATGAATTTCAATGTTTCGGTATGGAAGTAGTCAATATCCTTGATATCAATACCGCTCTCTGTCCCGCCTATTTCAAGCAGGTATCCGGTGTTCGGATCAGTATAGTTTTCGTCGATTTCAACCCTACCTGTCTTGACTTCTATCTGCTCCCCAAGTGTATAAACGCCCATGTACTCACCGTTGAGAAATAGATCGACCGGATATTGATGCAATGTAAAGGGTAAATTGTTCAGAACTCTGCTCATATCCATCGCAAGATGATTTCGAATAAGAGATTTATCGCTGTAATTTGCAAGCAAAACCCAGTCCTTTGCTTCGGTCAGCCCGAGAACAGAGACCTTTTTATTAAACTTCAGCTTGTAAGGCTTCTTGTCCCATTTCCAGGTCGAATGCCCTCTGCCTTTAATGTTGACAATCGTTTCTTCCAACTCAGGAAAGATAACTTTATTTTCGCATTCGATTTGAATTGTTGCTGAAATGTATTCATCAATTGAAGTTATATCCTTTCCGCCATCGGTATAAACAGATACAACAGGAATATTATATTTTGACCGTTCGGTAATAACCGAATATATGCGAGTTTTGCCGTGTAAGTCTGTTACAGTACAAAAGCAATCTGCAAGCAAGTCAATTGTCCCATCTTCATTGATCGCGTCGGAATTGAACTTTGCATATCCCTCTGACAGCATTATATCAAGCCTTGCATTTTCTAAAATAGAATCACTTATTAGAAACGGGGCTTTAACATACAATAGATTGCCATCAATATTCCACTCAATATTTGACTCCAGACCTTCATTTTCATCCTTTCTCATCAACAGATATTGAATTTTACCTTTTCCGTTGCCACCCAGCCCGAATTCTGATATCTTTGTACCGTTATAACTCATAACATTCATAAGCAGCGATACATTCTTGATGTCAGGCATACTGCTGCCCGACCATATAAGCTCGCAACTGGGAGCATCGATGCTGATATAATTGGCAGAAATCAAATCAGCTTTTGTTTCGTTTATATTGATTGTGCCGACCTCATCAAATTCAAAGAGAAATTGACCTTCACCTGATATTTTACCTTTTAATTCAAGTGAAACAGGAAAGGTGAAGTTTATAAGTCCATCAATAATAATATCGTCATCAATAATTATTATGTCGCCACTGTGTAGCTTGGGATAATATGATTCATCAACAAGACGCAGCAGTTCAATCGTTGTTCTTACAACCTTGTATTCGTGTTCAATTTCTATTTCGTTATATTTCTTAGCATTCAGATAATAACTATGGTTTTCTTGAAATGTGAAAAAGTCTTTGGCGACTTTTATACAACAGTCAGACGATTCGCTGAAAAAACCGCCGACAGTGATTTCACCGCTGCTGTTATCAATTTCAAGTATACCTGTTTCGGTTGTCTGAAATATTAGATTCCCGGCTATATTAAGTTTATGATTATTCAACACAAGCTTCAATGGATGACTTATAATAAAATCACTGTTAATATCTATATCTGAATGCAGAACAACAGCGGTGGTCGAACTATTATTAACCGCTATATTCAGTTGCTGCATATCGTTTATGAAATAATAACTTCGATTTGTATAAACTACCGAATATCCTGAGTATGATAAGTCAGTGGAATCAGGTGAAATTTCAAATTGCATTGATGAGTCGGAGCTTATATTAAAACAAATACTATCCGAATTAACTTTTATGTATTCGTAATATTTGTCTTCATAATTTATACTTAACGTATTCGTATAAATATATATATTTAATTCTGCATCAGAACGGGTATTATTTTCGAGTATGTATGTTTGGGTTGTATCAAATTTAAAACATGCGGATTCAAGAGTTGATTTTGAATCAAAAATAATATATTCTGAGTCAGAATCTTGTACTGTTATAGTTAAACTTTCAGGTTTGATATATTTCATTGTTGGCACGTAAATAGGTGAATTATCGAAAAAAAGTGTAAAAGCAAAAAAACTTAATACAGATACCAAGAACAATTTATTCTTCAACCTTCTCAAAAAAACACCTCCTCGATAAAATGTATACATATTATAACACCCTATCCATATGCTGTCAACACATTGGGTAAAATGATGAAAAATATTATTGCAATGGATACATGAATATGTTACAATGAATAAAAATCAAGTTGTTGAAGGGCATATATTAATGAAACTTAAAAAGGTACTAATTATGATTATAACAATAACACTGTTATTATCAAGCTGTTCTGGCGGGAGCGGTAATATATCATCTGCCGGTAATGATTCCATGAATGAAAGCGTTGAATCGATAATGGAAAACATTATGGAATCGGTTGCTGAAAGCAATGCAGCATCTGATGCAGAAAGTAATATAGATGAGTCCGATGTGCCGGACGTATCACAGGTTGAAAGTGAAACAGAATCACAATCTGACACTTCGAAACCTTCAGACACATCAAAACCGAACGAAACATCAAAACCTTCGGATACTTCTGTTCCGGAGACATCCACCCCCGACGAAACCTCACAGCCCGATATTGTCGAAGCACCCAACAACAAGGTTGCGTATATACCGCTTGACAACAGGCCGGTCAATGTCGACAGAGTAATTTATCAGGCAAAATCCGGCGGTCTTGAGTTGATTATACCTGAAGAGGATTTATTTGCAACTCAGCTTGACAACAGAAAAACCAATTTGAACGGCACTAAATACGGCGACAGACAGGCTCTGTTGAACTGGCTGAAATCGGTCGATGATGAATGCGATTATTTTGTTATATCACTCGACCAGATGCTTTCAGGCGGTCTTGTAACCTCGCGATCAATGAACAACGAGGATATGATGTTTGAGTACGGTATTATAGACTATCTGATAAAACTAAGCAAAAACAATAAAGTTTATTTTTTTGATACTGTAATGCGTCTTGCATCTACTGTAGATTTTAACGGATATACAATTACTGAGTACAACGCATTAAGATCGTATGGCAAAGTTGCAAGAAAGCTGCTCAGCGGTTCGGAGCTTACTGTTGAAAATATTATCAGCGGATATAAAAATGGAACCGATGGGAAACCGATTAATAGTTCGCTTTCGAATACTGTTATTGATAATTATCTGAAAGCAAGAGCAAGAAAACTAAAATTGATTGATTACCTTTTAACTCTGGGGAAGCAACTGAATACATATTATTTTATCGGGATAGATGATTCCAGCCCTGAAAACACAATCCAGACAAACGAAATCAACTACATCAAACAGAAGCTCGGTTCGACTGGAACAATCTTTGCCGGTACAGATGAGCTTGGTATGATGGGAGTTGCAAAGCTGAGCGTAGAAAAATGCAATAAAGCAATCAAGGTAGCTGTTAAATATTTCGGTGCTCTTGAGAACACAGCTGCCGATGCTTTTGACAACGGTACGCTTAAGGGCAATGTAACTGCGCATCTGACAAGTCTGAACGCAGATATAATAACCTCGGTAACACCGGATATCGAAGTGCTGGTACTGACAAAGCCGAGCAATTCCGCATATATCGGAACCTATGTTGATAATCTTGTAGCAAGGTTGAACGAAAATATCGCTGAAAAGCTGCCTACGGTCGTTATCGACGCATCCGGTCAGCTCGGTAACCTGCAGCCTAAATTGATATCTTCGGTTGATATGGGAATGCTTTTGGGTTACAGCAGCTGGAATACTGTCGGCAATGCAATCGGTATAGCTCTCGGGCAGGGCTTCGCCCGTTATACCTATCTGAAGTACAGCGATGAAATAACCTCCGAATCACATGAAGGCTTCCTGAAATCAATGACCTTTGCGTATGTTAAAGATATGTCCTACATCATCGGCCGCGGCAGATATGCCGATATGGGTTCACTGAGCTATTATCTTGCGAACGAAGCTGCGGTAAATAAAAACATCACAAGCTGGATGATGAGCACGGATTATAATCTGAATACGGTATCAATATTGCATAATCTTAATAATGGGCACTTAATATCCGACCTGAATGGATATAAACAACAAGCAATCGGAACAATATCCCTCGATAAATTCCGCCTTCCTTGGTATAGAACCTTTGAAATGACATTTGAAATAACAATTAAGTAAATTTAAAGGAGAAATTTTTATGCTTTGTAACAAATGCGGCAACAATGTCCCTAATGGTATGAAAACTTGCACACATTGTGGAAACAGACTCAGCGCACCTCCGAAAGATCCCAAATTTAATGCTTATTTAGAGAAATTAAGCGCAAAATACTTTGCACAGGAATATATTAAAATTGGTTCTTTTGATGTTACCGATTTGAAAGAATCTCCACAGGGAGTAGAAGTTAAAACAAGCGGCGTTGTAGCATTAAATCCAATAAGAAATAAAGTGTTATTAGAAATTATAAAGAATAAATTTAAATTTATTACATATGTCACCTATTCAGAAAATGTAACGCTTGAATTAATGCAAGAATATTATAAAACTTGTTTATCATATGCTAACAAGAAATATGCTCAAGGCTGTTGTTATATTATTATGGTAGGTAAAAATATAGATGATGAAGTATATTCATTTAAAAAAATAAAACCTGGTATTTTTAATCAGATCAAAAGTTTTTCTGTAATTGTTGACCTAAAGAATAATAAAGTTAGCTATGATTTTTCAAAATTAAATGTAGGCACTGCATTTTATAAAGGTTTAGTGGAATATCTTGAGTCCAAATTCATAGTTAATTTTGATGATATAAAGGTTGAATAAAAGAAGAGTTTATATGAGCAACATAGCAAAATCCACAAGCTTTAAAACAGAATTAAGTAGATTCCTGATTATAATTCATTCCATATGGTTTTTTATGAATCTGATCTTTGATTTATATATAACATATGTTTATAAATTTGATTTGCTGACATATGCACCAGTCGCGGATTTTTTGATGAATTATTATGGGTATCTGCTCTTTGAAGCAATAGTAATAGCAATTATTGTTACAGTATTTATTATACTTAGAAAAAGGATGAATGTAATTGCTACACCAAACGAAAGCCAACTGATAGATACGATTGGTTTTTCGTTGATTGTTGCCTATGTTTTTTCTGTTATGTTTCAGCATAACTTACTCATATCCATTTCAGCTTGCTTTACAGCCTTCTTGTTAAACTCGTATTACAATATCAAAAGCATAAGGCTTGTTTCAGCAATCGGAGCAGGGATAACTGTTATACTGGCATTACTGCATGATTTCATAAACTATTATCTGAACATCATTGAAGCCTGGGTGCCTTTGGTTATAATTATTGCGACAGGCATTTTTCTGAAGTCAGATAAAAATGACTTTTCAAAGCAAATTGATCATGAAAAATCCTTCATTCTGAAGTTCGGCAGCTTCTTCATTTTCACAGCAGCAGTTTTGCTTGCAATTCAAATAGTTTTCAGCGGATATATCTTTATTTCATATAAATTAGTATACACAGCGGAAATAATAATGACACCACTCCTCAACCTTTCATATGCCAATTGGAGCTGGCGGATATTGAGCTTTGCGGTTGTAGTAATACTATTTGCGATATTTAAAAACAGCATTATTAAATCAACCCCTGCTGATAAAATGCTTTTCAATTCAACAGGTTTTATTCTATTGTTGACCTCAGCAGTTCAGTTGTTATCTGAAAAAGGTTTCAGTAATAATCCGCAGATTGTTTTTGCTGTACTTGCATGTGTTTTTGTCACAGCAAAATACATTAAAAGCAGAGTATCGATTATTATATTATCAGTCTATTTACCGCTGGTTCTTCTGAGTGTATTTATTCCTATGTTTGCATGGAATATTTATTTCGATTACGCTCGTATAATTCGAATCTTTGAATTTATAATTTCATTGCTGCCCTTTGTAGCGATGATTATATGCGGAGCTCAAACAAGAAAATACAGCAAATTAATAACCGCCTAAGTTTTACTATTTTTAACGATAAATCAGTAAACCCGATTGAATAATTGTATTGTATATATGAACAAATGTAGTTTTTATTGACTTTCAAATTTTGTTATTATATAATATTTATATAGAGTAAACAGAATTACTGGTTTGAAAGGTCGGTGTTATATATGAATAAAAAGATTGTTATTGTCGGCGGTGTTGCCGGTGGTGCAACCGCTGCTGCAAGGTTAAGAAGACTCAACGAAGATGCAAATATTATTATGTTCGAGAGGGATGAGTATATCTCATTCGCAAACTGCGGACTTCCTTATTATATCGGCGGTGTTATTAAGGAAAGAGACAGCTTGCTTGTCCAAACGGTCGAAGGAATGACAAAGCGGTTCAATCTCGACATCCGCAACCTGACCGAGGTTGTTGCAGTTGACCGCAACAAAAAGACGGTTACTGTCTATGACAAGCAAAAACAACACACCTATGAGGAATCATTTGATGTTTTGATTCTTTCGCCCGGTGCAAAACCAATAAAACCTCCGATAAATGGTATTCAGGATGCTGAAAGGGTATTGGTTCTTAGAAATATCCCCGATACAGATAAAATTAAAGCTGTTGTTGCTGAAAATAAACCCGGAACCGCAGTTGTAATCGGCGGCGGATTCATCGGTATTGAGATGGCGGAGAATCTTTGCGATCTTGGCATTAAGGTTACGTTGGTTGAAAAGCTGCCGCAGGTATTACGCCCGATTGATTTTGAGATGGCGCAGTTTGTGCATCAGGAGCTGAATACACACGGTGTTGACCTTATACTCGGTGATGGAATCTCGGAATTTAAAGACAACGGCAGAACGGTCGTACTCGAAAGTGGAAAGACTGTCGCAAACGACCTTGTAATACTCGCAATCGGTGTTGTTCCTGAAAATACGCTTGCAAAGAGCGCGGCTCTGGCGCTCGGACCGAGAGGGCACATAAAAACGAACGATAAGCTGCAAACGCTTGACGCTGAAACAGGCGGCGTTGTTGAGGATATATACGCAATCGGCGACGCAATCGAGGTGGTTGACCGTATTGACGGTAGCCCCACAGCGATTCCGCTTGCATGGCCTGCAAACAGACAGGGCAGACTGGTTGCTGACCATATCAGCGGCAGACCGATCAGTTATGGCGGGTCATTGGGAACAGCGGTTGCAAAGGTGTTTGACCTGACAATCGCATCGACAGGCAACAATGAATCACAGTTAAAAGCGAAAAAAATTCCATACCTCGCAATCCATGCGCATCGTGCGAACCATGCATCCTATTATCCTGGTGCAACAAACATTGCTCTAAAACTGCTGTTTTCACCCGAAGATGGCAGGATTCTTGGTGCACAGGCGGTCGGAAGAGATGGCACTGAAAAGCGTATCGATGTAATATCAACTGTAATAAGGCTGGACGGAACAGTCAGAGAATTACCCGACCTTGAGCTTTGCTATGCACCGCCGTATTCATCGGCAAAGGACCCCGTTAATATACTGGGGTATATAGCATCGAATACGCTTGACGGTGAATATAAATTTGTTCATTATAATGAAATTGACGATATAGTAAAAAACGGCGGCTATTTACTGGATGTCAGAACTGAGCTTGAGTTTGAAGCAGGACATATCAATGGCTCTGTCAATATACCGCTCGATGATCTGCGTTCAAGAATGAGTGAAATTACATTGGCGATGGAAAAACCGATGTATGTTACCTGCCAGGCAGGGCTGAGAGCGCATGTCGCTATTATGCAGCTTAAAGTGGCTGGATTCAGCAATATATACAACCTGTCAGGAGGTTATCTGACATATAGTACAGCTAAGTATAAACCGCTTTCGAACATTGTTACAACACAGCCTGCCGCAACCGTTGATATCGACAACCAGGTTGTTGCTCCAAAATCAATAACTGAGGTTGACGCAAGAGGATTGCAATGTCCGGGACCGCTGATGGCGACCTACAAGGCAGTGAAGGCTGCTGCCGAAGGCTCAATCATTAAGGTTACAGCTACAGATTTCGGTTTTGTAAAGGATGTTGAAAGCTGGTGCAAAATCAACGGGCATAAGCTCGATTCAATAAGGAACGAGAACGGCAGCTATATTGCTGAAATCGAAAAAGGTCGTACCTCGTCTGAAACAGCCGTACCGGCCGTGAGTCAGGAGAACGCAACCATTGTTGTGTTCAGCGGTGCGTTGGATAAGGCGATAGCATCAATGATAATCGCTCAGGGAGCGGCGGCAAACGGGAAAAAGGTTACGCTGTTCTTTACCTTCTGGGGGTTGAATGCATTGCGGAAAAACAACAAGGTTAAGGTTAGAAAGAATTTCATCGAGAAAATGTTCGGCGGTATGATGCCGAGAGGAGCAGCGAAGCTGCCGCTTTCCAGTATGAATATGCTCGGCATGGGACCGAAGATGATAAAAGGCATTATGAAGAAGAAAAATGTCGACGATATCGAAACCATGATACGGAACGCTATGGCTGCCGGCGTAAAATTCATAGCCTGCACCATGAGCATGGACCTGATGGGCATCAAGCAGGAAGAGCTGATCGATGGCATCGAATACGGCGGTGTCGCAACCTATATCTCACAAAACGAAAACGCCGGAACGACACTGTTTATATAATAATAAGATCCCCCGAATCTTAGAATTCGGGGGAGTTTTTTTATATATCTTGCATCTTTTTTATATGTATTCGAATCAATAAAAAGCTAATAATGCTGATTATTAAATATGAGAAAGATATAATATAAATACTTGGTAAGTTAAAATTGAAGAGTGATATATCAGAAACCTGCCAGTGCCAATTTCCTGTTTCAAGCCTAAGAGGAAAAATGTTAATCGGCATAAGATTCAATGTATTAACCAGTACTTCTGAATTATCAAACCTGAACATTTTCGTTAAAATCATCGGGAAAAAGTATAATACAGATGAAACAACAACACTGATATAGTCGTTATTTAATAGTGATGAAATAAAAAGAGTTAACATTGCAACAGCTATATAAGCAATAAAACCACAAACAATTGTTGAAATGAAAACATTCATTACTGTTATTCCGGCAATATTTAAGTTAAGAAAAGCAGTATTTGCTAAAACTGACAATAATAAATCAGTATCTCCGCCGGATAGCCCGTAAACTGATAAATACATCAGCATGTTAACGGCTGTAATTATAAAAAACATTGCGGATGTTATAATCAAAGAAGCAAGAACCTTTGACTTTACATTCTTGTTCTTGCCATTCTTTGTTGATGTGATTTGCCCGAACATTCTATATTTATGTTCGCCCGAGAAAACAGCCGCAAGTGATATAACAATGACGGCAAGTCCGACAATCAATGACCAGCCAAGCCGTTCGGTCAGAGCTATCCAGCCCTCGCCATATTCAAATACAATAGGTTTATTTGCATTCACTGTTTTATAAAATTGTTCAACTGTTTCAACTTTATATTTTTCGTTGTTAATAGTTATAATTCGATAACCTTCACTTATTTCTGCATTCTCATTATACGCGATAGGAAAAAAATTCATCCATATCATTGTATGTGGAGCAGTATTTATGCATTCTTTACCTTCTTCTCGTAAATCATAATATAGAATCAATAACTCTGTGACTAAATCATCGTCTAATTCTTTGCCGATATAAGGTGCTACTAATTCTTTTTCAAGCTTGATTTTTTCCATTCTGTTATTGTATATAATTTCTGGGTTATCAGTATTGACAGTGTTTTGATTGTAATAAACCTCTTTTTTTAAAACAGAGCCATAAAACATTGAAAAACTGTAAATTAGTACTGCAATCAGACTGATCCATAATATTTTATTGTATAATAGTTTTTTTATCTCAAATTTTAGCATCTATGTGTTCAACCTCCCGAAAATAATACAAATAAAGATCTTCAAGATTCGCGTTTTCAAGTATTGAACCGTAGAATGGACAGGTATCTGATATAATTCTCAGATTTACCAGATCATCTGATAAAGTCATGTTTATAACAATATAATCAGACTTTATTTTTTCTGCTGTTACCCGGTCAATCGAGCATTGCCATACCTTGTTTTCTATCGTTGTCAATAATTCATTTATTGTTCCGCGGACAATCAGCTTCCCCTTCTTCATTATTAGAATTTCATTTGCGATTGAAGCAATATCGGAAACGATATGTGTCGAAAGCAGTACAATTTTATCCTTTGAAAATGAGCTTATAAGATTACGGAAATGTATTCTCTCTTTCGGGTCAAGTCCTGTTGTCGGTTCATCAAGGATTAGTATTTTAGGGTCGTTCAACATTGCCTGAGCAATACCAAGTCTTTGCTTCATACCGCCGGAAAAGGTTTTGATTTTCCGGTTTCTGTATTCTTCCAGACCGACTAAGGGTAAAAGCTCGTTTGTTTTTACTTTCGCAGCTTTGTCGTCTATTCCTTTTAAAGCTGATATGTACAACAGAAAGCTAAAAGCTGTAAAGTGAGGATAATAACCGAAATCCTGCGGTAAATATCCGATTTGGGAACGATATTTATTGCTTAGTTTTTCAATTTTCTCACCATTATAAGATACTATACCCGATGTAGGCTTTAATATATTGCATAATATTTTTATTACAGTTGTCTTTCCCGCTCCGTTTGCACCTAAAAAGCCGTAAACTCCGGGAGAAAAATTAGTATTGAAATTATCAACTGCTAAGGTATCACTATAACTTTTTGATATGCCTTTTATTTTCAATTCCATTTATATGACCTCTTTGACTATTCCTGATTCGGATAGTTTTCTATTTCATCTAATAATGAAGCTAATCTATTGAAATCTATATCATTGAATTTTGATGTATCAATACTGTTTAAAGAAAACTCTTGATTTTTAATAATTAAGTCTTCTAAATCTTCTATAAAGTAATATAAATCTGATAATTTAGAGTCGCTTTCATATATATCTGATAAATATGTTTCGCTTTCATATAAAAGTTCGATATTTACGAATTCAATGCCACCATAATTTAACAAATAACTCTTCTTGTAATAGCATGCTCATAGGATAGTTATAGTATTTGCCAAATGGTATTTCCGTTTTCGTAATTGTCTTATTAAATAATTCTAAAACATCGTTTTTATCTATATTAATTGTGTTTAGGCTTTCTAAGTCAGAATATTCAATTTCAGCATTGAATTGGTGTTGATTAAAATAATCACCTATTGTTAAAATATCTTTTTGGGTATCTTCACCATTAACCAATACCATAACATTTGGAATTATAACATCAATCACTTTGCTTGTTTCCTCGTCTATAACACTAATACCGTATCCAGGTAAAATTTTATGTTTAAGATTTACCCCATTAAACTCGTAAAAATTATCTGATTCAGGATCGATTTTTGATTTTTCAATATTAAAATAATATATCCAACCATCATCTTTTTGTTCGAATGCAATTTTTGCAATATAATTAACACTATTACTGTTATCATAATTAATTGTATTGTTACACGACGTAAATAATAAAACAATAACAATTAATAATACAATTATTCTATTCATATTAATATTTATATTCCTTTTATATATTAATTATAGGAGTAATTCATTAAATTACTCCTATATATCTTGGTTGTCAATTATTCAACATCAAATTGGTAATTAAAGAAGCTGCCAGAACTAAATGTACCATCATCTGGATTTTTGATTAGAAGGAATGAACAATATAATTCTACTGTTTTATCACCATCTTCAATTTCGCCTGGAATCCAAGTAACGGTTACGTAAATATTAACAAAATATCGACCGGAGAATTCACCACGATAATTTTTAACTCTATCATCACTGTTAAATAAATCATCCTCCCATAATTCTACCCATAAAACTCTGGTACTGTCAGAAGCCAAATTACTGCTGAGTTGCCCCATGCTTGAAAACCGCATTGTTGTCAAATTACCAGTTGCTGCACTGGTAGCTGTAAGAGTATGAGTAGATGAATACTTCTTTTCTTGTGGAGTTAATGAAGGACCACTAATAACTGCAGTCCATTGTGCTGATGCGGTAATAGAAATAATTAGTACTAAGGATATTGCTAAAATAAATTTCTTAAAATTTCTCATTATATTTATTCTACTAAATGATTTTAATATAATACACAAAGTTACAATATACTGTTAATTTATTATATAATAAATATAGGATAGAATCCATAGGGAAAACAACCAAATTATTCTATTATAATATGTATAAAATAAACAATGGTAAATTTATAGCATATCGAGTTATTCTATTATTATAATGTGAGTTTATAATAATTTATTCAATCTTTCGACTGCTTCGAGGGTTGATTCTCTGCTGCCGAAGGAGGACAATCTGAAGAAGCCTTCACCGTTGCTGCCAAATCCTGCACCGGGAGTACCGACGATGTTTGCGGTTTCGAGCAGAAAGTCGAAGAAGTCCCAGGATTTCATGCTGTTCCGACATTCCAGCCAGACATATGGCGAGGATGTGCCGCCGGTGTAGAAGATGCCCTTATCGGAAAGCAGCTTTGCAAGGACTGCTGCGTTGTCGGTATAGTACTTAACGCTCTCCATAACCTGTGCAAGTCCGGTATCAGACAATGCTGCTTCCGCTCCTCGTTGAACAACATAGGGTACACCGTTGAACTTTGTTGCCTGACGGCGTTTCCAGAGCTTGCCGATTAATTTACCGTCCGATTCAAGCTCATCGGGGATAATCGTCCATGCACAGCGGGTTCCTGTAAAGCCGGCGATTTTTGAGAATGAACTTATCTCGATCGCACAGCTTCTTGCACCTTCAAGCTCAAATATTGAGTGTGGATAATCGCCCTTAATGTAAGCTTCATATGCGGAATCGAAGATTATCAGAGAGCCGCTTTTTACTGCAAAGTCAATCCATTCTTTAAGTCCTTCGCGTGTGTAAACTGCGCCGGTCGGGTTGTTTGGTGAACAGATGTAGATAATATAGCCTTCACCCTTCAAGCCGTCAGGAGTCGGTAGAAAACCGTTTTCCTTGTTCCCGTCGAGAAACTCAATTCTTCTTCCTGCCATTGTATTGCTGTCAAGATATACGGGATAAACAGGATCGGGGATAAGTACAGTGTTGTCGCCGAAGATATCGGGAATGTTACCGACATCACTTTTTGCGCCATCGCTGACATAAATTTCATCAGCAGAAAGGCTGACACCCAATTTATTTTTATAATAACTTGCGATTGCAACACGCAAAAAGTCGTATCCATATTCAGGAGCGTAGCCTCTGAAGGTAGCCTTACTTGCCATCTCGTCAACAGCGTTGTGCATCGCAGTCGTTACGGCTTCGCATAGTGGGAGAGTGACATCGCCGATACCGAGCTTGATGATTTTTTTCTCAGGATTCGCCGCACGGTATGCTCGTTCTCTCTTGCCTATTTCAGAGAACAAATAGCTTTCTTTTAGCTTTGAAAAATTTGTATTAACCTTAATTTTCATATTCATTAAGTACCTTTCCTTTGGTATTTTGTCTGGGTTTTGGTCAGTTGAATTCGTATGTCCCGTCATAAACCTTCACTGCATTGCCGTTCATATATATTTTGTAGTCTTTATCGCATTTTATAGTCAGGTCGCCACCAATCAGATGAACTGTTATCTCTTCGCCGAAGTCACATCTGCCGGTTATGACTGCAGCTGCAACAGTTGCACAGGCTCCGGTTCCGCAGGCGAAGGTTTCACCGCTTCCGCGTTCCCAAACGCGCATCTCGATGTTGTTTTTATCAATTATGCGTGCAAATTCTGTATTAACACGCTCGGGAAACATCGGATTGTATTCAAATTTTGGACCTATCTTTGTTAATTCAAGTGATTTTATCTCATCAAGAAAACAGACTGCATGAGGATTGCCCACTGAAACAGCTGTAATTTTATATTCGTTTTCATCAACAATAATCGGATATTCAATAAGCCTGTTTTCAGAAATAACAGGAATTGCTTTCGGCTCAAATTCTGCGTATCCCATATCAACAGTAACATTGGTGACTTTATCGTCCTTGGTGTGTAGTGTCAGATATTTTACACCGCTGAGCGTTTCGATGTCCAGCTGCTTTTTTTCTGTTATCCTGTTGTCGTACAGGTATTTTCCGATACAGCGGATTGCGTTACCGCACATCCTGCCTTCGCTGCCGTCTGCATTGAACATACGCATTTTTACATCACATGTTTCAGAAGGACAGATAAGAACAACGCCGTCAGCACCAACAGAAAAATGTCTTGGAGACATTGCTATTGCAAGTGAATTGAGATCGGCAGGTTCACCGTCAAAGCAGTTGATGTAAATATAGTCATTGCCGCAACCCTGCATTTTTGTAAATTTTATATTCATATGATGTTGTCCTTTATATTTATTACTCCAGTTTATATTATAACAATCTATTTTTAAAAAATCAATATAAAATATTCTTGATAAATATTAAAAAATAAAACTTAAACTATAAAAAACCTACAAAAAGAGTGGAAAAATTAAAATATCTATGCTAAAATGAATTTAAGAGTAATAAAAATTTCCAAGGAGGAATATATATTTATGTCTGATGTAATTATAATAGGAAACGGACCGGCAGGTATTTCCGCTGCATTATATACAGCACGTGCAGGAGTAGTAACAACAATAATCGGAAGAGATTTGGGTTCGTTGAATAAAGCTGAAAAAATCGAAAATTATTACGGTCTTTCACAGCCTGTTACCGGTAAGGATCTTGCAATAATAGGCATCAATCAGGCAATGAGTGTTGGTGCTAAGTATGTAGAGGAACAGGTTGTCGGAATTTTGTATTATGGTGAAAAATTTGTTGTCCAGACTAACAAGGACGGATATGCAGCCGACAGCGTTATTATAGCAACCGGTTCGCAGCGTTCTGCACCAAGAATAAAGGGGATCACTGAATTTGAGGGCAAAGGTATCAGCTATTGTGCTGTTTGTGATGCTTTCTTCTACCGTAAAAAAGATGTTGCCGTTCTCGGCTACACAGATTATGCACTTCATGAAGCGAATGAGCTTTCACCTGTCGCAAATTCTGTGACATTTTTGACAAACAGCGAAACTCTCATTGCAGAAGTTCCGGATGAGTATAATGTAAATACAAATAAAATTGCTGCTTTTGAGGGTGACGATAAGCTGACGACCGTTAGATTCGAAAACGGTGAAACTCTTGCAGTTGACGGAGTATTCATTGCTTACGGTGTTGCCGGCTCTGCTGATCTTGCAAGAAAAATCGGAGCAGAAACCGAAAACAACAAAATACTTGTTGATGAAAGCATGTCAACAAATATATCCGGCCTTTTTGCAGCAGGCGATTGTACAGGCGGAATGCTTCAAGTAGCAAAAGCTGTTTACGAAGGTGCAAAGGCCGGTACCGAAGCAGTTAAGTTCGTAAGAAGGTTAAAAAAATAACAACAAATCCGGGAGGAAAAGATGTCAGCACACGCAGAAGATTTTACATCGGTTTTTGCAGAACATTTTGAGTTCTGGGATAAGCTGTCGCAAAGCGAAAAGGACCTTTTTAATAATAACTCATCGTTAATTAAATATCAAAAAGGCACAATCATTCAAAACGGAGAGAATGACTGTGTCGGTGTAATTTTAGTAAAAAGCGGAGTACTCAGAACCTATATACTGTCCGAAGAAGGAAGAGATATAACACTATATAGGCTGTATAAGGGTGATGTCTGTATTCTTTCTGCGTCATGTATAATCAGAAGTATAACCTTTGATGTTCATATTGAAGCTGACGAGGAATGTGAGATCGTTGCCATTTCGGTCTCTATGTTTACAAAAATGACGCAAAATAATATCTATGTCGAATGCTTTGTATACAAGACAGCAACCGACAGGTTTTCGGATGTAATGTGGGCAATGCAACAGATTCTGTTTATGAGCTTCGACAAGCGGCTTGCAACCTTCCTGACCGACGAGCTGTCAAAATCCGAAGATGATACAATAAAGCTGACACATGAGCAGATCGCAAAATATATGGGAAGTGCACGCGAGGTTGTAACCAGAATGCTGAAGTGCTTTGCGGATGATCGTATTGTGGAGCTGTCGAGAGGCAGCATAAAGGTTATAGATAAGAAAAAGTTAAGAAGCCTGACATAGTAAAATAAAAAAAGGAACGACTCAATCGCAACATTACATTGCTCAGGCCGTTCCCTGCTAACCGTATTTCGACTTTATGCTTCTAACATTTTCAACAATGCTGCTTTGGTTTTGACACCGACTGCAGTGCTGACAACCTTGCCGTTCTTTATAACGACGACTGTCGGGATGCTCATGACCTTGAATGCGCTTGCAAGCTCAGGTTCCTCGTCAACATTGATTTTGCCGATTTTTGCAGTAGTAACTTCATTTGCAAGCTCTTCAATTGTTGGAGCAATCATTCTGCAAGGACCGCACCAGGTTGCCCAAAAATCGATGAGTACCGGTTTATCCGATCCCATAACTTCTTTTTGAAAATTATCTTTTGTAATTTGTAATGCCATACTATTAATTCCTTTCGAAAATATATTATTTATCATGTTTATATTATACACTAGTTATAACACAATACCGTGAGCAAGTCACCAATTATAAAAAAATTTAAAAATCTGGCATCAAACTATTTTAGTTTTGTAACTGAATTACAGAATAAAAATAGTAATTACTATAAAATATTCACAAATGATTCGGACAAAAATTATAAAGTAACAGAAAGAAGGTTATTTTTATGGAACAGAAATTTTTTATTTGTAAGCATTGCGGCAATCTGGTTGGTATGATTTTTGATTCAGGAGTACCGATAGTATGCTGCGGTGAAGAGATGACCGAACTCACAGTAAATACAGTTGACGCAAGCAAAGAGAAGCATGTACCTATAATTACCGTCGACGGAAATACAGTCACAGTTGAAATCGGTTCTGTTTCGCACCCGATGATAGATACACACTTTATCGAATGGATTTATCTTCAGACTGAAGGTGGCGGTCAGCGTAAGAAGCTTAACCCCGGCGATGCTCCAAAAGCAACCTTCTCACTTGCTGATGACAGAGCTGTCGCAGCATTTGCATATTGCAACCTTCATAGGCTTTGGAAATCTGAAGTATAAATATATAGACATATAATACTGTTTCTAAATAGAATTTGTACAAGGCGCTGTAGCAAAACGATTTATGAAAGAACGTGAGCTGCGGCTTCTTTTATGCAGGAAGCTTCCATAAAATAGTCGGTAGTTATGCACAGGATGTGGGAAACTACCGATCAAATCGCGAATTTGAAGTATGCAGTCGCTGAGGGTACGCA
>MGOY01000005.1 GCA_001797275.1 Clostridiales bacterium GWF2_38_85 | reverse complement strand
CCGCCCTTCTTGCGGACAGCTTTATTATAATAACACATCACCCCTTTATTGTCAAGAGGATTTTTCTAAGTTTTTTCGTTTTTTGTCGAAAACATTCCCGAATAATTTCATTTTTCATTTTTTATTGCTTCGCTCACTTCTCTATACATATACAGTGAACCGATAGCTAATATAACATCATCATTTTTTGAATTCACTATTACGTTTTTTACACCATCAGCAACTGATAACGCATCATTTACTGTAATATCATACTTCATAATACGTTCTTTTAATTTATCTGCAGGTAATGATCTCGGATTATCAGGAGTAACGGTTATAATTTCTTTTGCATATGGAACTATTAATTCAAGCATGTTTTCTATATTTTTATCTGCCATAATACCTATCAGAAAAATGGCTTTCTTATTAGGAAAATGCAACTGAAAGCTTTGGATTGTTGATTCGATGCCTTGAGGATTATGACCACCATCAAAAATAAATAATGGGCTCTTTAATAATACTTCAAATCTTGCAGGCCACTTCGCAAAAAACATACCCCTGTACACAGCTGATTCGTCAATTTTCCAACCCTTGTTTTGAAGTTCGTTGACTATTTTTATAACAAGAGCTGCATTTTTCAGCTGATATTCGCCTACAAGCGAAATCTCTACATTTTTATATTGTTCGAAATCAAAGAGTAATTTTTCAATGGTATGACTGATTAATTTTATTTTATTAAAATCAGGAACTTTTAGTGTAGCATTTCTAGCATTGCATTTTTTCTGTATCACTTTTAATGCGTCATTATTCTCTCCGTAAAAAACAACGTTACTGTTCTTCTTGATAATTCCAGCTTTTGCTTTTGCAATCAATTCCATAGTACTTCCGAGTTCTCTGGTATGGTCATAACCAATTGTTGTTATAACAGCAATTTCAGGAGTTGATATTACATTTGTTGAATCAAGCTCACCGCCCATTCCTGTTTCAAGAACAACAATATCGCAATCATTTCTTTTGAAATATTCAAATGCTACTGCTGTAATTAATTCAAATTCTGTTGGTGGATCAAGCATTTTATCTGCATATTGGGATACATATTCAGTAATTTCCGCAAGTTCATCATCGCTAATATTTACTCCGTCAATCTGCATACGTTCGTTAAACCGGACTATATACGGGGAGGTATACAGTCCGGTTTTATAACCAGCTTCTTTTAAGACTGATGCAAGCATTGCCGATACAGAACCTTTACCATTGGTTCCTGCTATATGAATAAACTTCAATTTGTTCTGAGGATTATTCATGTATTCAAGTAGTTCGATTGTTCTGCTAAGTCCCAGTCGACTCCCACGCCACGATATACCATGTATATATTTTAATGCTTGCTCATAATTCATTATATCATCCCTTGATTTAAATTTCTTTTGGAGCTATTCTGTTGATGTATACTGTAAATAATAGCGATACGATATATGCTTGTATAGAACAGCTAATTATTTCTTCAATCAGTCTCGGAATCCAGAAAAGTACAAATGCTCTATCAGCCAAAGCAGGCAAATAAATTTTCAATATCTGTGTATTTAATGTTGTGATAGTAATGCCTGTTATTATCATTGTAACAATAAATTTGAGAAAATACCCTGATTTTTTAATTTTTCCCGTGTCTTTTATCAATTTATCAAGCACCAGAATTACTAAACAGATCAATGATAAAGCTTCTAATCCAATGGTGAGCATATTACAATACAATGCCAGTTTTGCTTGATATGCTTCAGCAGATGTATATTGAGCAAGACTTACCACAAGAGATGAGATTGGTGAAAGCTCACCTTTTCCCAACATCTGTGTTGCAACATCCTTAGTTACCGTTGTTGATTGGATTGCATAGAAACCTTGAATTAATTTATCACTATTTAATGCCAGATGATTGATAATACCCAAAATACCTACAATTGCAAAAATTAGAACTACTACAATTTTCAAAGGTTCGTTTTTCTTTTTCCTTATTAGTTTCCATATCAAGCCTTGCAGAAAACCTCCAAGCATTGCCGTCAATGTAAGCCACGGGATATAAGCACCTTGCGGTTTAAAAACCCATCCAAGAAAATCCGAGAGACCTCCGACAATTGCTCCGTAAATCGGACCAAATAATATTGCAGGGAAAACAGTAAAAATTCTATCAAAGCTTACTCTCATTCCGTTTGCTCCGAAAATTGGAATATAGAATGAAAACAGTGTTTTAATAACAAGAGCAAATGCGAGAAAGAGTGCCGAGATAGTAATTTTCTTTAATATTTCACTATATTTCGTGCGCAAAAAAATACCCCCTTATAACTAAAATCATTCTGCATTATTTGTCTGTTCAGACAAAATAAGATACCAATGCTACATAGTTATAAAGAGACGCTTACATAAATTAACAATATAATTATGCAGCAGCGGGATGCAGGATATACACCGCAAACAATCAACGATATTGTTAATTGATTTTCGTCAGTCTGACAACTCCCCGTTCAGACCACACTTAACGCGTTTATCCTTACTCTGCTACGAATTATTATACTACTGCTATATTAATTTGTCAAGAAATTTATTCGTATTAAGTGACATTTTATAATTTTTTTCATATTCTATACTATGAGTGACTGTATACGAGGAGGCGAGTATTTTGAGATGTGGAATCAGAGGTAGAACAATCGGTTGCTGGATGCTTGCTTTCGGAAGCGGTATATTTATTGCATCTTTTCTTCCGTTATGTGTTTTGGTTGTTATTGAAGCTGCAATAATAATAACAGCAGGATTTATGATATGTAAATATTAGATAGAAAGGTCATGATACATATGAAGATTATGGTTATTAAACCACCTAAATTTCTCAGATCAATCATCGCGGTTTTGTTTGGTAAGCATAAAAAGTAAAGCTGATTGACAAAAAGTTAATTTTTTTATTACATATTGAGAAGAATATATCATTGATTTAAAATCAAGGGTATATTTTTTTTAATACTGTAATATATTTAATTGAAAACTTGTTTTGAAAGGTGATTTTCATATGAAATGTTCAAGAAAAAATATATTGTTGCCGAATGTTACCTATGTAAGAAATACTCAAAAGGAATTTGAATATGATGCATCTCTTCCGGAATTTCTTCCAAATATAAATCGTCCGGTTAAGGTTGATGCAAAAGCAATACCAGAGTCAGTTATAGTGAACGATGGCAAGATAGAGATACTAGGTAAAATAATTTATTGCTTTCTTTATGTATCTGATTATATGGATAGTTTAAAATATACAGAATATGAAGACAGCTTCTCAATTCAGTCAGAAATCACTGATGCAACAAAAAACAGCATTGTGTCGCCGTTGATTACTTGTGCTGGATTATCATGTAAAATGTTGAATCCGAGAAAATTTATTCTTAAGAGTAAATTTGATATCTCATATACTATAAATAATTTAAAGCAATATAGTATTATTGATGAAAAATCCGAAGGTTGCTTCTTTAAAACAGATACAATCAAATGTTTCACAAAAATACCGATTATCGAACGTGAATTTTGCTTCACTGATAAATATGATATCGGTGATAGTTTCAAGCCTATCAACGAAATTATATCAAAAAATATTTATATATCGCCAAGTGAATATTCTACTGGTGACGGATATATAAATATAAAAGCATCTGCTAATATCAAAATGCTTTGTATAAGTGATGAAAAATCTTCTGAAATTTTCTGTGTCACAAGAAATATTCCCCTTACATTTATTATTGAAGACAGTGAAATTAGCAGCGACAGTATCTGCAGTATTGATATAATACCTGCATCTGTTACAACCGATGTTGGGATCGATGCATATGGTGAAAATAAAACAATAAATATCAAACTTTGCGTTAAGGCATCTGTACATTGCTATAATCCAGAGATCATTACAATAGCAAGCGATGTTTTTTCACCAAACTCATCAAATATACAAAAGCAAGCAGATTTGCAATTTAATAAGTTAATTGATACAGAGAAAAAAATGTTTACCATAGAGAAACTTTTAGAAACTTCTGAAACCGAATTTTCAAAAATATATGAAACATCTGCAACTTTGAATATTACAAAAAGCGAGATTGCGGATAAAGAAACAATATTTAATGGTACAGCTGTTGTGTCAATACTTGGAGAAACCAATAATGGTATTGATTTGTTCGATATTATGGTAGACTTTTCTGAACGATTACCTGCCATAGATATCACAGATATTCAAATAAAACCTATTGAAATCTTTGCTACTGCTGTCGGTAATTCTAATATTGCATTAAAAATCATCTCTTCTGCTGAATATTTAAAAAGTATAAATGAAAGCAGATATGCAGTTGAAAGCTGCGAGTTTACAGATATACCAGTTGAATCGAATGCACCTGTTCTCTTGATATATTATTCGGAATTAAATGATGATTTATGGACTATAGCAAAAAAATACGGAATTGCACCCGAATATTTGAAAACAAAAAATCCTAATCGATTTGATGGAGATAAAATTACTGATAATAATTTAATTGTAATACCGCGAAGAGTTTAATTTAATATTGTTTATTAACCTACAGAGCTGTCATAATTGAAAAGTTATAGCAGCTCTGTTGTTATATGTGTCAACTATCATTTTTTATCATAAAATGTATTATCGATATTTATAATTATGGAGGAATGATTACATGGAATATCACAGTAAAATAGCAGTTATTGGTGGAGATACACGGCAGGCTGTTGTTGCATCACTGCTTTCGGAAGAGGGTTTCGAAGTTGCTATTTTTGGAAATAATTCTACCAATATTGGTGCATCTACGCGTTGTACTGATCTTGACGGCGCAATCAGAGGATCATTTGCAATTTTACTCCCATTACCCTATTCAATAGATAAAATTACAATTTTTTCGCCTATGTATGATAAAATTATATATTTAGCTGATATTATATCACTACTTGATAAACAAATATTAATTGGAGGTTTAACAAAGGGTCTCTCTGACATATGTTCAAATGAAATAGTTGATTATTTTGAAGATGAAGAGCTTCAAATTCTTAATGCGATTCCTACAGCAGAAGGTGCTATCGGCATCGCTATGGATTTATTGCCAATAACTTTGCATAACTCTGATTGTCTTGTAGTCGGATTTGGTCGAGTTGCAAAAGCTCTTGCGCATGATCTTCTCGGACTTGGTGCAAATGTTACGGTAATGGCAAGGAAAAGAAGTGATTTCGCATATTGCAATGTTTATGGATATAAAACAGCAAATTTTTCATCACTAACGAATGGCATTGGAAAGTATGATATAATTTTTAATACTGTACCGGAAAAACTATTCACTTATGAAGTGCTCGAGAAGGTTGGTAAAAATACTGCGATAATTGATCTTGCATCGAAACCCGGAGGTATTGATTTTGATTCTGCGAAAAGACTTGGTTTAACAGTAAACTGGGCGTTATCGCTGCCTGGCAAGGTTGCACCAATAACCGCCGGAAAAATAATAAAGAAAAGTATATTCGGATTGTTAACTCAAAGGAGGGATAGTTAAATAAATGCTTGCGTATGCAATATGCGGTTCGTTTTGTAATCATGCTAATGCAATAGAACAATTAAAGAATCTAAAGGAATTAGGATATGACATACTCCCGGTATTGTCAGAAAATGCGGCAAGTCTTGACACACGGTTTGGATTACATGATGATTTAATAAAGAATACAGAAAATATATGTGGAAAAAAAGCAATTAGAACAATTGTTGATGCTGAAGAGCTAAGCTCAAAAAAAGCTGTTGACTGTGTAATTGTTTCCCCCTGTACCGGAAATACTCTTGCTAAACTTGCTAACGGAATAACTGACAGCACTATAACAATGGCTGTAAAAGCTCATCTGCGTAACAGAAAACCTGTTTTACTTGCTCTTGCAACAAATGATGCACTTTCTGCAAATTTTAAAAACATAGCGGCATTATATGAAAAAAAGCATGTTTTTTTTGTACCGATAAAACAGGATGACGCTATGAAAAAAGCAACATCAGTAATCTGTGATTTTAATCTCTTGCCTGATGCCTTATATTTTGCTTTACAAGGTTTACAAATGCAACCGTTTTTATTATAGAAATTCACCCTGAACAATTGTGTTCAGGGTGAAAATTTATTTATAAATTACACGGAATGAATCTTATTTTTAAAATCTGCATTGTCTGCATCGAGCTTATACATAGCTGCTCTTCTCTTTTCGAAGAATTTAATTGCAACCTGATCAAATAATGCATAAGAAAGAACATCCTCGTCCTGTATAATATACTCGGAGATTTTGGCTCTAAGTGTATCAAGTTCAGGCATAATAGCGTCAGCAGGTCTGCCTTTAATAGGTGTTTCACCGGGAATGATTTTCTGGATAAACTCTTCAGAAATCGGAACCGGTGTCTTACCGTATTCGCCTCTGACAATTCCTTTGAATTCTTTTGTAACCATCTTGTAGCGCTCACCCAATGTTACATTAAGAACAGCCTGAGTGCCAACGATTTGTGATGAAGGAGTAACAAGTGGAGGGTATCCTGCATCTTTTCTGACACGGGGAACTTCCTCAAGAACTTCAAGAAGCTTATCGGAGTTACCACTCTGCTTAAGTTGCGAAATAAGATTTGAAAGCATTCCACCCGGCACTTGATAAAGAAGCGCGTTAACATCGACCTTGAATATATCTAGGTCAAGTACACCTTTTGCAACAAGCTCATTACGAATTTTATTGAAGTAAACAGACACTTTATCAAGCATTTTGAGATCAAGTCCTGTGTCATATTCTGTTCCTGCAAGAGCTGCAACCATTGATTCCGTGGGTGGCTGTGAAGTACCCATAGCCATCGGTGAAATGGCTGTATCTACAACATCAATACCTGCTTCAATTGCTTTTAGCAATGTCATGGAGGCAAGACCTGAAGTGTAATGCGTATGAAGCTGAACAGGAAGTTTTACTTTTTCTTTTATTGCCTTTACAAGATCATAAGCATCATATGGCTTTAAAAGACCAGCCATATCTTTGATACAGATTGAATCTGCACCCATGTCCTCGAGAGTCTTTGAGAAATCAGCAAAAAATTCATTGGTGTGAACAGGACTTGTTGTATAACTGAAGGCTGCCTGAACATGACCTTTTTCTTTCTTTGTTGCGTTAATAGCTGTCTCAAGGTTTCTCGGATCATTCAAGGCATCGAATATTCTGATAATATCTATACCGTTTGCAATTGATTTTTGAACGAAATATTCAACAACATCATCTGCATAATGACGGTAGCCGAGGATATTTTGACCTCTGAAAAGCATCTGCAACTTTGTGTTTTTAACTTTATCTCTTATTTTTCTGAGTCTGTCCCATGGATCCTCGTTGAGGAATCTAAGACATGAATCAAAAGTAGCACCGCCCCATGCCTCCAATGAATGATAACCAATTTTATCCATAACTTCAAGAATCGGAAGCATTTCTTCGGTTGTCATTCTTGTCGCAGCCAATGACTGGTGAGAGTCACGAAGAACTGTTTCTGTAATACCAACTTTTCTCATCTATATAAACCGCCTTTCATTTTACTTGAATAAATACAGGAAAACTCCGGCTGCAACTGCTGAACCGATAACTCCTGCAACATTCGGGCCCATTGCATGCATCAATAGGAAGTTCGCTGGATTGTATTCCTGTCCAACCTTCTGAGATACACGAGCTGCCATCGGCACGGCTGAAACACCTGCTGAACCGATAAGAGGATTAATTTTCCCCTTTGTAACAGCACACATAACTTTTCCAAAAAGAACACCGCCGACTGTTGAAAACCCAAATGCCAGTACTCCAAGACCGATTATTAAAAGTGTATCAAGCTTCATAAAGTTTGCAGCACTTGCTGTCGAACCGACAGATATACCAAGGAATATTGTAACGATATTAATTAATTCATTTTGTGCTGTCTTTGAAAGTCTCTCAACAACACCTGATACTCTAAGAAGGTTACCAAGCATCAACATCCCGATAAGCGGAGCTGTATCAGGAATGATAAGTATAATAACTAAAGCAACTAAGATTGGAAATACAACAAGCTCTATTTTAGAAACCGGACGAAGCTGTTCCATGACAATCTTACGTTCTTTTTTTGTTGTTAATAACTTCATTATTGGCGGTTGAATAACCGGTATCAGTGCCATATAAAGATATGCGGCAATTGCTATTGCACCAAGCAAATGAGGAGCAAGTTCCTTTGTTACAAGGATTGCTGTAGGACCGTCAGCACCGCCAATAATACCTATTGCAGCAGCTTCAGCTACAGAAAATCCTAAAACAAGAGCTAATAAGAACGCTGTGAAAACACCAAGCTGCGCAGATGCACCAAGAAGTAAACTTTTCGGGTTAGCAATAAGCGGTGCGAAATCTGTCATAGCTCCAACACCGAGGAATATCAATGAAGGATAAATTCCCAACTTAACTCCAAGATATAATAAGTCAACAAGACCGCCCTCTTGAAAAACCTTGACTACACTAAAATCATTGCCAAGGAATAAATTCATGTTGAATAATCCGGAAATAGGGAGGTTCGCTAAAAGAACACCAAAAGCTATGGGTAACAACAAAAGCGGTTCGAATTTCTTTACAACAGCAAGATAAAACAGTATGCCGACTATTAAATACATAACGAGTGTTTGCCAAAGTAAAGTGGTATCTTTAAATAATTCAGCAAATCCGCTTTCGCTGAAAATACCTTTAACTATATCAAAAAACATATTCATATAAACACGCCCTTACATTTTAAAATTGACAAACACCTCTTATTCGATAACAAACAATAAATCTCCACTATTTACAGTAGCACCCTGACTTGCCTGAATGCTGACTTTGCCACCAACAGGAGCTAATATTTCATTTTCCATCTTCATTGCTTCAAGTATACAGAGAATGTCTCCTGCTTTAACTGTCTGACCACTTGTAACAGGAATCTTAAGGATAGTGCCCGGAAGTGGAGCGTTAATTTTTGTTCCATATGTAGGAGCGACTGTTTTGGAAACAACCTTAGGGGCTGCAGAGGCTGCAGGAGCTGCCGGTGCCTTGGGTGCAGCGGTAACTGCAGGTGCTGTTGGAGTAGCTACAGCGGCTTCATTGCCGACTTCTTCAACTTCTACTTCATATGCTATACCATTTACTGTGATAATATATTTTTTCATTTTATTAACTCCTTATACTAATTTGATTTTTTCCATGCTTTATTAGCACGTTTGAAAGACACAACTCTGAACCCATGTTCAGTAATATGTTTTGCTCCATCGTCTCTTGAAGCTTGAATCGCAGCTGTTATAACTGCTATTAATACGTTCTCGTCAGCATTAACTGCCTCTTCAACCTTAGATTCGTTTGCTGCTGCATCTTGTTTTAGTAATTCAACCTTTGCTGCTGCCGGTTTATTATTTTTATAAAACAAAAATTTCAAAAGAGAAGTTATTGCCATTATAATGATAAGAATCGTGAACACAACAAGAATACCCGATATTGCTATCATGAAACCATTTAAAAGCTTTGGTCCGAGTGGTGAATTATTTATCATTTCTACAAGACTGTTTTCTGCTACACTTGTCATATTAGAACCTCCTTATTTACCACTGCGTTTTTTTGGTATAAGAACAACCCTTTTATTACTCATCATCTCAAAAGCAGAAGCAACTATTTTTGTTGTCTCTTCAGGATTAATAACATTATCAATCAATCCGAGCTTTGCTGCAGCAATAGGATTTGCGTTATTTTTATTCCACTGATTAACAAGTTCTTCTCTTGTCTTTACCGGTTCTTTAGAAGCTGCCAACTTATCATTCATGAGAAATTCAACTGCACTTTCAGTTGGCATTACACTGATAGTTGCATATGGTAATGCATATACAAGATCAGCTGCTGCAGATTTTGATGCAAATAATGTGAATACCGCACCGTAAGCCTTTCCGCTGACGAGAGTTACAACCGGAACTGACGCAAGTGCAATTTCAGAAGCAAAGATTCCAGCTACACGAGCAATATCGGCACCATTTACTTCACTTGCTGTATCAAAACCTTCACTGTTGACAATCAATAAAATTTGAATCGAGAATGCATCACAGAACTTGACCAGTCTCGAAGCTTTATCAAGACCGCTTGCTGTTAATGCTGCATTTGGTGCGATAATCCCAGTTGGTCTTCCATTTATTGTAGCAAGTACCGTATATACGTCCTTGCCATATTCTGAATATAGCTCAACTGTATTTTCTGCGTCTGATATTTGTGCGACGATTTCATTGACAGAGCTTGTCTCATTGATTAATGCTGTACGGTTTATATCTTCGCAGGCAAGTTCAATCTGTTCTTCATAATTTGACGGTATAATATTTAACAATTTCTTCGCTGATATAAAAGCACTTTCAATATCAGCACATTTTATTGTTGCTGAACCCTTACCCGCTGCAAAATCGTTTTCTTTATCAACAGAACCATTTTCTTTTAATACTGATAAAGGAGCATAAGAAAGAGTTGAATTTTTTCCAGCAGTTATAATAAAATCAGCACATGATGCAAATATCGCAAGAGATCCGCTACATACACCCTCAATAATAGAAATCTGAGGGACTAAACCCGATAATCTTGATGCTGCTGTAAATAATTTCCCATATGAATCAAGTAGACTAATACCTTCAAGGACAGAAGCACCTGCGCTATTCAGGACCGCAACGATAGGAGAGCCGTTTTTTTCCGCTAATTCATACAGATTCAAAATTTTTCTGATATGTGTACTGTCTACAGCACCCTTTAAACGAGAAAAATCATTAGCAAAAGCATAAACCAATCTGCCTTCAACTGCACCATAGCCACAAACTACACCTTCAAGCTCATCGCTGCCAGGTCTGACTATTAATTCGTTGAGTTCGGCAAAAGTACCTTGATCAAACAGAGCGTTCAATTTATTGATTGCACTGTTTTTTTCATTGATCATATATTTAACCTCCAATTCGTATGAGTAATTCGAATAGTAATTTTTAAAGCAATAAAAATCCCCATTACAACCCATTATAAATATATTATACACTAAAACGGTCAATTTGCAAGGAAATTTATTAAATTTTTATATTTTAGCATTTTAAACATATAAATAATTTATTTTTGTGATTTAATCGATAATTCATACAAAGCTATAAGAAATAACTTAAGAAATTATATTGATAACTTTTTCTCTTTATGTTATACTACACCTATATTTGTATGGTTTAGGAGGCAAATTTATGGAAATGAATAATAATATAGATGCAATACTTATTTCGGAGGAAGATATAAAAAATAAAGTCAATGAACTGGGAAAAAGAATTAACGAGGATTACAAAGGAAAAGATCTTCTTCTTGTCGGTGTGCTAAAAGGTTCAATGGTATTTATGTCTGATTTAATGCGTGCTATTAATATGAATGTAAAAATTGACTTTATGTGTGTATCATCATACGGTGCATCAACAAAGAGTTCCGGTCAAGTTAGAATTTTAATGGATTTACGATCACCAATTGAAAATATTGATGTTCTTATAATAGAAGATATCCTTGACAGCGGCGTCACACTCAGCTATCTTACTGAAGTTCTTAATACACGCAATCCAAAAAGTATCGAAATTTGTACACTGCTCGATAAACCTTCCAGAAGAAAAGCAAATGTAAATTTAAAATACCGCGGGTTTTCTATACCTGATGAATTTGTTGTCGGTTATGGTCTAGATTACAACGAGGATTACAGAAACTTACCATATATAGGTGTACTTAAGACTGAGGTTTACACAATATAAAATATAATAAAAAGATTAAACCTCCGGATGCAAATTCTTGCATCCGGAGGTTTTGTATAAATTTTGATTGACAATTATGATTACTGATGATAGAATATTAATGTAATATAAATATATTATAATATTATATTACTTATTTTATTAATATTTTTCGAAAGGAGCATTATTATGTTTTGCCCATCGTGCGGAAAGAGAATCGAGGATGATATAAAATACTGCCTATTTTGCGGAAATTTAAATCCTGATTTTAGTAAAATCAATCAAAAAGATCAACTACCTCCACAACAAATTTATCAACAGCAAGTACCAAACCAACAAAACTATATTTTACCACAAAAAAAGAATAACATGTTTATTATCGGTCTAATAGGAATGCTGATTATTGCTTTGATCACAGCCGGATTATTCTATTTTTTTAATGTTAAAACTATCACATGGATTATTGCTTTAATTATAATATTAATTTTCTCTGCTTTAATTACTATGTTTACCAAAAAGAATGGAGCTATATCAGTTGTTTCATTAGCCTTAACTGTAATATTAATTGGCGGAGATTATTTTCTCACTGTAAATATATTGCAAAATACTGACGATAACAGTAATGTATCAGATGGAAATATTATTATAAAATCGTCAATAGTTTCAAAGGGTGTCAACACTGATGACCTCGGTAATATTATGAGCGGTCAATATTACTTTGATGACGGACAGAATCAATATTATTCAACATTTGATGAAAACCAATACACTCATATTTACAAAACATCCGGTAATGGTGTAACCTGCACTCCTATATTTGACGGATTCGGGTGGTCGCTTGTTGTAAAGGACAGTTGGTTGTATTTTTCCGGAAATCAAGGCCAATTAATTGATGGAACATATAATCTATTTAGGATGAGAACAGACGGTTCCGAGCTTCAGTCATTAAATACAGGTTATTGCTACGGGATGAATATTTATAACCAATGGTTATATTATATCAGAAAATCTTCGGTGAATTCGACGGAATCCTACATTTATCGATGCGAACTTGACGGTTCAAATGAAACTGTGATAGTTTCCGGCAATATATCTTATTTTATTATTTTTAATGATACATTATATTATATTATCAATTCGCAAACTTTATATAAAGCAAATCCTGACGGTACAAATACTGCTGTTGTTTCAACTGAAACAATTGATAAGTTCATCATTGGTAATGGCAAAATTATTTATGGTAATTCAAGTGGCAATATAAAAACAATGAATATCGACGGTAGTGATATTAAAGAAATCAGAGCTGCCGGAGGTAATACAATCGGATCGATAAACTCATATAAGGACCATATTTATTATACCGAATATGATCTGAATTTTGATTATGATTTATATGCATACAAATACTGGATTCATTCAGTTGACTTCAACGGTAATAATGATTTACAGGTGTATGAAGGTTATTCATGGGGATTTTATGTCAACCTGCTGAATGATAAATTGTTTGTTCTTGATTATACCCGTAATTCAACATCCGGAAATCAAATAGCTACTACGAAAAATATGACCCTATCAGGAGAAGACCTTATAATATTGTCTCGATAATTTATGTAATTATATTTTATTAGATGATAGAAGCCCACCGGAAGGTGGGCTTCTATCATCTCAATCTCAATATGTGTTCAATAACTGTTTTAATGTAATCTGCTCCGAATACAGCTCTATAAAGCAAAGTTAACATAATTGTTATTACACAAATTAATATAATTGTAATTTTCAAACGTGTAGCTTCATTAATTTTCATAATCAAAATCCTGTCATTAGTGTATATTCAGTTGATTTACATTATTTTCAATAAGTATTTATACCTATAATACCTGAAATAACGACATTTTGTTACACTATTTTTTGAATTTTGAATATTTTACAATTTATTAAAATGTAACTTGATATTTTTACATTTTTAACAATGCATTTTTAATGTTCCATAATCTTCTCGATAAATCTATATAATAATTATGAGGATTTTCAAATCTTTTGACCTCATCCCACAACAATTCTGTTTGTTCCTTGCAATATTCACGGATTTCAGATGCATCAGGTGTTTTATAGATGCACTTCCCTTCTTTAAATATTGTCTTTTGCATATCTACGGTTGTAAAATCAACCAATGTTTTCTGCTTCCAGGTAAAATCTGAATCAAATATAACCAAAGGATTATTCGGATTTATTGCTTCGTCATATACACAAAGCAGATCCGCTATAGCTTTACTGCTTTCGTTATCGAACAGACGATAAAATTTTTTGTAATGAGGATTAGGTATTTTTGAAGCATTTTCGCTTCTCTTTATTTTTGGAACAATCTCATTGTTTTTCTCAACCGCAACAAGCTTATAAACTGCTCCCATAGAGCTGTCCTTGTTTATTTTTGTCAAATGCTCACCGACAATAAAGTTATCAATCTTCGCGCCCTGCAAGAGTATGTCTCTTATGATATATTCATCAAGCTGGTTTGATGCTGTTATTTTACATTCGTATAATCCCGCATCGTCGAGCAACTTTCGTGCCTTTTTTGATAGGTATGTTATATCACCTGAATCAAGTCTGATTGAATAATTATTTTTGCCTTGAGGAATAAGATACTCTGTTATTACTTTTATGGCATTTGGAATACCGCTTGTCAGTACATTGTATGTGTCAACAAGAAGTTCGGGAGTTTCGGGGCATAATTCACAGTATTTCTTAAACGCCTCGTATTCATTATCGAACATCTGGACCCAGGAATGAGACATATGACCTGTATGCGGTATTCCGGAATCCACAATGGCAAGAGTATTGTTTGTTGTGTTAAACCCTCCGATATACGCTGCCCTTGCACCGTTGTATGCTGCATGGATACCATGAGATTTTCTTGCAGAGAAGTCAATTATATGCCTTCCATCAGCTGCTCTTGTAATTCTGCTTGCTTTTGTTGATATAGATGACTGGTGGTTTATTGAGATAAGAATATAGGTTTCAAGCAACAATGCTTCAATTATCGGTGCATATACTGTAATAACCGGCTCGTTCGGAAACACAGGTGTACCTTCGGGAACAGCATATATATCCCCTGAAAATTTAAATTTTCGAAGATAATTCAGAAATTCAAAATCAAAATCGCCGATTTGTTTGAGCTGTTTTATAGCAGTTTCATCAAATTTCATTTTCTTGACAAAATCAATAATACTCTCGAGACCAGAAAAAATTATATAACCTCCACCATCCGGAACTCGTCTGAAAAAAGCATCAAAATATGCTTTTTCACTATATTTTCCGCTTTTATAATAAGCATTTGCCATTATTAAATTGTTATAATCACAAATTAACGCTTTATTCATTTCAAGCAGCATGATGCTGCATGCAATTTCGCATACATAGAAGCATGAAAAAATTGTTGCAACACATACGCCCTCCCTTCAATTTAATTTTGTTCAACCTAATTACTTTCCGTCATTATTAAACATTACATCAAAATATAGATAAGGTTATCGGGAGCAAAATGCTCCCGAATTAATTATAATTATTTTTCGTACGAAATATTCAATTTCGTAAGCTTTTCAATAAGAAAGTCAAATGCAAGTTTAATATCAGCTGCAGGTGTTTCACCGACTTCGCGTTCTATTGTAAGATATCCTGTATAACCTATTGTATTGAGTGCTTTAAGATACTCATCAAAATCCACACCGCCGGTTCCGAGCGGCACCTCAAGAAATGTTTTATCTCCTGTCTTTATACCATCTTTAGCATGTGTATGAACAATGTAATCCTTCAATATGTGAACACCCTTTACAGGGTCATCGCCAGCAACCATAACCAGGTTTGCCGGGTCATAATTAATACGAAGACCTTTTGCTCCGAGCGAATCAAGGAACTTCTTAAGTACAGGTGCCTTCTCCGTGCCTGTTTCAGCAGCAAAATATGAACCGATGCTGTCAGCATATACCGCAAGCTCTGAAGCTGTTGCACGAAGAAGCTCCATACGTTTACTTTCATCATCTTCAATATGACCGATGTGTGTGGTTACGATATTACAATCAAGTTCCTTTGCAATATCGAGTATTTTTTTAGATTTTGTAATTATAAATTCTTTTTGCTCGACATTATCGAAATCAATACCGAAATCACCGCATATTGCTGAGAAAACCAGACCGGTTGAATTCATAATATTCTTAACTTCAACAATCTTCGCTTTTGTCATATTGTATGGATCAAATTCACCGTTTACTAAGTACTTTTGTATGCCGGTAACCCCGAGAGATGCAGCCTTTTCTACTGATGATTTGAAATCAAGACGCAGAGAATCGGAAATAAGTCCTATTTTCATAATTATTTGTCCCTTCCTATTGGTCAATAGACCTTAATGTATCAAGTGGCAGGTAAAAGCCATCAAGAAAATTATCGATAAAATATTTTAACTCATCAAGCTGCATTGTGTCAAGTGCTTTTCGCAAACTTTCCATTGCAGATGAAAATTCTTTATTACCGCTCTGCGTTTCTTCGATACATTTTATGTATGCACAAAGTTTATCTGCAGCTTTTATCAACAACTTCTCGTCGTGAGTAAGCTCAAACAACTCAGCATACGAATCTCTCATTTTTTCTGGAACAAGTTCAATAAATCTATCAAGAGCTGCGTTCTCAACAATCTTATATGCATCTCTCATGGCCTGGCTATGATTCTTTACCGGCGTTGCAAGGTCACCGGTCAGTATTTCGGGAGCATCATGAAATAGTGCTTTTATTGCAATTTTTTCACTGTTATAATTTTTGTCAAAATAATTATTACCTATTTCAGCGAGAGCATGAGCAATAAGAGCTGTTTCCATAGAATGCATCGATAAATTCTCTATTATATTCGAACGCATTAAACCCCAGCGGTTAATGTATTTCATTCTGAACATCATAGCAAAAAAGTTGTTATTCATTCTTAAAGTTTCCTTTAGCTATATTTTAAAATTTTTATATTGCAAAAATCGAGTTACTCATATATAATGCTATTGAAAGATTATAATTCTTTTGAAAGGATTTAATCATATAATGCAATTCACAAAAATGCAAGCTCTGTCAAATGATTATATTTACATACAAACAATTACTCAGAATATTGATTATCCTGACCGGTGGGCGAGATTCTTGTCTGACAGACATTGCGGAATCGGCTCAGATGGTCTTGTATTAATATGCCAATCAGAAGTTGCTGATTTCCGTATGCGAATATTCAATCCCGATGGCAGCGAGGCTGAAATGTGCGGAAACGCAATCAGAAGCACCGCTAAATATGCGTATTCGATGGGATATACAAACAAAAAAGAACTGACTATAGAAACACTCGGAGGAATCAAAAAGCTGTATCTTGATGTTGAAAATAACAAGATCAAGATGATAACAGCGAAACTTGATGCTCCGGTTTTTGATGCAGAAAAAATCCCGGTCATTTTACCCGACAACATGAAAAAATGTATTGATTATCCTGTTAATGTCCATGACCGCGAATTCAGGATTACTGCGATTTCTATGGGAAATCCACACTGTGCAACCTTTATTGATGATACAAAAACAATCGATTTACAAAAATACGGTTCTGTAATAGAAAATCATGCAATGTTCCCCAAGAAAGCAAATGTTCACTTTGCAACAGTTATCGACAAAAAAAATCTTTTCATGCGTGCTTGGGAGCGTAATTGCGGTGAAACACTCGCCTGCGGAACAGGATGCTGTGTCAGTGTTACAAGCGGTTTTATCACCGGGAGATGTTCAAATGACGTTACTGTAAATCAAATCGGCGGCAACATACATATATATCTTAATGAGGACCTGTCTGATATTTATATGAGCGGGAACTCAGAATTTGTTTGCAGCGGTGATGTAACCGAAGAAAATCTTTTTAATTATGAGAGGAAGAATATATATGAAGCTTATAGAGTTATTGAATGAGATAAAAACCATTTCGGTTAAAGGTAATCCCGATATCGAAATTCAAGATATTATGTATGACTCAAGAACCCCTAAAAAAGAAAGCCTATTTGTATGTCTCAAAGGCTATACTCTTGACGGTCATGACTATGTCAACGAAGTATACAAAATGGGAGTTCGTTCATTTGTTGTTGAAAAAGATGTTGCTCTGCCAGATGATGCTGTTACAATTTTTGTTGAAAACACAAGAGTTTCGTTGGCATATCTGTCAGCAGCATTTTTTGGTTTTCCATCTAAGAAGCTTATAACAGTTGCATTAACCGGAACCAAGGGTAAGACAAGCGCATCCTTTATGATTAAAAGTATACTCGAAAAGTCAGGCAAGAAAGTTGGAGTAATCGGTACTATTGGTATATTCTATGGCAACACACATATCGAAACCGATAATTCAACACCCGAATCCTACGAGATTCATAAATATTTTGCTAAAATGCTTGAAATAGGCTGTGATACCGTAGTAATTGAAGCTACATCTCAAGGCTTTATGATGCATCGCACAAACGGAATCATATTCGATATAGGCATATTTACAAATCTCTCACGAGACCATATTGGTGGTAATGAGCATCCCGACTTCGAACATTATGTAAACTGCAAAAAACAACTCTTCCGTCAATCAGAATTTGCAGTTTTTAATCGAGACAGTGAATACTGGGAGATTATGCTCGAAGGAAGCAACTGTCCATACACAACTTTTGGTATGTCTGACGGAGCAGATTATACCGGAAGTACTCCGCAATATATAACAGAGAAAAATCACTTCTTTACATATTTTTATTGTAAAAACGGTCTCGAAATGCATAAAATCGAAGTTTCAATCCCCGGACAATTCTCTGTTTATAATGCATTGGTCGCTATTGCATGTACAAGGCAACTTAACTCTTCTTATGAAGATATAAGGAGCGGACTTCGTACCACTGTTGTAAAAGGCAGGATGGAGATTCTACCCGACACTGAAGACTTTACCGTGATTATCGACTATGCTCATAATGAACTGAGTATGCAAAGCCTTTACAATACAATTAACTTATATTCACACAATAAAATTTATACTGTATTCGGCTGCGGTGGTAACCGCTCTAAGCTTAGAAGATTTGCGATGGGTGAGATATCGGGTCAGAACTCTGATTTATCAATTATAACCTCGGATAATCCGAGATTGGAAAGTGTGATTGATATTATTGAAGATATAATTAAGGGTATTGAACCGACCGGCGGTGAATATGAAATCATCGTCGATCGAAAAAGTGCGATCTTTGAAGCTTTGGAAAAAGCAACAAAGGGTGATATTGTTCTGATTGTCGGCAAAGGGCATCAGGATTACGAAGAAATTCAGGGCGAAAAATACCCGTTTGACGAGAGACTAATTGTTGCAGAATATTTTGAGAGAAAATCGTCAAATAAACAATAATTATAATTTACCATAATAGCAAACTGTCGTTATTTTTGTTTCGATTAAACCATTATTAATATGCTTGTTCATTATATTTTTTATATCTTCAATATATTTATTAAAATCTGCATCATCTTCTTTCAATGCATATGATGCAGAAAGGGTCCCACCAATAAAAGCTTCTATAGTTTGATTTATCGTATTGTCATATTCTTCTTTTTTATAATTGTCATTACCAAACAAACCGACTGCCCTTTTTTCACGAGGTGTACGGTTTGTTTTTTCTTTGTATAAAGGACACCATCGTTTATTGATTTGACTTATCTCATCATCATATGGATTGCCGCCAAAATTATTCCACATCAAAATTACAAATCCATCTTTCTTCAATATCCGTTTGAATTCTAGTTTTGTCTGCTCATTATCAAACCAATGGTATGCTTCTGCTACTGTTATTATATCAATAGTATCGGAATCGAGTGTTGTTGCCTCAGCTGAACCATTCAAAGAGATATAATTATTATATTTACCTAATTCTTTTTCTGCTATTGATCTCATATCACTATTAGGTTCAATTGCAAAAACATAAGTATTATTTTTTATTAAAAGTGATGATAGTTTCCCAGTGCCGGAGCCAATATCAGCAATATTAATATTATTACTATTTGATAAAGATAATATCAACTCTGTTACTTCTTCTGGATATGAAGGTCTAAATTTTGTGTAGTTAAATGCTTTTTTATTAAATAACTGATGTCCCCTATATATGATATTCCATTCTAATTCTATAACTTCCATCGCAGATATTATAAAGGAAGGAGTACCAAAAAAGGTATATCTGGCTTTTTGTTGACTTTCTATATATTCGTAATAAAACCGGTTGTTAGAATTAATCGTCAAGGCTGTTGTTTTGATTTTTTCAAATAATTCATGTGCTTTTGCATGTTCTGAACAATAATAATCAACGACTGAACATGTTTGCATATCGCCTGTTATATCTGTGTTTACACCATCAATAAAATCAAGTATATCCTGTCTATAAGAATCATTTATTTGTTTTGATACAGCACTGTTTTCAAATAATTTATTGATATCTTCTTTAGTGAATCGCCATTGACCTCCAACTTTTCGTCCAACAAGTAATCCATCTTTTAAATATGTTCGTATAGTCCTTGTTGTCAGCAGCGTCATTTTTGCAATATCATCAACAGTATATAATTTTTCAAAATTACTCATAATGAGCTCCTTTCATTAAGTACGAGTTCATTATATAACATTATTTTTCATATGTCAACATCTAATTTCATAATATTTCATATCTATAATAAATATGCAATAAGCCTGTTGATAGTAAAGCCTTTATCAGAAAATATTTTTTCATATTCTGTCATAACATTGTCTGCATTGTATTCTGAGTTATGTAAGTCATATGTTATATCTTCAAGTCTGTACCCTGCTGTTTTAAATTCGATGATCGAAAAATCAAAAAGCGGTCGATTATCTGTTTTAAATATTATTTTACCATCGGGTTTGAGAAAAATTTTATATCTTTCAAGAAAACTGTGAAATGTCAAGCGACGCTTGGCATTTCTTTTTTTAGGCCACGGATCGCAGAAATTAATATATAATATATCAACAGAATGCACCGGAAGTATTTCCGGAAGTGCCGCTGCATCGGCAATCATGAAACGAAGATTGTCATAATTATACATGGATGATTTCTCCAAAGCTGTTATAATTACATCCTGTATTTTCTCGATAGCGATATAATTACGTTCTGGAAAGACCATTGCATGTTGAATTGCAAAACTTCCTTTACCGCAACCGATTTCAATATCTAAAGGTAATTTTAACTTAAATATTTTATCAATCTCGATTCCTACATAATCATTTTTTGTTATTGTAAGTGCTTCGACTGCAGTAAGACGTTCATTGATATGTTTTTTTCTTCTTGGACGCATAATTCTCTTTTCCTGTGTAAAAATATATTTGAAATTTATTTTTTATAATAATTTTGTAAACATATGATATATGTTTTTTTTAATTTTGTCAATGTATAAAAGCCGGTTTTATAACAAATAATATGGATAAACTGAAAGAAAGGATACAATCTGAAAGTGAATCTTTAGGATTGCAAGTTTTGTGTTTTTCAAAAAACTAAAATTGAAACTTTGCAAATAAAAATCTGCAACATGAAAAGAACCGCACAAAACATTGATTTTCTTGAGAAAGGAAGGTAATTATAATGTTAGATAGAATTTGTTTGTCACTTGTAATAATTGGTGCTTTGAACTGGGGGTTAATCGGACTTTTCCAGTTTGATATTATTGCATGGATTTTCGGTGGTCAAGCTGAAGTTGTTAGTCGAATAATATATGTTGTCGTTGCTCTTGCAGGATTATGGTGCATAAGTTTGCTCTTCAAAAGAGTCGAAGTACACGAATACGAATAACGTTTAATTATTGACTTAAAAAACTCCGTAAATACGGAGTTTTTTCATAGTTATTTTGACAAGTACAAAAATTTATGTTATTATAATTAGGATTAAAATATTTGATTATTAATGTAGCAATTAAATATTCATCTCATGATGCCAAAAAGCCTTTGACCTATAGACTTTTTGACATCATATAAATAAGTATTATTTAATTGCCGTTTTAATAATAACAGGATTCAATATGACTATTTTAAGCTGCAACGGAATTTCATTATCTTATGGAACAAAAAATATAATAAACGATATTTCTTTTTCGGTTGAAGCCGGAAGTAAGGTCGGTATTATTGGTGTTAACGGTGCCGGTAAAACAACTCTTTTCAGAATTATAAACAACGAGCTTCAACCAACCTTAGGGAATATATACATAAAACCGAATTCTACAATTGGATACCTTTCTCAAATGCTGGATTCAGCAATAGAGGGGTGTACTATTTTGGAAGCCGCCATGTTTTCTTTCAAAGAGCTTGTTGATATGGAGCGAAAACTTGAGGAGCTGACTGTCACTATGGAGAACGGTGATAGTAGCGTTATTCCACAGTACTCTGCTCTTGCTGATTCTTTTGCTAAAAATGGCGGATTCGAATATAAGTCTAAAGTCAAAGCATATCTTCAGAAGCTTTCTTTTACAGAGGAACAGTATTGCATGTCTGCTGCATTGTTAAGCGGCGGACAAAAAACTAGACTAATGCTTGCTATGTTGTTATTGAAAGAGCCTGATATTATTATGCTTGATGAACCGACAAATCATCTTGATATTCATGCTATAGAATGGCTTGAGGGTATTATCACTGCATCAAAAAAGACTTTCCTTATCATTTCACATGATCGTTATTTTCTTGACAAAGTAACAGATACAACTGTTGAAATTGAAAATACAAAAGCAATATCATACTTAGGAAATTACAGTACCTTTAGAGAAAAAAAGCTCAAGCTTCTCGATGATTATAAAAAACATTACATGCTGCAGCAGCGTGAAATTAAACGGCTCGAAGATTTCATAACAAATCAACGTAAATGGAACCGTGAGCGTAATATAATTGCTGCCGAAAGCAGAATGAAAGTTATTGAACGCATGGATAAGCTTGATAAACCGCAAGCTGCACCAAAAACGGTTTCTTTCAAATTTTCAAAACCGGAGATTCATTCCAAGGATGTCTTAACAGTATCAAGGTTGTCTAAAAGCTTTCCCGATAAACAGTTATTTTCAAATATATCATTTATAATGAATACAAATGACAGACTTTTCATCATTGGAAAGAATGGTTGCGGGAAATCAACCTTATTAAAAATACTCACTGGAAGAACTAATTCTGATAGCGGCGAATACTATTTTGGATACAGTCAAAAAATAGGTTTTTATGACCAGGAGACTCAGAATCTTGATGATGAAAACACTGTTATAGAAGAAATCTGGACAGATCATAACAGCTTCAGTCAAACTGATATACGAAAGCATCTTGCAAAATTCAATTTTATAGACGAAGATATATATAAGCAGGTATCTCTGCTCAGCGGTGGTGAACGCGCGAGATTATCGATAGCGAAACTCATACTCGAAGGAGCATCTCTCTTGATACTTGACGAACCGACAAATCATTTTGATATTTCATCAAAAGAAGTTCTTGAATCAGCACTTACAGAATTTGACGGAGCAATATTGTCAGTGTCGCATGACAGATATTTTATAAAAAGCCTTGCCAACAGAATTCTTGAAATAGACAGGGATTCAATTTCAGACGGTTTCTGCTTTTTCAAAGGCACATATGATGAATACCTTTTTTACAGACTCAATGTGCAGATAGAATCTGTGTCGGAAATCGCAACCGATAAAGAATCAAAAAATGAATATTTATCTGAAAAGCAACAGAGATCCAATCTTAAAAAGCAAGTCAAACTGCGTGAAACTCTTGAGAAGAAAGTTGAAAATTTAGAGACCCGTATTAACGATATAAAGCGTGAAATTGAACAATATTCCTCAGACTATAAAAAGCTTGAGGAATTGTATAATGAGGAAGTTGATATCAGAAATAATCTTGATGAAATTTATGCTCAACTTTTAGATATATACGATTAAATTTAGTTTTATTTCATAATAACATACATTTACGCATATCAATATAATACAAAAGTATGAAAGGATATGTGGAAAATGTTTGTTTATACATTGAAAGCATCAACAATAAAATTTTTTGGTGTTGTTTTGTTATCGGTTGTAGTTCTGATTGCACTTGTTGCTGCTATACCCGATTATAATACCGGAGAAGTTGCTGCTGTAGCTATTAATTATGACGATATTAAAACAAATGAAAACAGAGTTGAATTTCTTGAAAGCTTCGGTTATACAATTAAAACTGAGCCTTCCGAGGTTGTTGAGGTTGTTATCCCTGACGAATTTAACAGTATCTACGAAACTTATAACAATATTCAAAAATCTCAAGGTTTGAATCTGAAAAAGTATCAAGGTAAAAAAATCACAAGATATACATATGAAGTCGAGAATTATGGATATGATGGTCGTGTACTTGCAAATCTGCTAATTTATAAAAATAAAGTTATTGGAGGTGATGTTTGTTCTCTTGACGGCGAAGGATTTATTCATGGATTTGAAAATCCGCAAAAATAATAAATTTCATCATTTCTGTCAATAATTAATATTGATATTATTCAATATTAATTATAGGTGGAGATATGCAAAAATACTCAAATGTTGAATTGAGTTCAATAAAAAAATTTTTTGTTGCATTTTTTACAACAATAGTGTTAATATTTTTTTTAGTATTAATTATTATTCTAATTTTCCCTGAGTTCGTTCTTATTTATTTTATGTTTAAAGATATTTTGGAGTTATAATGGAATACATTGAAAGAATTGATAAAATCATATCGTCAAGCGGTAAAATGTCACGCAAACAGGTTAAAAAAGCTGCTGCACAAGGCAGAATATCGCTTGATGGTATTATAGTGAAATCTGCAGATATTAAGGTTAATAAAAATCAAAACCTGACTCTTGACGGAGTTCCGGTTATTTATGAACAGTATACATATATCATGATGAATAAACCGGAGGGTTATGTTTCATCAACTGATGACCCTCACTCTCCATATGTTATTGAACTGTTAAGCGACGAATTTAAAAAGCTGAATTTATTTTGCGTCGGTAGATTGGATAAAGATACAGTCGGTCTAATCATTCTTACGAATGACGGTGATGCAGCTCATCAGCTGCTTTCACCTAAAAAACATGTCGAAAAATTATACTTTTTCGAATGTGCAGAGAAACTTACTGACAGTATGGTGAAAATATTTAACGATGGTGTCTCACTCGGAGATGGCTATACCACAAAACCGTCAAAACTTGAAATCGGAGAAGACAAGCTTTCCGGCTACATAACATTAACCGAAGGTAAGTATCATCAAATAAAACGAATGTTCGGAGCGTGTAATAACAAAATAACCTATTTAAAACGTTGTAAATTCGGTGGAGTTGAGATGGATTCCCAGTTACAGGTGGGTGAATGGAGAAAATTGTATGAAAATGAGCTAAAAATATTACTAAAAAGCGTAATAAGGTGTTAACACTATAGGCATATATTTACATATCGAACAATAGTTTTATGCAAAATATCTAAAGTGAGCGACGAAATTTTGGGTAAATAACCTCTTTTAATTAATCATTAAATCTGTTATTATAGTGTTTGTACAATGACAAGAAAAAGGTGGCTGTTCGCCGCCTTATATTCAGGAGGTTTTTAAATGGCAAGTGTATTATTTAAGCACATCTTCAAAAGGTTCCCGGGTGGCGTAACTGCTGTATCGGATTTTTGTCTTGATATAAAAGATAAAGAATTCATCATTTTGGTTGGTCCTTCGGGCTGTGGAAAAACAACTTCTCTTAGAATGTTAGCCGGCCTTGAAGAAATTACAGAAGGCGAACTTTACATAGGTGATAAACTTATAAATGATGTCGCTCCAAAGGACAGAGACATTGCGATGGTTTTCCAAAGCTACGCTCTTTATCCTCATATGACAGTTTTTGAGAATATGGCTTTCGGTCTTAAACTCAGAAAAACTCCAAAGGAACAAATCAAGAGACGTGTTGAAGAAGCAGCTCGTGTTCTTGATATATCTCATCTTCTTGACAGAAGACCAAAGGCTTTGTCCGGCGGTCAAAAGCAGCGTGTTGCGTTAGGTCGTGCTATTGTTCGTGAACCGAAAGTATTCTTACTTGACGAGCCGTTATCAAACCTCGATGCTAAACTTCGTGCAACAATGAGAACCGAGCTTACTATTCTTCATAAGAAACTTGGTACAACATTCATCTATGTTACACATGATCAGGTAGAAGCAATGACAATGGCTACCCGTATTGTTGTTATGAAAGATGGTCTCATTCAACAGGTTGATACACCTCAAACACTTTATGATAATCCTTGCAACCTCTTCGTTGCAGGCTTCATTGGAACACCTCCTATGAACTTCATAAACGGTAAGCTTGAGAAGAAGGGTTCAGATATATTCTTCAAATTCGGTGCTAACTCTTTGAAACTTCCAGCAGAAAAAGCTGCAAATGAAGAACTTCAGGCATACATCGGAAAAGAAGTTATAGCTGGTCTCCGTCCTGAGTTAATTCATGACGAACCGTTATTCCTTAACCAGTTCCCCGATTCTACACTAACAACTTATGTTGAAGTTACCGAGCTTATGGGTGCTGAAATTTATCTTTACCTCTCTGTTGAAGATGTAAGACTTACATCTCGTGTTTCATCTCGTTCAAAAGCTAAGAGCGGTGATACTATCCAGATAGCTATCGATACTTCGAGAATGCATATTTTTGATAAAGATACAGAAAAAGTTATAGTTCACTAAATACAATATAATAGAGTCCCGACCTAATGGTCGGGACTCTTCATTTTTATGCATCAAATCGACTTTTACATTTTACACAGGTTACTAGAATATTTTTCTTCCCTTTTGGTAACCTAAGCATCGTTTTACAGTTCGGACATACAACAATACGATTCGTTTTACGTTCTTTATAACTAACCTTAATTAGCTTGACTGTTCTTGATACCGGAGCAGTTTTATTGATGAAAATCTGATTCTCATTTGATCTTTTATAAACATCACGAGATAGAATACGTAATATAGTGAATGCACACAGTACAGTTGAAACCAACCACAGTATAAAAGATATAACCGAATTGACGATAAACCAGCTATTTATTAAGCTGACTAGAAATGAGCTTACCAACATAGTAAGATTCAATGCATCAAGTTTATTATATCTGCCATATAAAAATTTTCTTAACCAATTTAATATCATGGTGTGCCCTTCCCTTTGCTATCACTATATATAAATCTGTATTCTGCAGGTCTTAATCCTTTTATTCTTATGAAAAGTCCGATAAAATATCCGACATTTTCATAACCTATTCCTCTTGAAATATCGCTTATACTCATCTTTGTATCAGCAAGTAATGTGCATGCTTTGTCAATTCGCAACATTTGAAGATAATCAATGTAATTCAAATTACATTCTGATAAAAATTTCTTGCTTAATTGTTCTTTTTTCATATTAAGATCATGTGCCAGTTTATTTAAAAAAATATCATTATTATAATCTGTTGCAATCATCTCAATAACATATGAAATATCTGAACTCAGTATTATCCGACTATTTTGAAGCTGTCGTAAAATGTCAAGAATAATCAGTGTTAATAAAGCCTTTACTGCTGCTTTTGAACCTGTGTTTCCGATAATGTATTCGGATAAAAGGTTATCTATTAGGGTTTCAACTCTGCCATCATTATCGTTGAAAAAGCGGCAATATTCTGAACTTATATGATAAATCCGTTCTGTATCCTGTGGATAATTATTTAGTAAATCTCTGAAAGTATTTATCGATTTGTATTCACAATTTAGAAACTCAGCGTTGAATCTGATAACAACAGCATCACATTGATATGCTTCATCAATCCTAAATGGCAAGGTTCTGTCTAAAACAATATAATTATTTTTATTTAATCTAAACTTGTTTCCGCATAATAAAAAATCGGCATACCCATTATATATATATATTAATTGCATTTGAGTACCGATAAAAATATCGCATGGGACCACTATGGTTCTTTGAATAACAAAATCCTTATTACCATCGAGTTCAATGTTAAATGTCATCTGTTCCATAATAAGCAGCAGAAGATATAAATCATTCAGAATTATATCAAGCTTAACCACCCTTCATAGTAATTACAGAATAATAAAATGTTGTTTAATTAATAATATCACAAAATAAAAATATAGTCAATAAAAAAGCACTGGATTACATAATCCAATGCTTTTTATTTATCAGTTTATAATCTGATTATTTTGCAAATTTTCTGCTTGTAACAATAATTGAACCGGCTGCTGCAACTACGAGTAATACTATAAGAACTGCAACATTGTCGCCTGTATCAGGAGTTGTAGTTGCACTCTCTGCAAATACCTGCATTTCAGTGCTCCAAATATAATTTGTTGCACTTGCAGTCATTTTAACATACTGTGCTGACTGAGCTTCAGTTAATTCAAGTATGAAGTCATACCCAACCCAATCGCCAACACCTTTTGCAACTGCGCCATCGACTAAAACTGTTCCAACTGTTGTATAATCTGTTCCGTTTGTTGATATAGCATATTCAACACTAATAGGAACACCGACACCCCAACCTTCGCAACCATACATATCCATGTTGAGCTTTTTAATACCATCGACAACTGAACCGAGATCAATTACATAAACACCTAAAGATGTTTGTTGTGCACCGGTACCAGCATCACCATTATCAGTAGCAATATTGCCATCTGTAAGAAGCTGACGCTCTGCTGCAGGTCCATCACCGTAACCGTCGGGATAACCATAACTTGCTGTTCCTGATTCACCAATATCAACTGTGTATGTCTTGCCTTGTGCAACATTTGTTAAATCAGCAGCGCTGACAAACAAAGACATGCATGATAAAAGTAATAATGCTGTAAGAAGTAATTCTAAAACTTTTTTCATAAAAATAACCCTTTCATGATAATTCATTGATTATTTGACCATTTTTCATATCAAATTAAATCTTTATTAATTATAACATATATTATCCCATAATTCAATATGTTTATTTATATTTTTGAAAAAATATTTAACACAAATATTTGTTGACATTATTAGTATATGTATATATAATAATTTTAATAAATTGAAATTATTAAAGACTGCGGTGAAAACTTAAACAGATAGTTTGTTTTGCATAAAATGAATTTTTCAATTATACATTGACAAACAATATACAAATTTATTAATGGAGAGATGAAATACTTTATGGAAAGATACAATGGACTTGGAACCGGTTTATCAAATTTATTCCTTTTATCAGATGCAAAATCACGATCAATTTGCGCTGAAAATTACACCGGCGAAAAAAGCAAAGCCGGAATGGCAACCGAAGGCATGGGTAAAAACTGTGCAAGAGATTTAGGCGAAGGATGGAAGGTATCTCCTTATTTCATGCTTGAAGCAGGACAAACTGTTACAATTGCTGATATTGATGGGTCCGGAGCAATCAAGCATATATGGACAACCGTAAATTCAAGGTATGTTATTCTTAGAATATATTGGGATGACAGCAAGCTTCCGTCGGTTGAAGTTCCGATGGGTGATTTCTTCTGCAATCCATTCAGCACACATTATCAAGTCAGTTCACTTACCGTTTGCGTAAATCCCAACAAGGGTTTAAACTGCTATTGGGAAATGCCATTCAATAAAAAATGCCGTATCACAGTTGAAAATCTTGATATAAATCCATATTACTTTTTTTATCAGGTTGATTATGTTCTAACTGAAGTACCTGAGGATATCGGATATTTTCACGCTCAGTTCAGAAGAACTAATCCACTGCCATATAAGAGCGTCTACACAATCTTAGATAATATAAAAGGCAAAGGTCAGTATGTTGGCACCTATATGACATGGGGCGTGAACAACAACGGTTGGTGGGGTGAAGGCGAGATCAAGTTCTATCTTGACGGTGATGATATGTATCCCACTATTTGCGGAACCGGAACCGAAGATTATTTCGGTGGTGCATATAATTTTGATGTCAACGGTAAATACACCGAATTCACAAATCCATACTCAGGCATGCCAACAGTAATACGACCGGATGGACTTTATTCTGCCAACCAACGCTTCGGGCTTTACAGATGGCATATAACAGATCCTATTCGTTTCGAAGAAGATATAAAAATTACAATACAAGCTTTAGGCTGGAGAAGCGGTGGAAGATATCTACCATTACAAGACGATATTTCATCTGTTGCTTATTGGTATCAGACACTTCCCATTTCACCATTTCCAAAAATGCTTACAAAAGATGAACTTGAGATAATATGAGAAATCGGGCGGATAAAATCCACCCGATTAATTTATATAAACAGCAATAAGCTAACCGCCATGACTGCCATTCCAGCAAGCAGTCCGTAAATTGACAGATGATGCTCACCATATTCTCTCGCTGAAGGAAGTAATTCATCAAGTGAAATGAACACCATAATTCCTGCGACAAAACCGAAAACCAAGCCATATACTTGCTCATTTAAGAACGGCATCAAAATAAAATACCCTATTATTGCACCTAAAGGTTCGGAAAGTCCGGACAGGAATGAATATACAAAAGCTTTTTTTCTGTTACCGGTTGCATAAAACACAGGAACTGATACTGCTATTCCCTCGGGTATATTATGTATGGCAATTGCTATTGCAACCGGAAGTGCTAACCTAAGCTCTTGACTTGCTGAAAAGAAGGTTGCAAGTCCTTCGGGAAAGTTATGTATTCCTATTGCAAGTGCAGTTAAAACACCGGTACGCATTAATTTGTTTTTGTTATTTTGCGGAAGACAAACTTCGCATTGCAAAGATTCGACCTTTTGAATTTCGTGTGGATTCTCTTTATCCGGTATAATTTTATCTATCAATCCAATAAAAAACATTCCTGCAAAGAATGCAGCAACTGTTATCCATGAGCCCAATTTTAACCCATAATATGCTGTTAATGCATTTTTTGCTATAGGAAATAATTCTATCATTGAAACATATATCATAACACCGGCTGAAAATCCAAGCGCAACTGATAGAAATTTTGTGTTTGTCTTTTTTGCAAGCAACCCTATTGCACTGCCAATTCCGGTTGATAACCCAGCACCTAAAGTAATTAAAAATGCCAATGTAAAGTTCACATTTCTGACCTCCATAATTCTATATAAATGATTGCTGAATATTATTTATTATTGGTGTATACCCGTAATGTAATTTTCAGACACTTCATTAATAAATTTTATATTAATATAATATAAAATGCTTGGTGATTTGTCAAATGTATTTTTCAATTCTGTTGATATTATACAAAATTTACTTGATTAATAAGATAAGCTGTTGTATAATATCAAAAGGAGGTGTTGTTGTTGTGAAAATCCAGGAATCAGCAGAAAATTATTTAGAAACTATACTTGTTTTAAGCAAACGAAAATCTGATGTCCATTCGATTGATATAGTTAATGAGCTTGGTTTTTCAAAACCAAGTATTAGCCGTGCTGTTAATCTTTTAAAAGTCAACGGCTATATTGACATTTGTAATAATGGTTTAATTTTTTTAACTGAAAAAGGCAAAAATATTGCTGAGCAAACCTACGAGAGACATCTCCTTATTAAAAGTTTTTTAATAAAACTTGGCGTAGATGAAGAAACTGCAGTAAATGATGCCTGCCGTATTGAACACGTTATCAGCCCGGAATCATTCAACAAAATTAAAATGCATTTTGAAAATATGAAATAATTTGGAGTGTCTTTTATGAAAAATTTTTTTACTAAAAAAATTTTCTCTTTGTTTTTTGCTGTTATATTTATTGCTTTCGGAGTCTTTGGAACTCTTATTGTCGGGCATTATACAATTTATCAAGCAGATACATCACTTGAATACTTATATTCACAAGCAGTTAAAGATTCAATGACTATTGAACCGAATGAAATTTTACCGGTTGTCGAAATAACAACCGGTAGCGATATGGCAACCCTGAATGATGAGAATGAGGTTTTGTTAATAACCTGGCATAAATACCCCGACAGTTATCCGGAAGGACAGCAGATAACACTGAGTTACGGTGAAGTTTGGACTTTTACGGATAAAGAAATTGCCGCATGGTATGATAATAATAGCTCCGGTGTAAAAGATTGGGAGCTGAGATTCGAACAGCTCCTCGGATTACCCTATTACAAAGAATATACCTACTTTACAGCCATATGGGTACCTGTCGACAGTATAAAAAGACCGGCTTATTCATATGATATAAAAACTGATATAGATACAACGATATTTACCGAATCAGATGATGAAAGCTACATAGAATGGTTTAACTCAAATATTATATATTCATATTTTGAGAGTAGTTATCCATGGACACGACTTGGTTATACCTATGACTGGGCTGATAATGGCACTGAATATGGATTAAGTGAATTTATTGTTGAAAAAGATACTGTTGCCACAGTGGAATTCACATATACAACCGATGAATTCTTAGAATGGTTAGACAAACAATAACAATTCATTGCTTATGCTTACTTATTGCAATTTCGATAAATGTCTTTAAAAGCTTTACTGTACTGTCTATACCAAGAGTTCCTGCGTTAATTGATATGTCATAATTATCTGCGTTGCCCCAGACTTTCCCGGTATAGAAATTATAATATGATGCTCTTTTTTTATCACTCTTTTTTACAAGAGTCCTTGCATGTGTATCTTTTATATTGAACTCTTTCTCTGCTGCTTCTACACGATCTTCAAAGTCAGCATATATGAATATTTTTACCAGCTCGTACTTTGAATCGAGAATATAATCCGCACATCTTCCAAGAAAAATTGCATCGGTTTCAGAAGCAATTTTATTTATCAATTCAGATTGTGTTTCAAAGAAGTGATCTCCTATGACAACATCATTGATACTTGCAGGAATATGCCCATGCATGCTTGTGACAGCAAGCGAATAAAGGAAGCTGCTTGCTGTACGTTTGTCAAGGCGTTCAAAGGATTCTTCGTCAATCCCATGTTCTTTGATTCTTTCTTTTATTTTTCCTTTATCAAAGAAATCGATATTCAATGCTTCCGCAAGCTTTTGTGCAATATCATCGCCACCTGAACAGAATTGTCTGGCTATTGTAATAAGTTTTCTTTTCATAAATATAACCATTCCTTCTTTATTAGAATGGGAATTGTGTCGTGTTTTGCACTTGCAAAACTTTCGCCTTAATATTTGGCGAAAAGGCACAAAACCATAGTTTGAAAATTTATTTTCAAACTTTACCTCCGTCGCATAATATTACTTTGTACTCCATCTTTAATTATATTATGCCAAATATAATTAAATGATGCAATCTTAAAATTAGATAAAAATACTATTGAAAAATTAGGCAATGTGTTGTATACTTATTAACTGTTGATTACAATCTTAAATTTCATACTGTAAAGGAAATATTCTTATGATTGAAATAAAGAGTCTAACAAAAAAATACGGAAAAAAAATCGCTGTAGACAATCTATCTCTCAATATAGAAGCAGGTGATATATACGGTTTTATTGGGCATAATGGTGCCGGTAAAACTACAACAATAAAATCTATTACAGGCGTTATCCCATTTGATGAAGGCGAAATTCTGATCGATGGTATTTCTATTGTTAAAGATTCAATTGCTGCAAAAAAATTATTTGCTTACATTCCCGATTCGCCTGATTTATACCCTTCTATGACCGGGATTAAGTTTATAAATTTTATCTGTGATATATATGAAATCGGCAGCAAGGAGAGGCAGGAGAACATAAAAAAATATTCTGACCTCTTTGAGATGACATCTGTTCTCGGATCACCAATTTCATCGTATTCACACGGTATGAAACAGAAGCTTGCGATAATCTCAGCTTTATCACATGATCCAAAGCTTCTGATTCTTGACGAGCCGTTTGTAGGTCTGGACCCCAAGGCTTCCTACACCCTTAAAGAGATAATGCATGAGCTATGCAATAAGGGCGGAGCAGTTTTCTTCTCAACTCATGTTCTTGAGGTAGCTGAAAAACTATGCAACAAAATTGCTATCATTAAAAACGGAAAGCTAGTCAGAACAGGTGCGACATCTGAAGTAATCGGAGACAATTCGCTCGAACATATTTTCCTTGAACTGATTAAGGAATAATTGGTGATTGATATGAAAAACAAAGCAATCATTTTAGTAAAAAATGCGATAAGAACTGCATTAACAAATGCAAAGTTCACCGGTGAGAATACTAAAAAGAAATATTTGTTTATTGGGCTTTATATATTTCTTGTGATATATATGGGTGGGTTCTCATTCGCGATGTCATTTTTGATGTTTGATACTGTCCGTGAGCAAGCTTCAGCCGAGGCATTATTACCGTTTATCCCGGTAATCATGTTCTTTGTTACATCAGTATTTATTTTTGCAACATCAATTTTTTCGGCAAGCGGTGTACTTTTCAATGCAAAAGACCTCGAAATGCAATTAGCGATGCCTATTTCTCATTTCAGTATTTTAAGTTGCAAATTTATGGGACTGTACTTTATGAATCTGATCTTTTCATTGATGATTCTGATCCCGAACTGCATAATATATTTTGTATATGCACCTTTTAATGCAGTCGCTTTAATAGGGTATATTGTCGCAATCTTTATTGCCCCGTTTTTACCCACTCTGCTTGGCAGCATTTTATCTGCGATTATGACAATTGCACTCAGAAAATTCAGGATGAAAAATATACTTATAATTTTAGCATCGATTGCATTTTTCGTTGTGTATATGCAATTCTTTATGAATATACAGAATTCAATGCAATATATAACACAAAATACTGAAGCATTATTCAACTCATTTTCAAGTATATATTTCCCTTCTTTATTTTTCTATAAAAGCATCACCGGCAGCCTTGTTCATATATTATTATACATTGCAACATCATTAATTCCTGTAATAATAGTAATCCGTATTATGGCGATATACCTGTCAAAATTTATTGCTGCTGCAAATCAGAGCTTTGTAAAATCAAATTATAAGTTGACCGAGCAAAAAACAAGTACAAAAATAAAAGCAGCTACCAAGAAGGAATTAACTCAGTATTTTTCTTCAGCTTTATATGTTTTGAATACAGCCATTATGCTTATATTACTGACGGTAGGTTCAATATACTCAATTATTTCAAAGAGCGGATTCATAAATATATTAACTCAAATTATTGAAGAAAATGATATCAGCGAAATGTTTTTAATGGTTCTGATATCCGCAATCACTATAACTGCCTGTATGTCATCAACAACAGCGCATTCTATTTCAATTGAAGGCAGCAGATTATGGATCTACAAATCCGCACCGATTGATGAAAAAAATATTTTCAACGCTAAAATCAATGTTTCTATGATAATTGGATTACCTTTGATTTTTATTAATGTTGTTATTTTTACTTTTGTATTTGATTTCTCAGTTCTTAATATGCTGTTTATGATATTTATACCAAGTATGGCTTTGTATGTAGCTGCTATCACCGGTCTTATAGTGAATTTAGCGATGCCAAAGCTAAACTGGACAAATGAAGCTATGGTAATCAAACAAAGTAAATCTGCTCTTGTCAGCATGCTGTGTTATATATCAATAGCATTACTCATAATTATACCCGGCTTTCTTCTTTTTAAAATTATTGATCAAACAATAATTTTATCGGGTGCATCGTTATTGCTTGTCGTATTGTTTATTATTTTGAGAAAAGTATTATTCACTTACGGTATTAATAAATTTAATACACTGACAATTGATTCTTGAATCAATTGTTATATCCGCCCTTAGCTCAGCTGGATAGAGTAGCAGATTCCGATTCTGTTGGTCGGGGGTTCAAATCCCTTAGGGCGGGCCAAGAAAAAAGTACAATTTGTCTATATGACAATTTGTACTTTTTAATTAAATTCACCTATTACAATCTTATATTATTTTACCGGGAGCATTTGACTGTTCCCGGTATTGTTTATTTATTCTGTTTTCTTTTCTTTTGCATTGTAATTTTATAAATTACCGCAAACACAGCATTAATTATAATAAAAATCAAACCGAGAAGTAATGTTGTTATCCCTGAAAAATCTTTCATTCCGTATCGCACAACATTAACCAAATCGCATACAAGGCTTGTCAGAATCGATACAGAAGTTACTTCAATAAAATCAAATAATACATACTTCCCTATCGGTTCGAGTGGGGATTTTTTTATTTTTGCAAGAGTAATATAAAACGGTATCGTAAAAAGTATACCGGTAAAACATAAAACCAAAGCAAATATATTCAATGTATAATCAAACAAATCAAGAAATATAAATGTCAGAATCGGTATTAAGGCTGCTATTATAACTTTAATAATTACTGTCTTATTTATTGATTTATGCTTGCTTTTCGATTTTATTTTCAACTAAATCACCTTATTTCTTTTCTATATGGAACATTTTAATATCGAATTATTATAACAATAAAAATGAATTTTGTCAAGGTTACAAAATTCATTATATGTCGCATATTTTATTTTGCTATCAAGCTAAAGTATTATATATATTATTAACTTTTGTGAACTTTACATTGACTTGTTTTTTTGTTTGAATTGACTCTCCGTATTATGGGCAAAATTATATCAGTCCAAATTATAGCCTTAACAGTTATTCACACGGAGGTCAGTATGTATAATAAAGTTGAAATATGCGGTGTTAATACCTCTAAATTGAAAACTTTGACCGAAGCTCAAAAAATAGACTTGCTGAACAAAGCAAAAGCAGGCAATCAAAAAGCAAGAGAGGATATGATAAACGGCAATTTAAGACTTGTGCTCAGCGTTATGCAATCATTTTCAAATCGTGGTGAAAATCCTGACGATCTGTTTCAGGTCGGATGTATAGGATTGATAAAAGCTGTAGATAACTTTGATACAACAAAGGAAGTCAGATTTTCAACCTATGCTGTTCCGATGATAATAGGTGAACTCAGGCGTTATCTGCGTGATAACAATACAATCAGAGTTTCAAGATCTCTAAGAGATCTTGCTTATAAAGCACTCCAAGCAAAAGAGCATTTGTCTACATCACTTTCAAGGGAACCGACAATAGATGAAATTGCAAAACACATTGATTGCAAGAAAGAAGATGTTATTAATGCACTCGAAGCTATTGTTGAACCGATTTCATTATATGAGCCTGTATATTCGGACAGCGGTGATTCTATTTATGTTCTTGATCAAATCCGTGATACAGTAAATACAACCGATAACTGGCTGAATGATATAGCAATTTCTGAAGCTGTAAAAAAACTCGGTGAAAGAGAACGTAAGATTCTTGCTCTGAGATTCTTTAAAGGCAGAACCCAAACCGAAGTTGCTGATGAAATCGGGATTTCACAGGCTCAGGTTTCAAGGCTTGAAAAAAACGCACTTGACAAAATAAAAAAACAGATAACATGATTGACAAAGACACCTTGTTGCGGTAAAATCATATTATTAAATTCGATGAGGATGATTATAATAATGACTTTATCACAACTTAAACAATTCGGTGTTATACCGGTTGTTAAAATAGAAAATGAAGAAGACGCCTTGCCTCTTGCAGACGCATTAATTGAAGGAGGGTTGCCAACAGCTGAAATCACATTCCGTACAGAATGTGCTGAAAGCGTCATCATAACTCTCAGTAAAAGTAGAAGCAATATGATAATTGGTGCAGGTACAATCCTCAATATTGAGCAGGCGAAAAGAGCTGTAAAAGCCGGAGCAGCCTTCATTGTCAGCCCGGGGTTTAACGAGAAAGTTGTCGAATGGTGTCAAATTAACAACATCCTCTGCATTCCCGGCTGCGTAACTCCAACCGAATTAACTGCTGCAGTGAATATGGGAATCAAGGTGGTCAAGTTCTTCCCTTCTGAAGCATTTGGCGGACTTACAACCCTGAAATCGCTCTCCGCTCCCTTCGGTGATGTGCAGTTCATGCCGACCGGCGGTATCAGTGAGGATAACCTTGCCGAGTACCTTTACTTTAAAAAAGTTATCTGCTGCGGCGGAAGCTTTATGATCAAAGATTCATTTATAAAAAACAAAGAATTCGCTAAGATAACAGAGCTGACAAAAAAAGCCTGTGAAATTGTATCATCGGTCAGAAACAAATAAGAATTAGAACTGTTGAAGCAAATATCAACAGTTCTTTTATTTTGTATTATAATGTAAAGCAAGGATTTATTTTTACCGTGTATATTATTCTGCCTTCAACCGTTTCATCCGCTTTATCTGTGAAACAGCGTAAAATAATGAGAGTACCATTGATACACACCAGCCGATCGGCCACGCTGCCCAGAGGATATCTGAATTTTTGAATGCATATGACAGGATATATACAAATATTACTCTCATCAGCAAATCGGCGAAGGTTGCGATTACAAACGGTTTCATGTTACCTGAGCCACGTAACAGCGAATCTGATATGATTTTAACTGCAACTATATAATAGAACGGTGCAACAATCCGGAGAAACATAATACCTGTCCTGATCGCCTGTTCGCTGTCTTCCTTTATAAAAATACCAATCATCTGTGAGCTTAACAGCAGAAAAACAATTACGAACGGAGTAACCACAACTGAAACGATTGCTATTCCTGTTTTAAACCCTTTTTCAATACGATCGAATTGTTTTGCACCATAATTTTGTGCTGTGAAGCCTGAAATGCCACTTGCGAGAGTATTAATGCTCATAATCGCAAATGTGTTCAGCCTGACTGCCGAACCGTAGCCGGCAATGACAGACGCACCGTAGCCGTTGATTTCACCCTGAACAAACAGATTGCCGATGGCGATGAAGCTCTGTTGTAGGATGCTTGGCAACGCAACTCTGCTTAAATTTTGTAATGAATCTTTAGAAAACTTCTCGGGCTTCTCGTCGGTATGAATATGTGTTAACTTGTTTAGCAATACTGTTATAGAAAGAAGCATTGCTACACCCTGGCTGATAAAGGTTGCCCAAGCTGCACCGGCAACACCCATATTTAACCCAATAACAAAAAATAAGTCGAGTCCTACGTTTGTAAGCGATGAGCCGATTAGAAAGTATAGAGGAATTCGACTGTTCCCTAAGGCTGTAAAAATACCGTTGCAAACGTTGTAAACCATCAGAAAAATGAAGCCGTAAATATAGATAAAAAGATATGCTCTTGAATCAACAATTATTTCTGCCGGGGTTTTCATCATCTGCAATAACGGGTTGCCGAAAACGATACCCAGAACTGTGAGAATACCGCTGATTGCAAAGGCTGTGATTAGAGCGGTATTAATTGTTGTTTTCATTTTTGTCAGACTTTTTGCACCGAAAAGCTGACCTATAACAACAGAGCTACCGATACTGCTGCCTGATGCGACAGCGATGAGAATCATGGTTATCGGGAAGGACGCGACAACTGCCGCAAGTGCGTTCTCGCCGACATACTGCCCGACAACAATGCTGTCGACAATGCTGTACATCTGTTGAAATATGATGCTGATCATCATCGGAACCGAATAAATCAGCAGCGTTTTTGTTATATGCCCTTTAGTTAAATTCGTAGTCATAAGGTAATTCCTATCCAATATTAATACAATTATGTTAACATATTAAAAGACGAAAATCAATAATTATTATCATTTGTTAAGCAATATTTTCAGTGAGGTATTTTGTGCAAATTAAATAAGATTAATTTATTTCTATTGATTTCCATATTAAAATATAGTATTATTGCAAGTAGAGTATTATTTTATTTTATTGTAGAAAATAATATTGTTTTTTGGAGGTTGTAAAAGATGGAGTCACTTGAATATCTATATCATTATACTAATATAGAAACTTTAGCACTTATTTTTGAAAATCGCACAATACGTTTTAATTCACTTAATAAGATGGATGATTTACAAGAGCAAGAAACAGATGATAAAACTGAAAGCATTCCAATGTGGAATATGTATTCATCTTTGAATTCTGGAGTAAGAATTCAGTTGAGAAAAAATACGTTTAAGCTTCATGATATCCACGCAGAAGAATTATCAAAAATATTACATACTTTTGTTATTGATAAAACAGAAGGGAATCCATTACAAACTATCATTCCTATATCAGAAATGTTACAAAAAGGCTTTATTTCTATACAAGCTATGACGAAAAATTTATTACACAAGGTAGAATATACGCAAGAAAAAAATAAATTATATCCCCAAATATTAGTTAATGAAGATACTAAATTTACTCTTTCGATGGACAAATTAGGCAAGTATAAAAATATTCATTGGAAATTTCAAATTGAAACCTGCTAATAAAAGTCAAGTCCTAAATCAGAAAAATTATCATGTAAATAATGGGAGTGATCTGCAGAAAAATATGTATAACAAAACT
>MGOY01000004.1 GCA_001797275.1 Clostridiales bacterium GWF2_38_85 | reverse complement strand
CAATTTTGAAGCAAAAAGAAATCGAGTGCTCACACGGAATACTCAAATCCGTTATGAACACTCGATATGGTGCGGGTAACAGGACTTGAACCTGCGGCATCTTGGTCCCAAAGCTATCTGAAAAGGTTTTTTCGCTTATTTTAGCCTTTTTTAGCCCTTTTTGCTCCGAAAAAGATGCTCTTTAGCGCTCTTATCTCCACTGTTTCCGAGTACTCCGAAGCCGTCTATGGTCAAAAATGTGGTCAAAATGCTCTCCACCAAAGGCTTCCGCCACCGAAAAACTGTGGTCAGCTAAGGCAAGGGAGCAGTTTTCTTTTGCAGTCATTGTAACTCTTATTCAGACTGAAATCAAGAGATTTCAGAAATATATCGGAGGTCAAATTTTGCACCGCTGTAAGCAAAGAAATAGCGCTCGAAGTAACGAGACCGATAATCAATCGTATCAAGCACTGCAAAACTAAAACTTCTGCTAAAATTAAAATAAAATCAGAATTTGCCGCAAATCTATTGACTGTCGCAATTATTTCGGCTATAATACTATTATAATATATTTCAGCCGAAAATGAAATGGGCAGGTGCATTATGAAATACATCAAAAGGCATATGGAGCAGGTTGTGCTGGATTTAAGCAAATCATGGCCGGCAATCCTTCTCACCGGACCAAGACAAGCGGGCAAAACAACCATGCTGCGTCGTTTGGCAGAGCAAGAAAACAAGGGACGTGAGTATGTGTCGCTTGACGATTTAACTGTTCGCGAAATGGCAAAGAACGATCCGAAAATGTTTTTACAGTTTCATCAGCCTCCGGTGTTGATCGATGAAGTTCAGTATGCACCGGAGCTGTTCACCTATATAAAAATTCATATTGACGAGCATCATAATCCGGGGGACTTCTGGCTGACCGGCTCACAAATTTTTCGCCTTATGCAGGGCGTTCAGGAATCCCTTGCCGGACGTGTGGCACTGCTGCATATGTCGCCTATGTCACAGCGTGAAATTCTTGATGCTCAAGCAGTCCCGTTTACCACTGATTTTGAAACACTGCTCAGTGAGAGCAAAAAGATCAAGCCTGTCACTACGCTACAGCTTTTCGAGCGCGTTTGGCAAGGCTCTATGCCGGGACTTGTCAGCGGAGATTACGCTGACAGAAGCACCTATTATTCTTCTTATCTGTCGACATATGTGGAGCGCGATGTGCGTGATCTGTCCGGAACGGTAGATGCGCTGAAATTCATCAAATTCGTTACGGCTGTCGCTGCGAGAACTGCACAGCTTGTCAACTACAAGGCCATTGCCGATGATGCCGATATTGATCAGATCACAGCAAAAGCATGGATTAATATACTTGAGACTTTGGGCATTGTGTTTCTTCTCCATCCCTATTCCAACAATGTTTTGAAGCGCACAATAAAAACGCCGAAGCTGTACTTTTACGATACCGGATTTGTCTGCTATCTAACCAAGTGGTCATCGCCCGAAGTCACTGAAAGCGGAGCAATGGGCGGCGCACTACTTGAAAATTTTGCGATATCCGAGATTATGAAAAGCTATCAGAATTCAGGTAAAGAACCGTTCCTTCATTATTACCGCGACCGCGATGCAAAGGAAATTGACGCCATACTTGAAGGCGACGGAAAGCTTTGTCCAATCGAAATCAAGAAGACTGCCACGCCCGATAAGCGCATTCTGCGCACCTTTGGCGTAATAGACAAATCGCCTCTGAAACTTGGCGCCTCCGCTGTACTTTGCATGAGCGATAGGCTCAGCGCATTTGATAAGGATAATCTGATTGTCCCGATTTGGATGATATAAGTCCGGAAAGCTGTATTTTCAATGCTGAGCAACAGATGAGCGAAAAAACCTGCATGGAATGTAACTGATAAAGCATTATATGCTTTTTTGAAAGGAAAATAGTATGAATCAACTTATCCGGTATTATGACAAAGACATAGATTTATCGGATTTTTCACTTGCAATAAATCCGAAAACCAATCGGAGTAAATTGGCATTGAGTGTTTCGGAATCCGGCTTTTTGTCATTAAATGAACCCGTGCTTATAACGCTGAAAACAAGAGCTTTGGAAGTTCGCGTTAACTCTGATTACACCATTGTTTTGCTGAATGAAAAAGGAACACCGAATTTTTCATTTCCTAAAAGCGGAAGACTACGTAACCAAGCTTTTGTAAAAGAAATGAAAGCACATGGAATTCAGATTCCTGCAAGATATGAGTTCTATTATTCTAAGCAGTACGACCTATGGATCGGAACACTTGCTGATAATGTTATTAAGACAAACTCATTGCAAAAAAGCGTGAAGAAAATTACCAGTGGTGCCGCATCAAAAAAAGCTCAATAAATGACATATTGCCTGTATTACAAAACTTCATTGATGTCATTTTGAAAAGAGCAGGAAATAGAACTTTTTTAACAGAAGACTTGAAACAGGAGCTGTTTCTGCTTGCTTGGGAAACAGTTAAGTCTTTCGGCCGTGAGAGAAGCAGGAAGTCCTTGGATCAGTTGCTCGAATACAGGCTCACGGAATATCTTGCAGAGTACAGAAAAGCAGAAAATCGCAACAAGCATTTGTTTAGCCCCCGGTCATTGGATAGCATGTCTTCAGACAGTAGTCATGCTTGGATTGATGCTATCCCGGACAGGGATACAAATGTTGAAGAAATCGTAATCGAAAAAGAATCAGCGAAGAAGTAAAAACATTGAAAACATGAAATTGTCTGTTTCTTCGCATTATTATATAGGAAAAAAATATGATTCTATATATAACCAAGGAGAACTTTGACCGATACAAATTGAAAATGCCGGGGGATATGATTTCCCCTGTCAGCCGCGTGATTGCGCAGAAGGTAATTGATACCGAAAGCGGTGATCGGCTGCTTGAATGGGGCGGGAAGCTGTTTTATTTCGATCGAAGAAAATGCTTTCAAGTTGTCAATTTTGCAAGTAAGCTAACGCTGATTCTCGTAGATGTTAAGATGGATGATTTCGCCGGTGTCGGCAACATAATCGCTCATTATCTGTTTGACTTGTATGACTACGATCCCAAAATGAAGAAAATACTTGAACTGCATTTTGAAAAACATCCTGCGATGTGCTTTTCCAAATTACATGATAGAAGCGCCATGGCAACTCTGAATCATACGCAATCGGCATATTTGGACGACGGCTACCGATTATATGAATATATTGAAAACGGAATACTCCAAACTCGCAAGCTGAATAAGCAGATCAATCGGGATTGGATCTTTACCGAAAAGATTAACGGAAAAACTGATTATTTTGTCAGTGCCGAGAAATATGAGAAGCTGATAAAAGAACGGTATCTGTCAAAAATTGTGACGCGGTAAACAAAGAAAAGGCACTGATAAAGGAACCGTCCGAGCATCTAATCACGACGGTTATTTTGCATAAAAATCATCAGACCTGAATCTGCGACATTGAAGTCATAAGTACCAAGTTTTGCATCAAGATTACATGATTTGAACCTGCGACATCGCAGACCGAAGGCATGGTTTTTGTTTAAATTCGCGATCCTGAGTCAAACATTTTCTTGAAATTTTTACTACCAAAAGCAAGCAAATAAGTTGTTTCAAAAAGTTTAGAATGGTTGCAACACAAAAAATCATAAGTGGTCAATATGTGGTCAGAAAAAACGCCATTGTCGCATCTGCACAAATTATCAAGGGTGTTCAAGGTCATTTGAGGACGTGCGAGCTCTCTGTTTTGTTTAAAGTGCACAATTGAACCTGCGGCATCTTGGTCCCAACACGTTTACTAAGGCATTTTCCGCTCCATAGTGCCGTTTTTAGCCCTTTCTGTTCCGGAAAACCTGCTCTTTGGCGCTCTTATTTCCACTGTTTCCGAGTACTCCGGAGCTGTCTATGGTCAAAAATGTGGTCAAAAAAACGCTCCCCACCAAAGGCTTCCGCCACCGAAAAACTGTGGTCAGCTAAGGCAAGGGAGCATTGCTGCTTCTGCGCTTTGATTTTAACTCTGCTGGCAGATAAAAGTCAAGTCAAAATTTGCACCACAGTAAACAAAGAAATATACTTGACAAAATTATTCCTTCCTCTGCCATCTCGTCCGAACCAATCAGCTGATAAAAATACTATATACTATTTATATCAAAAAAGATTTGCAACAATGCATCAGAATGAGCGCACCTATGCAGCAAATCAAAATATAGCAAGATATATGGCGAAGGAAGCGTGAAAAAATGTTGTCCTACGGATTTCACTCCAAAATGTTCCGATTTTCGCACGCCATTATATTGTAACAGTTTATAAACTATGCTATAATGTATTATATCATAGGCTCTCGGGCATATAACCATATCTATGTTATCGAACCAGTATTGCTTGCAGTAGAAAGTGCAGAAAAGTATACAGCACCTTTTTCAGTAATGGACTGGATTGATGTTCAAGACAATAATTATAGGTATGTTTGTTGGCTTGACCAAAACCATATGCACGTCAAAATCGTCATTGATGAATTCATGTTTGTAGATATTGCTTTTACCCAAGCATGACAAGCCGAAGCATTTTTATTTTCCCCAACCAAGTAGAAGTGCAAATTGAGTTAAAACTAAACTTGTAACTGCATCTACGCTTCTGTTATAATAGGGCTAAATTAGCAAAACCCGCATGGGCACTGGGTTTTTCGCTGATTTAGCCCTATTTTTTATTTCTAGCTACATGCAGGAAACTTCAAAAACAGAGGAGGATGAGCCTATATGTGCAAAATTATGGTGGTTGCCAACCAAAAAGGAGGTGTGGCAAAAACAAGCACGGTCCGTAACCTTTCGTACTCACTTGCGAAATTGGGTCAACGGGTTTTGGCCGTTGATTTCGATGGGCAATTTAATCTGACTACCTGTTTCGGAATTGAAAACCCGAACGAACTGGAACATACCATTGCTACTCTAATGACCAGATTAATGAACGACGAAGAAATTCCGGCGAAAGATGAATATATTCTGAAAGTCGGTAATGTCGATCTGATACCATCCAGCATACAATTATCCGTTGTCGATGCAAACCTTCGGTTGGAAATGGGAAGCGACCGATTGCTTTCATGCCTATTAGATCCTTTAAGCAGGAGATTTTGCTTCTGGCTAAAAGCGATACACGCACGGTTAAGTTTGTTGACCGCACATTCAATGCAAACAATAAAAGAGCTTGCGAAATTTTTCGATTTATTATAGAAAATTACGGCACACAGATACCAAAAGGTATATGCTTTCACTTCGAAATCGCTGGTGATATTCTAAGTGAAGAAGCGATGGAATTACTCTCAACAGCTCCGTGCGGCTCAATCCAGCTTGAAATCGGATTGCAGAGTCTTAATATCAAAACACTTGATTCAATCAACCGTAAAACAAATTTAGATAAACTGACAGCCAATATTAACCGCCTGCTCTCATACGGGAATATACACATACATATCGACCTTATTGTCGGGCTGCCGTATGAGGATATAACCAGCTTCTCTGACAGCTTCAATAAGGCATACGAACTCAAACCGCACATGCTACAGATGGGATTTCTTAAGCTGCTCCATGGATCGGATCTACGTAAAAAAGCCGAACAATACAAATGCAGATATACGGCTGAGGCTCCATATGAGGTTATGGACACCCCCTGGCTGTCTGGTGAGGATATTGCTTTATTAAAAAGCACCGAGGATGCGTTGAATCGTATGTATAACAGCGGTCGTTTTCATAATACGCTTGAGTATATTTTTACCATGACTGCTCGCACACCGTTTGATGTGTTTAATAGCTTCGGTCGGTTCACTGCAAATACAGGTACTGCAAAAATAAAACTTGATGTATATACAAAGCTTGTATATGATTATTTTTCATCAATTGATGGTGTCAATTCTGAAGTATTGCGTGAAAAAAAATTATCGACAGACTTGCAACGAATTCTACCGGAAAGATACCCGAATTTTTAAAGACTCGATATCCATATATGAAAAAAGAGCTGAACCGAATAAAAGCAGAGAACTCAGATCTTAAAGAAAAAGGAATCAAATATGGAGCGGCATACCTACCAACTGAGAATTGTATTGCTGTTGTGATATATAAAGAGGAAAACAAAAATCCGGTCACTGGAGAATATAAATTAAAAAAATATAGCATATCGGAGGGAATGAAATGAGAAGTATAAAACCCGGACGCGGACCGTCGATGATGGGCGGATTTATGGGAATTATTGTGGCAATTGGAGGCGTGCTTTGGACAGCTGCAGCAGTGAGTATGGGCGCGCCGATTTTTTTCATCTTGTTCGGTGTCGTATTTGTTATAGCGGCAATCGGCGGTGTTATTTATAATTTTATGAATGCAACAAATAAAAACCGATATTCGTCGTTTGATATAACAGACGATAATGAAGAACCGGATCCTTTAAACGAGAAATATGGTCAAAAAAAGGATACAGAAGAAAATCGATATGTTGAAACTAAAAGCGAATTTTGCCCATATTGTGGCACAAAGGCAAATGCAGAATATGAATTTTGTAATAAATGTGGCAAAAAATTGCCATAAAATCAATAGATGTTAATGTTTTTGTATATAATTTTATTATAAAAAATTCAAAATTTGTGTTGACATTTATTTATGAGTATGTTAATATAAATTAACAATTGCATAAGCAAAAACTTAGCAAATTTCATACAAAATAAAAAGGAGATTCGTTATGAAGAAGAAATTAGCTTTAATTCTATCTCTGACATTAATCTTCGCTTTAACAGTTATTCCGGCTCAGGCTGCTGATACTGTTATTAACCTGATTGATGAAAGCAATGCAACATGGACAAATAACGACGCTAATTCAAATTCTGTCAGTACAGATTTTTCCGATGACAAATTAGTTGCGACAGCTCCCGGCTCATGGCCTTGGATTTCAAGCGTACTAAACGAAGCTATTGTATTAACAGAAGAAGATGACGCAAAGCTCAACATTAAATTTAAGGTCGAGGATGCAACAGCATGTACATCAATTCGTTTAATCTCCGGAGCAGATACAATATATGTGCATCATTTTATTCCTGATGCTACATATGATGGTGCCGGTGACATAACAACAGGCGAATATGAACTTTCAATTGATGTATTTGATCTTAAGATGTATAATGGAACAGCAGCAGACTTATATCTTGGAACTAAGGACCTTGTATTGAACGATTCCGACGAATTAATAATTGACGGAATTCAAGTCTGGTGCTCAGGCGCATCAACAGATATTACAGTTACTGTTGAAAAATTCGAAATAGTTATACCCGGTGGTGCAACTGAAGAATCACAGACTGGCGAAACAACAATAGCTAACCTCGCAGCAGGCAAGTCCTATACATTAAAGGGGCTTTATGCTGATGCAAATGATGCAATTCCTTATCCGGACGAATCAGGTAAGGATCTAACAGACGGTCTTAAAGCTGAAGAAGCAGCATACAGTAATGCAGCATTTGTTGGTCTTAACTTCAATGCAGCCGATATGCTTCCGGATGAATGCCAAATTTCTGAGGTTGTTGTTGATCTTGGCGCAAAGGAGACATTAACAAGCTTTGCAGTTCAGACATTAACCGACAGCGGTGTTGGTATTACAGCTCCATCAAATATAAAAGTCTCTGTTTCAGATAACGGAACAGACTGGACTGAAGTCGGCGATCTTGCATATGATAATGCAGACACAAGTGCTACAGCACTTTACATGGCTGAACTTGATGCAGCAACTGAAGGTCAGTATGTTAAATTTGAATTCACACATGTATCCAGCTGGGTATTCGTAAGCGAAGTTGAAGTATATGGCGAAACAGAAGGAACAACTCCTCCTCCGACAGGCGACAACGGTTATGTTGGTTTTACAATCATAGCTCTTGTTTCATTGGCTGGTGCTGCAATAGTAGTTTCCAAGAAACGCGCATAATAAATTTAGTCATAAAACAGAACGCTTTCGTTTGAAGGCGTTCTGTTGATTTTATAGGAAATTTCTGTTGACAAACATTAATAGATAAAGTATAATGATGATTGAACTTGGGGACGGCACCCATAACATATTAATTTGCAGCACAAATTAAATTAAAAACAGCAGTTCAATCGAAAACAAGAGGGGATGACACCCATCGGAAAAAACATTGTTGTTATCGATGAAAAAGGCAATAAGTACGAAGCGACCTACCCGAAGCGGGCAAAAGGTCTTGTTAAAAATGGCAGGGCACGCTTTGTAGATGAAAACACAATATGCCTTGCGTGTCCGCCAAATAAAATTTTGGAGGAACAGACAATGAACGATAACATAAACAACACAGAAATAAAGAAGACTGAGCCAATAGCTCAGACAGCAACTCAACAATCCTTGACACTGGAATATGTGCTTCAGAGAATCGATATGATTCATATGGATAGCCAACATATTCATGAAGCAATTAGTATGATGGGTGCTATGGCTGTGAATGAAAGTCCGAACGGTGGATTCGGTGATCAGGCAAAAGCCGAAGCTGTTGCAGCAGCAGTACAGTCAAGGGAAACAACAAACCAACAGCTGTTGAAGCTGTACGAAAAGATGTACGATGATCTTAAAGGACCATCAGAAACTAAACAAGCAGAATTGCTGCTGTCGGACAAATCAGTTATCCAAGCATGTATCAATGCAATAAGTGATAACTGTGATGAAGATGATGTTGCTGACAAGGTTACGAGTGTTTACGGTATGTATGAAACTACCAGAAGACAAATTGCTGAAATGATATTTGCTCAACGACAATAAGAGTTACACTTAATATAGCATTAACCACTTCCGGAATTATTAAATTCCGGAAGTGGTATTTTAATGAGAAGCATTTAGTTAATAAATCATTGATATAACTCAAAAATAGTATAAAAATAAAATATATAAAAAATGTTGGCAAAACATATTGACAAGTTATACATGCTATGATATACTATATATAGTGTCTCATAAAAATGATATACATATATATTGTGGGTATTAAATAGGACAGTAATTGAAATAAATAAAAAATAATGTTAAAAACACAACTGGGGGATTCTATATGTCATTGAAACAAATTATCAAAAGAGACAGATCTAATGTACCATTCAAGAAAGAAAAAATCGTTCTTGCAATTTTTAGGGCAGCAAATGCTGTTGGCGGTAATGATTTTGCAACATCGGAAAAGCTTGGTGATGAGGTTGTCAGAATAGCTGACCTAACCTATCCTGACGGTATTGCTGATGTTGAAGGAATACAGGATATAGTTGAAAAGGTGCTTATTGAAGCAGGTCATGCCAAGACTGCAAAAGCATTTATTCTTTATCGTGAAAAAAGACGTTCTGCGCGTGAGTCCAATGCGCTCATCGGTGCAACAATTAACATGTTCGGTGAATATCTCAACGATAAAGACTGGCAGATAAATGAAAATGCAAATACTCAGAAATCTATAAACGGACTCAATAACTACGTCCGCGAAGCGTTCACAAAGAATTATTGGCTTCATGAAATTTATTCTGACGATATAAGAGAAGCTCATCTTTCCGGTGATATTTATCTTCATGACCTTGGGTTTTTCGGTCCGTATTGTGCCGGCTGGGATCTAAGACAGATTCTCACCAATGGATTTGGCGGCGTTCCCGGTAAGGTTGAATCAAAACCGCCCAAGCACCTTCGCTCATTCCTCGGACAGATTGTAAATTCAACATTCACGACTCAAGGTGAAAGCGCAGGAGCACAGGCATGGTCGTCCTTTGACACCTATTGCGCACCATTCATAAGATATGATAAGCTTGATTATAAAACAGTTAAACAGGCATTACAGGAATTCATATTCAACCTCAATGTCCCGACAAGAGTCGGCTTCCAATGCCCATTCTCGAATCTCACATTCGATATCATCCCGCCACGTACACTGAAAGACCAGAATGTTATCTGGGGTGGAAAGATAACGGAGGATACATATGGTGATTTTCGGTATGAAATGGATATGCTTAACATGGCATATTGCGATGTTATGATGGAAGGCGATGCAAAGGGAAGAGTATTCACTTTCCCAATCCCAACAATCAATGTAACGAAAGATTTTGCCTGGGAAAGCCCTGTTGTTCAGAAATTCATGGAAATCACCTGCAAATACGGTGTTCCTTATTTCTCTAATTATATCAACTCGGATCTTTCGCCTGAAGATGCATTATCGATGTGCTGCCGCTTAAGACTTAATACTTCCGAGCTTCGCAAGAGAGGCGGTGGACTGTTCGGCGCCAATCCTCTCACCGGTTCAATCGGCGTTGTAACAATCAACCTCCCGAGAATAGGCTACCTGTCAAAGACAGAGTCAGAGTTCTTTATCAGACTGTGGCAGCAGATGAATCTTGCAAAGAATAGCCTTGAAATCAAACGCAAAATAATTGAGGATCAGACAGAGAAAGGGCTTTATCCCTACTCGGCAAACTTCCTTAAGGATGTCAAAGCGAAGACCGGATGCTATTGGTTTAACCACTTCAATACAATCGGACTTATCGGACTTAATGAAGCATGCCAGAACCTGTTTGGCATCGACAAGGATATAACTACTCCCGAAGGTCAGGAATTTGCTATCAAAACTCTCAATTATATGCGTGATATGATTAAAGAAATACAAGATGAAACCGGTCATTATTATAACCTTGAAGCAACACCTGCTGAAGGCACGAGCTACCGTCTTGCAAAGAAAGATATAGACAGATACTCGGATATCATAACTGCAGGCGAAAATATACCCTACTATACAAACTCCTCACAGCTTCCTGTCGGATTCACAGATGATATATTTGAAACTCTTGATCTTCAGGATGAACTTCAGTCTCTTTATACTGGCGGTACGGTTCTCCACCTTTACCTCGGCGAAGAAATAAAGGATATTGAGATAGCAAAGAACCTGTTGAAGAAAGCATTCACAAAATATAAGCTTCCCTACATCTCATTCACTCCCACCTTCTCAATCTGCCAAGATCATGGATATATCAGCGGCGAGCATTTCACCTGCCCCGAATGCGGAGCAAATACCGAGGTATGGAGCCGTGTTGTCGGATACCTGCGGCCGGTACAGAACTACAATACCGGAAAACGTGAAGAATATATGCTTCGTAAGAAGTATGTAATCAAGGAGTGACAAACTAATGACCGTTGTAGGTCTGGTTAAAAACTCGTTTGTCGATTATCCGGAAACAATCGCTTGCGTAATATTCCTTCCTTATTGCAATTATAATTGTTATTATTGTCATAACCGTTCGCTGATTGACGGAATGGATGATATGATTGATGAAGAAGAGCTTGATAAGTTTCTCGAAAAGCGACGCGGTGATATCGAAGGAGTAGTCATAACAGGTGGCGAGCCGACATTACAGCCTGATCTGATTGAGTTCATTGAATATATCAGAAGCTTCGGTTATAAAGTTAAGCTTGACACAAACGGTTCAAATCCTGATGTCATCGAACAGCTCCTAAAGCTCAAATTGTGTGATTTTTATGCAGTTGACTACAAGGCTCCTAAAGCACAATATAGCGAAATCTGCGGAGATGGTGCAACTGCAGACGATGTTATCGAGACTATATGGCTTCTTATAAACAGCGGAGTTGAATTTGAGGTCAGGACAACGGTAGCACCGGAGTTGGATGAGAGTGATCTTATAACAATGTCAAAAGAGCTTCCGGTTGTACCGAGATATTCACTCAACAAATACCGCAAGCCTGAGTATTATCTCGATGAAGACGAAGATAGAGTGAATAAAACGCCTTATACACAGCTTCAGATGAAAGCTTTTGCTGAAAAGATGAAGCTGTGTCAACCAAATATAAAATTCGAATAATTCAAAATCCTTTCGATAAAGTTGAATGGGCTGCCGTTTGGCAGCCCATTCAACTACTTAATCAACATCTAATGCACCATTAATTCAACAAGCATAGGTTATTTATTTTTCTTTCTTTTTTTTGAATCGTTGATTTTTACAATCGCAAAACCTAATAAAGCAACCCCGGTAATTGCTGCTGCAGCAATACCAATTGTCTTTGCAAGATCTCCGGAATTCGAATCTTTGTTCGCTGTTGATTCAATAATACTTTCGGCTTGTGAAGCATCTTCAGATACAACCGTCAAGTTTACTGTAAAGTTTTCGATGTAACCGTTGATATATGATATTTTAACTTCAAAGGTGTCGGGGCCGATGTAATCATCATCGGACATATAGTAATATTTTTCGTACGAGTTTAGAACTCTGACAGAACCATGCTCGGGTTCATTAACCACCTCAAATGTAACATCACCGTTATACCAGTCGCCTTCAATTCCAATTTGTCCGGTGAAGTTTTTACCTGCAACAGCTTCTCCACCTTCGGCATAACCCTTTATATCTTTGGAAAACGAGAGGGTATGTTTTATAAATTTGTATGTTGTATCGTAAATGTATCTTAAATACGGGTCTGCTGATTTTGCACAATTATAAATAACACCGGGACCGGCACCCTGATAATAAGCATGCGGCGTGTTTTCCATCATGCCGTTCTGTGAGCATGCCTGCATATATGCTTCGTAGAATTTACCCAATTCACGGCCTTTAGAAATGAGGTTATGATGTATCTCCATCTCAACAGCAAGATTGAATTTCTTGCATGCTTCAGCAAAGTCCTCCATCATTAATAAAGGCTCATCCTGCAGTGTTTCATTGAAGGAAAGGTTGGGCTGCATAAATGCGCAGTCAAAACCGATTTCTTTATAATATTCAATACCCGATGCTTGGTAGAAGGGAATTACTATACACTGCATACCCTCGAATTCATGAACCGCCGCAACACAAGCGGTAACAAGTTCGAGTTCATCCTCGTTTCTGCCATAGCTTATTGATTCGTTTTCCCAATAGAAGCCCTTAAGCTCAAGGTTTTCATATCCGGCTTCATCCCAGCGTTGCAGAGCTTCTTCAATGAACCATTTCTCAGCCTTGGCACAATCTTCAACCGATAACAGTTTGTTAACAACATCATCTCCGTCGTAATCGCCAAAGTCGAACTCGGACACCTTTGGATATGGAAGTGTTATATATACAGCGGATTTGTGATTAGCATCAAGCGACAGATCGGATTTAACCTGTGCTGTTGCGGCATTTAAAGCGTCAAGATTATAATCAGCAAGAAACACCTTATCAAGCATATAAACCCAGTCGCTCATAATCGAACGGGAGGTTGTTGTTCCGACGCCGATTATAGGATCAGAATCTTTTTTATTCGGAATTTCACTCGGAGATCTGCCGCCGACATAAGTGAATATAAAAGCATCGAACATGGTATCGACTACTTTATTGCTTACATTTATATATCCTACATAAGGAAGCAAAGCAGCTTTGTTATTGTCAACTACAGCTGCATTTTCCGGGTAATAGCCTGTGTAGAGAAGCATGACATCCTGGTAACCGTCAATTGAATCAAGTGTTTCATACGAGTTGTAGTATTCCTTCGGGTTTGTTGCAATAAATTCTTTTTCGCTGCCGTCAACAGCTTTGCCGAATACCTGAAATTCATCAGCATAAGTATTGACGTCAACATTAAAGTAGAACCTGATATACCGTGCCTTGTATTTGTCGCTAAAATCAACTTCATAAACAGCTCTTGTTACAGCTCCCTGATCGTTCGGAACGGGATTCTCAATGTCAGAAACCTTCATAAAGTCTATACCGTTTTCGGATACCGAAACAACCATATGTTGAGGACAGTATATACCTGCTCCCTTATTTTGCAGGAAACCACAGTTTATACCGGTAATTGCATACATATCCTTGAGATCGATGGTTACTGTTCTGCTAACTGCACGATAATACTTAACCCATTGAGGATTACTATATGCTGTTGTGCTGCTGCTTTCACCATCAGTGAGCATGTAATCGGTATCCTTGTCCTGATTATAGCTATTGGAGTCGGGGACTTCAGTCTCAACAGTATATTTCATCCCGAACGCAACATTGCTTGTCCCGTCTGATTCTGCTGAAGCTGTCACCATCGATGACATACCTATGAATAATGCCATAATTATCGCCAGTCCTTTTTTCATTTTAAATTGCCTTCCTTGTTCTTTTTATATGAAGTATGCATTGCTATTTGCAAATTTCCCATCAGTTGTTTTGCAGGTAACTCTGATATAACCTTCATTTCCGGTCAGCTTATATGATGCTGATGTGATTGTTTCACCTGCAGGAGCGATGCATCTGTGGCATATGCGATGCGATGATGTTACAAATATCGACTGCACCGGATCGCACTTAACAACCAAAGTATTTTCTTCGATATATAATTCATGTATCTGTGGACTCATCGAGCAGTAGAAGTTGCCTTCTTTCATGGATTTTATTATATTTTCATATGACAGTGACTCAGCTTTTATCATTGTAAAACCACCGAAAGAATCATTGTATTGACTATCCAGCGGATTGTGATTATGGTTGTCGTCTGTCATGACACAATACATACTGTTACCCAGCCTTAGCAGCTCATCATAAGTTTGAGGTGCATAACCGTTGAGGCCCTCAACCTCGCAGCCATGGTTGTATATCTCGAATGCCCAGATTCCTTTCAGTATCTTGATATCATCGAAATTTTGAAGAGACCAATATGGATGGTTGTAGGTTGTAAGGAATCCGAGAGAATTCATTTTTTCGATATATGCATTGATGCCGTTCATATCGTCATAAGCAGGGCGGGGCCAAATCGAATCTATTTTTGCTTGAGTGTTTTCTTTAGGGTCAGTGTCAAGAAAATTCAAGTGGTAGGTTCTCATAGAAGCAAAATCTGATTTTCCCGATTCATAGATATCACATTCAAAGCCATTTATCGCGATAAAGCTTTCATCACATAAATCATTGTGGTCGGTCAGTTTATTATGGTCAGTATAAGCTATGGCCGAATATCCTTTCTTCATATATTCGGATTTCATCTGTTCGGGGGTAAAGGCTCCATCCGAAACAGTAGTATGCGCATGAAGATTAGTTTTGTAAAATTCACCTTCTTTAGGCAGAAGATATTTTATTTGACTCATATTTTGTATCTCCGATGTGAATTTATTTCAATCTTATTATATAGTCTAATGACTGATTTGTAAAGTAAAATCAATAAATATATTGAATATTACTCTATTTTTTTGTTTTATATTGTTTTTTGCTTTCAGAGTTGATTATATATTGATGCATCTTGTTCAACGCACCTTTTTCAAGGCGTGAAACATAAGAACGTGAGATTTTCATGATTTTTGCTACCTCACGTTGAGTATATACTTTTCCGTTAGTGCAAAGCCCGTGTCGCATAATAATAATGTTGCGCTCTCTGTCGTTTAACTTTTCCTTCATAGCTTTGGAGACTAACTCACTCTTGAATTTCAAATCAAGCTGTTCTACGATATCATCTTCAAAACAGATCACATCCATGTATGTCAAAGGATTTCCGTCTTTATCAATGTCGACAGCATCATCAATTGAGGTTTCGCAGTTGAGTCGTTTCTGGGTACGAAAGTGCATCAGAATTTCGTTTTGCAAGCATTTTCCCGCATAAGTCGCAAAACGTGTTCCGTTGTCGGGATTAAAGCTGTCGATTGCTTTAATCAATCCTATTGTTCCAATTGAAATCAGATCATCCTGATCCTTGCTTGTTGTGTAATATTTTTTGACTATATGTGCTACAAGCCGCAAATTATGTTCAATCAGCTTCGCTCTTGCTTCCATATCGCCCTTCTTATATTTATCAAAATATTCTGATTCTTCCTCTCTGGTAAGCGGAGCAGGGAATGAATAACTTCCCGATACACGCAAAAATAAAAAATACAACTGTGATAGCATACTCATAATTATATTGAACATACAGATGCCTCCTAATTATCATACTAATATATATTAAACTAACAAATGAATTTTGATTTTATCATTCTATAAAGAACCAAAAATTAACGGTTTCTATCGAATGGCTTGTGTAATTCATTTGTTAGTTTTATATAGAAAATTATATGCAGAAAAACAGAATATCTTGTATGTCCGTCGCTGTTTGCCAAAAAAATAAAAATATTTTTTAAATACTATTGACAAAATCATCTGACTATAATATAATGACAATAACAAAAAGCAATAAAACCGTTGATTAAGAAGAGTAGGCTTGGAATTGTATTTCACAGAGAGTGTCGTATTGGTGTGAGCGGCGCAAATGCAACCGGATCGAATGGACTTATGAGGGCAGGACGAAAGGGTTTTCGAGTAGTGCCTGACGGGGTTCGCCCGTTAAAGCGATAGCATATATTTGTATGCGAAAAGAGGACAGGAAACTGTCAAATTGGGTGGTACCGCAGAAGTTATACGACTTTTGTCCCAGTATTGGGATAAAGGTCGTTTTTTTATACCCACTCAACATATATCTCAGGTCATTAATCCGCAGCAGTTGAAACTTGCTTTTTGAATTTATTTTATAAGAATGGGATTATTATGAAAAACAAAGTACCTTACAGAATCTATTTAAGTGAAGAACAGATACCGAAGTATTGGTATAACATGCGTGCAGATATGAAGAATCTGCCCGCGCCATTGCTCAATCCCGGCACATTACAACCGCTTGTTGAAGCAGAGCTGACACCTGTATTCCCGACAGCCTGTGTTAAGCAGGAGCTTGACAACACAACTCGCTACATCGAAATTCCTGAGCCTGTCAGAGAGATGTACAAAATTTATCGTCCATCTCCGATGATAAGAGCTTACAACCTTGAAAAATATCTCGATACTCCGGCTAAAATCTACTACAAGTTTGAGGGTAACAACACCTCAGGCAGCCATAAGCTGAACAGCGCAATTGCTCAGGCGTATTATGCAAAGGAGCAGGGACTAAAATCATTGACAACAGAGACCGGTGCCGGTCAGTGGGGAACTGCAATGTCCGAAGCATGCGCATATTTCGGACTTGACCTGACCATTTACATGGTTAAATGCTCTTATGAGCAGAAACCGTTCAGAAAATCCGTAATGGGTGTTTTCGGTGGTAAGGTTATATCCTCGCCCAGTAATACAACCGAGGTTGGTAAGCGAATTCTTGCAGAAAATCCCGGTACAACCGGAAGCCTTGGCTGCGCAATCAGCGAAGCAGTTGAAAAAGCAGTTGCAACCGACAGCTGCCGTTATGTACTCGGTTCGGTGTTGAATCAGGTATTGCTGCATCAGTCTATTATCGGACTTGAGAGCAAAATAGCACTTGAAATGTATGATGAATATCCGGATATAATTATTGGATGTGCCGGCGGCGGCTCAAACCTCGGTGGTTTGATTGCACCGTTTATACAGGATAAGCTGCTCGGTAAAACAAATCCTGAGATTATAGCCGTTGAGCCTGCATCCTGTCCGTCGCTGACACGCGGCAGATATGCATATGATTTCTGTGATACAGGCAAAATTACACCGATGGCAAAGATGTATACTCTCGGCAGCGGATTCATTCCGTCATCCAACCATGCCGGCGGTCTTCGTTACCACGGCATGTCGCCCATCCTGTCACAGCTGTACGATGATGGCTATATGAAAGCAACATCGGTTGGGCAGACAAAGGTGTTCGATGCAGCGACTTTGTTCTCAAGACTCGAAACCATTCTACCTGCTCCCGAATCGGCGCATGCTATATATACAGCGATTGAAGAAGCGAAGAAATGTAAGGAATCGGGCGAAGCAAAGACAATACTGTTCGGTCTGACCGGTACAGGCTACTTTGATATGACAGCATACCAGTCATACATGGACAACACAATGAACGACTATATCCCGACAGATGAAGACCTGCAAAAAGGATTCGACACCCTGCCTAAAGTATAAACTGAGTACAAAAAGGTGAAGGATTTTTGTCCTTCACCTTAATTTTGCTTTTGATTATTCCAGATTCAATTTTTTTGTTAACATTGAACGGCAGTTTATATATGCTACAATCGCTGCAATTGAATACATGATGATCAGTGCAAGCATATATATTTGTAAAAAGTTGTTTGCATATAATGAATCATCATATCCATTTTCTGAAATAGCGAATATTGTTGTAATTATTATGAGTAAAATAGAGGTCAGAATTCCCATTCCTGTATTTATTCCAAAATAAACACCTATTGAAGCCAATACCTTATGCTTTTTTGAGATAATACAACCAATAGTAACTGCAAGATAGTATAACAACAACTGTCCGAGAGCAACTATAAAAATTGCTACAATAATTTCAACTATATATATTATTAGATCTGTAGTTGATACACCTTCTATAATAGGTCTTAAAAAATAAATATATATATAATCGAAAATATGGGTGTTAATTATATAACCATCTGGTGCACTTGCAAATAATGCAACAATAAAAACAGCAATTGAAATTGTTATTCCACCCATAAACATCCATGCAAGACCGGATATTATTTTTGCATTAAAATGATCTTTTATCTCGACAGGGAGAGTAAACGTCAGATAACCTTCATCTTTAAAGAAATTTGTATAATATCTTTGTAGAATCAAGATTATGAGAATAAATATTGAGGCGTATAAAACGAAAATAGATATTAACATGACAAATGAGGATATGAGAGCAATTATTGCATATATTGTAGGCATAGCAACATTATCACTGAATATATAATGCTTGCTGATAGATAGCAGAATAGCATTAATCAACGCAAGACCTATGATGCCTAATAATATTGGTACCAGTAACTTTGCTACTGATTTGAACTCATATTTTAATAATTTTTTCAGCATCTGAATACCTCCCTGAACAACTGGTCAATAGTCTTTCCTTTTTCTTCACGAACTGCATCAACGCTGCCCTGCATAAAAGCTTCGCCTGATTTGATGAAGATGAACTCATCAAGCGTCTTTTCGATGTCGTAAATGAGATGTGTGGAAATCAGAATTGTTGAGTATTCGTTGTAGTTGGATATAATGGTATCCAATATGTAGTCTCTTGCAGCCGGGTCAACACCGCCAATCGGTTCATCAAGAAGGAAGAGCTTCGCTTTTCTTGACATAACGAGTACCAATTGAACCTTTTCCTTTGTACCTTTCGATAGCTGTTTTAAAGCTCTGTCGGTTGTGATGTCAAGCCTCTGGAGCATTTCGAGAGCTTTGTTGCGGTCAAAATCGCTGTAAAAATCAGCGAAGAAATCGATGAGGTCTGCAACCTTCATCCATTGACTGAAGTATGTTCTTTCGGGCAGATACGAAACAATTGCTTTTGTTTCAACACCCGGGAGTTTTCCGTCGATGGTTATAACACCGCTTGAGGGAGTCAGCAGTCCGGCTGCCAGCTTTATAAAGGTTGTTTTACCGCTTCCGTTGGGCCCCAGAAGCCCAATTATTTTTCCCTTCGGAAGAGACAGATTCAGGTTAAATAATGCCGGGAAGCCGTTGTAATGCTTAATTAAACTTTGACATTCAAGAATTGAATCCACTTTTAATCACGTACTTTCCTTCGGAATTTGTGCGGTTTCGACTTGCGGAAATAGCGTCTTTCAGACGGAGGCACAAACTCGCTGGTTGAACAAATTAAGATTAGAAGCGATGCTTCTTTTCGTTCAACCTATTACCTTTCTTGTTTTTCTTTTAAAATAAGGGATATTGCCTCATCTGTTGTGTATCCGAGCTTTGTTATCTTTGCAAAAAAGTCGGCAATCAGATTATCGGCGAGCGTTTTTCTTGCGACCGATATAATTTCGGAATTTTCTGTTACAAAATAGCCGCTTGTACGCTGAGATATTACTATCTCTGAAGTCTCAAGCTCTGAGAGTGATTTCTGCATCGTATTGGGATTAACCGAAGCATCAAGCGCCAGTTCTCTGATACTGGGAAGCTTTTCACCCATTACATATTTTCCGTTGATTATATCGATTTGGATGTGTTCAGCAATCTGCAAATAGATCGGTTTATCGTTGTTAAAGCTCCATGCCAAATCCATAACCTCCTTAAATTATTGTACTAATGAACTAATACAATAATACATCAACATTTACCTATTGTCAATATGTTTTTGGGATTATTATATTTATTATAGATTATACCACCGGTTCAAATTTATGTCAAATAAAATCTAACATAATATTATAAAATTCTAATTTGACAAATCTTCTTATTTGTCATTGACAATATGTTGTCAATGGACTTTTCAAATAGGATGTATTATGTTATAATATAAAAGGATATACATTATAAAAAATAATGAAACGAGGGACATAGCTTGAAAGTATAACGGATATGCTCCGTGTAAGAGCGTATCTCCATTAACCTTTCATGACTATTTGTGCCGAAACAAGGAATGGAGATTATTATGATATGCAATAAATGCGGGAATCAGATTGATGATAATACGAAATTCTGTCCATATTGCGGCGAATCGACAGAACAACCTCAACCACAACAAACTCAACAACCACAGCCTCAATATCAACAACCACCCCACCAGCAGTATCAAGCGAACCCTCAGTATATGATGCCGAAAAAAAAGAAGGGCAAGGGATGCTTAATCGCACTTCTTGTAGTGGTTGTTATTATCGGTTTTATAGTTGCAGCTGCAGCAATATTCCTTCCCGGACTGTTTAAACCTAAGGATTTGGGAATTAAGACATCAAAAAGCGCATATGACAGTGCTATGGCAAAGCTTAGATATACAAAAGATGAAGCGCCTGAAACCGGTGAAGCAGAGGATTATACATATGAATACGGTGCGACAAACAGTGTAGATACAGCTCTTACAAGCGAAGAATTGACTTCGTTCTTCAATTATAACCGCCCCGATTATTATGCGATCGAAAACCTGCAAATCAGAATCAATGACGATGATACCATTGAGGTGTCGGGTTCGCTCAACAGAGATTACTTGCTTCAGAATATTCTCGAGGGAGAATATACCGAAGAAGAAATTAAAAAAGAGATACCTATGCTTAATCTGATACCGAGTTCAATAAATTTCTATGTTAATCTTGAAGGTTCGATAACAAACAATGAGGTTGATAACTTTAATTTTAATGATATTGAAATAATGGGTATTGGAATTCCGGATTCTGTATACGATACAGATGAAGCATATGAAACAATAATCGATATTATCGACACTTCAATTGAAAAGGTCATGCAGAAAACAGGTGCAAGTTACGAATCGGTAAAGGTTGAAAACGGTGAGCTGAACTTCGAGGGCGAAATGCCTTCATTCCTTGAAAGAACAAGCAAATGATAACCGACTTCAAAGCATTCGGTCCTGAGCATATATTCGGACTTGTTATACCTTTAATACTTGGTATAGCGTTGATTATAATAGGATTGAAGCTGAAAACAGAAAAAGCAAGGAAAAACCTCAGATGGGTTATTGCATTTTTGCTGATTGCTATCAGAAGCTCGAGATATGTCATGGATGTTTTTGTCGGTAGGTTTGATTTGTACGATGTACTGTCCATTCATGTCTGCCATATCGACTTGATCTTGCTTATAATCTGCTTTTTCAAGCCCAACAAATTCATATTTAACTTGAATTTCCTTATCGGCATACCGATAGGACTGGCGGTGGCATTAATGCCCGGAAGTAATCATTATACACCGGGCATAGCTCGTGCGATAATGTTCATCATGAGCCATACGATGTTGGCTGTGGCACCGATTTATCTTGCGACAGTTGAAAGAATGCAGCTGCGATTAAAGTATTTGATATATATAATCATATCGGGAGTGATTTTTGTCCCGGTTGCGTATGTTGTGAATCTGATACTTGATACAAACTTTCTATATTTGATGGGACCTCCCGAAAACAGTGCAATCGAAGGGTTAAACAATATTTTCGGTTATCCGGGGTATATTTTTGTTATGGTTGGTATCGCAATTTTACTTATAATTTTAATCTATTGCATAAACAAGGCAGCAGAGAAAATCTGCCGCCATAAATTTAATCATTTGTAGAATCACCGTCACCGAATACCGGGATTGTTTCACCAAGATATGTCGGTTCCGGCTGAAAAATGCAATATCCAAAGTCCTTGACTCTCGCAAGAATTTCACGGATGTCACGATTTGTCTGCCCGATGTATTCGTGCTGGTTTGATGCAACTCCGTATGCCTCAAGTCCAAGCTGTTCTGCGATATATAAAGCACGGTAAAGGTGATATTCCTGGGTTATAATAATAACCTTCTTTGCAAGGAATATATCTCTTGCGCGATATAGGCTTTCATATGTCGAAAATCCGGCATGGTCCATGAATATGTCAGATGAAGGAATACCCTTTTCAACCGCATACTGCTTCATGATGTTGACCTCGTCATATTCGCTCTGACCGTGATCTCCACTCATGATTATCTTACCGGAAGCACCGTTTTCATACAGCTCGATCCCTCGCAGAATTCTGTCCTCAAGCATGTCGCTTGGGTATCCGTTCGGCATAACATATGCTCCAAGCACAATAATACAGTCAGCATTTAACTCTGCGGCTGCTTCAGGTGTGATAATATGAGCTTTGACTGAAGCTTTGACATACAGGTTTATCCCCGTAACAAAAGCAATCATCAGAAAGCTTAACACAAGAAGTATAATTATAATTCTCAGAAGAATATGTTTTTTCTTTTTCGCTTTTTTATTGTCAGACATAAACAGCCTCCCACATACTATATTAAACTAACGAATGAATTATGATTTTATTAATTTGAAAAAAGCCAAAGAGTATCGGCATTTTTCAAATTGCTGAGGTAATTCATTTATTAGTTTTATATAATTCTATCAAAATTATTATAACAATATATATCGGAAAAAGCAACCGAAATATTATAATATAATTCCTTTTTTCGTATTGACAATATAAAAGGGAAATGTGATACTGGTATCAAGAAAAAGGACAGGAGAATTAATATGGCAGGTTATCAGAAACTCAATGTACTGCTTACAGAAGAGCTTGATCAGGTTTACGAGGAAGGTTATGATATAGACAAAGCAGCTTATAAAGCAGAAATTCTAACTGCAGGCGACGACGAAGCTGAGCTTATGGCTATTTACAACAAGTTGCTGAATGCAAAAATACGTTCTGATTTTAGATATGTTGAACCATCAGATTATGAAAGTATAGTAAAAGAATCAAAGGGTGGTAATAAAATAACCGAAGTCGGTGATGATTTCGACCGCTTTTACGGAGCATGGCTTGGACGTTGTATCGGTTGCGCGCTCGGTCAGCCTGTTGAGCTTTGGCACCACAGCGGAATCCGCACCTGGTGTGAAAAGGCTGACAAATATCCGCTGAAGGGATATATTCCGACATATTCGAGAGCGGAAACCGAAGATAATATACGAGTCAATGCAACGCATCCGTCAACTGATGAAAATATCAAGTGCATGGTTACAGACGATGATATACGATACACTGTTCTCGGTGTAATGATGACAGACAGCAAGGGCAGCGATTTTGATACATACGATGTTGGCGCAAGCTGGGTTTATAATCTTCCGTACAGAGCATTATGCACTGCTGAAAATCAGGCATACCTGAACTTTTGCAATGTAGACGAGTTCGGTCCTTGGGGTAAACCCGAAAACGCAATGACCTACTTTGAGAAGGGAAAGGTCAACACCTACCTCAATCCCTACCGTGAGTGGATAGGTGCACAGATCAGAATTGATGCTTACGGATATGTGGCTGCAGGTAATCCACACCTCGCAGCGAAGATGGCATATATCGATGCATACCTCTCGCATACCAAAAACGGTATATACGGTGCAATGTTCTTTGCAGCCCTTATTGCATCGGCATTTGTCTGCAAGGATATTGAAGAGTGCATTCGTATGGCAGCAGTCGAAATTCCGACAAACAGCAGATTTTTTGAAATGATAGACAAAGCTGTTGCAGTCGGAAATAACGCAAAATCGATCGACGAGATTATAACCGGTGTTAACGCATTATACCCCGAATATAACTATGTACACACAATAAATAACGCGGCAATCTGCATTGCATCCATCGCCTATTCAAAGGGCGATTTCGGCGAAGCGGTTGCGCTTGCGGTAATGTGCGGTCTTGATACCGACTGCAACGGTGCGACAGTAGGATCAATAATGGGAGCATTCTGCGGCGAAAAGGGAATCGGTGACAACTGGAAGAACCCATTGAACGATACCTTGTATTCCGGTCTGACCTCATATAATCCAACCAAAATCAGAGACATAGCAAGAAAGACAATGGAGATACACCAGATGATATGCAAATAATAATTTAAACATAAACGAAAAACGGCCGCTTTTGATAGCGACCGTTTGTTTCATGGCGCAAGTAAAAAGGTATTTTATTAAAAGCTCCTATATAAAACTAATAAATGAATTACTACAGCAATTTGAAAAATGCCTATACTTTTTGGCTTTTTTCAAATTAATAAAATCACAATTCATTTGTTAGTTTTATATGTATATAGAAACTGCTTAAAAATCTGCACCATATTATTCGCTGAACATCGGAGTTGACAGATATCTTTCACCTGTGTCCGGGAGCAGAACAACAATGATTTTGCCCTTATTCTCAGGTCTTTTTGCAACTTGAGCAGCTGCCCATAGTGCTGCGCCCGATGAAATACCGACAAGAACACCTTCGGATCTTGCGATCTCCTTACCTGTTTTAAATGCATCCTCGTTTTCAACGGTGATAATTTCGTCATATATTTCAGTGTTGAGAATATCAGGGACAAAACCGGCACCGATGCCTTGAATCTTGTGAACACCGATTCTACCTTTTGATAGAACCGGTGAAGCCGATGGTTCTATTCCAATAATTTTAATAGCTGGGTTTTTAAGCTTCAGATATTCACCTGTTCCAGAAATGGTACCACCCGTACCAATACCTGCAACAAATATATCAACCATTCCATCAGTATCGTCCCAGATTTCAACACCTGTTGTTTCAAAGTGTGCTTTAGGATTAGCAGGGTTGACGAATTGACCGGGAATGAAGCTGTTGGGTATAATTTTTCCCAACTCTTCAGCCTTATCTATTGCACCCTTCATGCCAAGAGAACCTTCGGTCAGGATTAACTCAGCACCGTAAGCTTTAAGCAGATTCCTGCGTTCAACACTCATAGTTTCCGGCATAGTTATTATAATACGGTAGCCTCTTGATGCTGCAATCGCTGCCAGCCCGATTCCGTTGTTTCCACTGGTTGGTTCAATGATAACCGAACCCTGTTTCAGGATACCTTTTGCTTCGGCATCATCAATCATTCCTTTTGCAATTCTGTCCTTTACACTACCACCGGGGTTGAAAAGTTCAAGCTTTGCAAGCAGAGTTGCTTCAAGATTGTGTTTGTTTTCGAAGTTAACAAGCTCAAGTAGGGGAGTTCTGCCGATAAGATCAGTTATTTTTTTATAAGTTTTCATAATTTATATCCTTTCAGATAACATTAAATGCCTGTTCAAGGTCGTTAATAAGGTCGTCAATATGTTCGGTTCCGACAGAGATTCTGATTGTTGTCGGTTTTATATTCTGTTCGGCAAGCTCAGAGGTTGTCAGCTGTGAATGGGTTGTTGTTGCGGGATGTATAACAAGCGACTTCACATCTGCGACATTGGCAAGCAATGAGAATATTTTGAGGTTATCAATAAATTTAGTAGCATCTTTTTTGCCACCCTTGATTTCGAAGGTAAATATCGAACCGCCGCCACTCGGAAAATATTTGTTATATAAATGATGGCTCGGGTAATCGTAAAGCGAAGGATGGTTTACTCTTTCAACCTTAGGATGTTTTGATAGATAGTCAACAAGCTTCAATGCATTTTCGACATGGCGTTCAACCCGTAGTGACAGAGTTTCTATGCCTTGCAGCAGAAGAAATGCATTCAGAGGCGAGATAACAGCTCCCGTATCACGAAGTAAAACCGCTCTTATTCTGGTAACAAACGCAGCAGCTCCGATGTCCGCAAAGGTGATACCATGATATCCGTTATCTGGTACGGTCAATAGCGGAAACTTACCCGATGCTTTCCAGTCGAATTTTCCACTGTCAATAATTACACCGCCAAGTGTTGTTCCATGACCACCGATGAACTTTGTCGCTGAGTGAACAATAATATCAGCGCCATATTCAATCGGTCTAAGCAGATAGGGTGTTGCAAAGGTATTGTCGATAACCAATGGGATTTTATGTTTATGTGCGATTTCTGCAACAGCTTCAATGTCGATTACATTACAGTTTGGGTTGCCCATCGATTCAATGAATATTGCCTTTGTATTATTCTGTATTGCCGTTTGAAAATTGTTAACATCATCAGGATCAACGAAGGTCGTTGTAATTCCATATGATGGGAGAGTGTTTACAAGAAGGTTGTATGTGCCACCATAAATAGTTTTTGCAGCGACAATATGTTCGCCAGCCTTTGCAAGACTTAAAAATGTATATGTGATTGCGGCAGCACCGGATGCAACAGCAAGTGCTGCAACACCACCTTCAAGCGCGGTAATACGCTTCTCAAAAACCTCCTGAGTAGGGTTCGTCAGCCTTCCATAAATGTTGCCCTCTTCCTTTAAAGCGAACAGGTCGGCAGCGTTTTTACAGTTGTCAAATACGTACGATGTGGTCTGATATATAGGTACAGCTCTTGCTTTTGTCACAGGGTCGGGTGTTTCCTGACCTGCGTGGAGCTGCAGGGTTTCGAATTTGAATGTATTATTCATTATATAATTTCTTTCTTTCCGACTGATAGATTCGCTCACCTGTGTCGGATTGAATTTGATGAGCGGTTATAAATATCACAACAGTAGTCATAACAACACATTCGACCGTTCCTGTAATTTTTTATTAACATGATGAATATTATTGAATATATTATAATCACTCTCCTTTTTAATCCCATTAATCCAATAGGAATAATATGAATATACTTTAATATACACTAAAGCTAATAATTTGTCAATATATATTTTAAAGATCCCAGACAAAAGTCTGAGATTCTATATGTTTGACATTATATCGTTCTGGTTCATTATTTTCTGTCGATTCAACAGGTCTTCAAGGGTTGTAGTGTCAAGATAATTGTTGATGACCTCATAAAGACCTTTCCAGTATTCCTGTGTTGCGCAGTTCTTGCTTCGCATACATTCATTGAATTCGGATTCGATACATGTGACAGGGGCAAGGCTACCTTCAGTTATCCTGAGAATTTCTCCGACAGTATAATCTTTTGGTTCTTTTGCAAGTTTATATCCACCATATGCTCCACGGGTTGAGTATAGATAACCGGCTTTGTTTAGAAGGGTAATAATTTGCTCAAGATATTTCAATGATATTTCCTGGCGTATGGATATTTCTTTAAGTGTAATATATTCGCCGGTATTATGACATGCCAGGTCGATCATAAGCCTGAGCGCATATCTGCCTTTTGTGGATATTCTCACCTGATCACCCTCCTATAATACCAATAATACCAATACTTTCTTATAATATAATTTTACGATAATTCGTTTGTTATAGAAATTTCTACGCATTTTTTATATGTTCAATATTATGTAGTATATCATCTCAGAAGGTAAAAATCAAGGTGAAAAACATATTATTTTTGTAGGTATTAATCAAGAATTAAAAATCACTTTTCTTATGTGTTATTTTGTATTGCTTGAATCCGCCCGAAAGATTATATACTTTCTTGAAACCTTTATTCAAAAGAATATTTTGTGTTGCGTTTCCGGTAACCCCTTTATTGCAATAGGTAACCGTCAAGGTATCTTTATCAAGTGAATCACAACAACTGCGGATTTCCTGATGAGGTAGATTATGAGCTGTGTCAATGTGTGATTTTTCGTACTGTGTGGCAACTCTGGCATCAATTATATTATATGCTTCACCTGATTTTGTTAGGGTATCAAGTTCTTTTGCGGTTATGAGTGGGCGATTTTTGTTTATTGCATTATCAAGAATCATTCCAGAGTACATAACCGGGTCTTTTGTTGTTGAAAAAGGAGGAGCATATGCAAGGTCGAGATGAAACAAATCTTCAGCTTTTGCCCCAAATGTTATTGCGGTAACAAACACATCAATCCGCTTGTCAACACCACCAAAACCAACAATTTGTACACCTAAAATTCGTCCGGTGTTTTTATCAGCAACAGTCTTTATAACCATTTCCTTACCGCCCATATATTCAGGTTTATCAGGCTTGATATTGTAGCTGACAATAAAATCATATCCAAGTTCAATAGCCTCTCTTTCGGACAGCCCGGTTTGGGCGACAGTCATATCGAATATTCTGAATATACCCGTACCGAGAATACCTCTGAAACTCAGACTACCGCCTGTTACACAATCTCCGGCAATTCTGCCGGTTTTATTAGCAGTTGAACCGAGTGGGCGGTATATTGGATTTCCGGTAATTAACGACTTATGTTCTATGCAGTCACCGCAGGCATAAATGTCCTGAATGTTTGTTTGCATCCTTTCGTTTACCTTTATTGCTCCTGCAATACCAAGTTCAATTCCTGCTGCTTTGGCAAACTCAGTGTTTGGCCGTATTCCGACTGCCACAATAACCAGCTCAGTATCTATTTGTGTACCATCTGCAAGTACGATAGTTTTATCTGTAATTTCGATTGCGGTTGTTGAAGTGAATACGGTGACATCATTCTTTTGCAGATGTTCCTCAACATATACAGACATATCGCTGTCAAGTCCCGGAGTAATTTGTGGCAACCGTTCAATCAAGGTTATAGATATTCCGAGCCTTTTCAGGTTTTCACTCATTTCAAGACCAATAAACCCGGTACCAATGATGGCTGCTGTCCCGGGTTTATTATTGTCGATAAAGGCTTTTATACGGTTCATGTCGTTGATGCTACGCAGAGTGAAAACATGCGATTTATCAACACCCGGAACAGGCGGCATAACTGCTCTTGCTCCGGTTGCAATAATAAGCTTATCGTAGGTATCGATAAACTGCTCATCATTGGTTAGATTTTTAACCCTTATGGTTTTCATATTCGGGTGAATCGACAACACCTCGTGTTGAGTTAAGATATCAATGTTGTATTTACTTTTGAAAAATGCAGGGTCGCGCGGTGTCAGCTCATCTGCATTATCCAATTCACCGCCGATATAATAAGGCATACCACAGCCTGAGTAGGATATATAGCTGTCCTTCTCATATAAGACTATTTCAGCATCTTCAGAGTTTCTTCTTGCTTTTGCAGCAGCCGAAGTTCCGGCTGCAACAGCACCGATGATTAATATTCGCATATGACATCCTCCGACACAAATTATTTTTGTAACAATTTCTCAATCTCCATCGGTTTCAATACCTTACCGAATGACACAACCTTTTCATCGACAACAAGTGCCGGAGTTGACATTACATCGTATGCTGCAATGTCAGCAAAGTTCGTTACCTTAACGATTTCAGCGTTAAGTCCGAGTTTTTTTACAGCTTCTTTTGTGTTCTCTGTCAGTGAAATACAGCTTTTGCAGCCTGAACCTAAAATTTTAATTTTCATAATAATCTCCATGCCCTGTTTCGGGCAAAAATAGTCATGAAAAATACATGGAGATACGCGCTAATGTATCATTGAATTGTATATTTTTCACGCTAAATCATTTCCTTTTCAAAATATTTTATATAAATAAATAACCAATAGCGTTAAATGTATAACCCATAATCAAAATACCAATTAAAACGATTGAGAAAAACACTGCGAGCAGTTTAGTTTTTACAACCTTTTTTAACATTATCAGAGAGGGCAGGGACAATGCGGTAACAGCCATCATAAAGGCAAGCACTGTTCCGATTCCGACGCCTTTCGTAACCAATGCTTCTGAAATTGGAAGAGTACCGAATATATCAGCATACATCGGAACACCGACGATTGTTGCAATCAGAACCGAGAAAGGATTTTCGTTGCCGAGGATCGCGGTAATAATATCTTCGGGAATCCAGTTATGAATGGCCGCTCCTATTCCTACACCGATTAAAACATATAGCCATACCTTCTTTATTATTCCAAGAACCTGATCTTTTGAAAAAGATAATCTGTCTCGTTTTGTCATCTTTTCCTGTTCTATGTCTATAATCTTGTTACTGAACACAAAAGGCTCAACATATTTTTCAAGCTTTGCTCTACCAATAATGGTACCGCCAATAACCGCAAGGATCAAGCCAACGACAACATAAGCGATTGCTATCCGCCAATTGAAAATGCTTGCAAGTAAGAGAATCGATGCGAGGTCGACAAGCGGTGATGATATTAAAAACGAAAATGTTACACCGAGGGGAAGTCCTGCATTTGTGAACCCGATAAACAGAGGTATTGACGAGCAGGAGCAGAAGGGTGTTATTGTACCGAGTAAGGCACCGAGTATGTTTGCGGTTATACCGTTGAATCTGCCAAGTATTTTTCTTGTCCGTTCAGGTGGGAAATAACTCTGAATATAAGATATACTAAAAATCAGAATTGAAAGCAGTAAGAAAATTTTTATTGTATCATATAAAAAGAAGTGAATACTTGCGCCTATTTTTTCATTAATAGTCAGACCAAAAATGTTTTCAACAAGCGACTTCACTAAATCGCTCAGCCATTGCATCTTCAATAATTGATTATTAAGCCACTCAAATATAAACATTATTTTTTCTCCTATTCGCATGTTAAGCATTCGATTTTAAATTCGTATGACTGAGTTTTCAAGCGATTGAAATAAGACGAAACAAGTTCAAGTGTCTGCTTGTTCAGGTTATATCTTATCCAGGCACCATCACGTCTTGAATCAACAAGTCCGCAGTCACAAAGAATTTTCATATGGTATGACAGCGTCGGTTGGGTGATATTAAAGCTTTCGAGTATCTTGCAAGCACAAAGCTCACCTTCTGAAACCATCTCTATTATTTTTAACCTTGTTACATCAGATAATGCTTTCATTACTAAAGTTAAATCTGTATTATTCATAAATATGATCATGCCTTTCTTACTTGAAAGATTTATCTTTCAAATTTTTTACTCCCTAATATAGAAAACCATCTATCACATAGAAAGTTGTCTATATACATTATATGCGTCATATAGATAAATGTCAATATGTTTTTATAAAAAAGATCGGAATTGTTTAAAGCCAACTCCGAGTTACTTTTAAATATCAATTTCATTTTCGAGTAATAACTTTCTAGCACTCTCAAGAGAATCTACCCCTGTCATGTTTTTTATTGGGGCAAATTCTTTGTTCCTTTTTACTTCATAAGGTAAACAATCTTCCATCATATGAACCATATCAATAACAAGAGTTTCAAATTTATAACCATTGGGCTCGGACGGTGTGATATATTCATCATGCTCATTTAGAAAAGGGATTATCTTTTTTGCAATATGAATCGGAAGTCTTTGATTTATAATATTGACTAATTTATCTTTTCTAAATAAGTAATTAAGAATTACACCATAGCGATATTCCAATTCGCCGTTTTTATCTTTCAAATTTATCATTTCATCGGTCATCTCATAGTATTCGACAATCGCTGGTTTGCTGTCAACAGAACATAAAACACCAACTTTCTCTAACGCATTTGCTTTGCTGACAACCTTCGCTCCACACGCAGCTTTGCTTGCCAGAGTTGCACCGATAAAAACAGGATCGGCAATTTTTTGCAAAACATTATCGACAGCGAATACATTAAACCATTCAATATCGCTGTTTACAATAGAAGAATAATATTCACTTTCGTATAAGGATTCAAACCAACATCCATTTCCAAATGGCGAGATTGCAAGCTGCTCCTTTGATCCAAAAAGCAAATTTCCGTCAAAGTTGATGGAGGACATCATTTTTTGTTTAAAAAAGAAAATGAAATTTTCGTTATAACCGAAATAAATATGTCTTTTAAAAAATTGAACAATCTCACTATTATTAATTTCGCTATATAAAACTAATAAATGAATTACCTTAACAATTTGAAAAATGCCTATGCTTTTTGGATTTTTTCAAATTAAAAAAATCACAATTCATTTGCTAGTTTAATATAGTCATAGTATAAAGTGGAATCCAGCAATTTATTATTTTATAAATTTGCAATAGATTATTGATTAATATTTCGAACAGATATATTGTCTTATTTATCCCAATATTAAGCATACCTTTAGGATGATTGAAACCAAGACGAGAACCCTGTCCCCCAGCTAGGAGAACAGCAGCAACTCTTACATCTTTGATTGCTTGAATTCCGCATGATTCATACTCGGTTTGTTTTTTTCTATTTCATTGATAACAAGTGCCTTCAACGGTTTAATTATTCCTTTTGGCTTACCTAAAGTATTCAATTCTGTAAAAAGGTTTATATCAAATGAGTTTATCTGTTTAATCAGGTTATCTCTCTGCATGCTACTTAATTTATTGATTCTATTTAAAATATATGGTTGTTTTAGCAATGTTGAAATTTGATTATTCAATTGTTACAACTCCTCATTAAAAATAACAATATTTGCATTGCCAATTATATACTAAAAATGTTCATTTGTAAATAGCATGAATAAAAATATAACTATAATTAATAATTATCACAATCTTATGAATGCGATTTTTCTCATTCTGCTGATTACCGCTAGAAGCTCGTATTTTCTCGGTAGATCCAAAAATCGTTCGCAGGTTGTGAAGAAGCTTGAGAAAACACAGTCAAGTCCTTCCCTTTCAATTTCATCATATAAAAAATCAATTAGTTTCTCAAGGTCAATAATATTCTCGTTGTTTGTAACTTCGAGCTTACGCAGTATAAAGCCGAGAGCAGTCAGCTGTGCGGTTGATTTGATATGATGGAGATTCCGGATGTCGATTCTTTCATCACCAATTAAGATAAAGCCCATATCTGATACTTCGAGCCTTTCGGTTCCGTTGCCTTCCGGATAGGAAGTGAAGCTGTCGGATAAAAGAATGCGGTTCATGTGCCATTCCACCGGTTCTGGATATGATGTAATTATTCCTGCATTATCGCATATTTTCTTTGCGTTTCCGGTTACATCGCTGATCTCGAATTCGTCCATCATGTATATTCTATCAGCGACAGACAAGTATTCACCGCTTCCACCGATAACCAGAACAGTCGAAACTTCGTTATTTTTGTATAACTCGTTGACACGGTCGGTGTATGGTGTAATCGGTTCATGCTCAATTAATTGCTTCATCATGCGATCACGGATCATAAAGTTGGTTGCGCTTCTGTCTTCATCGATGAGGAATAGCTTTGAACCGAAGTTGATAGCTTCCATAATATTTGCTGCTTGTGAGGTTGAACCGCTTGCATGCTCGGTCGAAAAATCAAACGTATCACCACCGGGAATCCATTTGATAAACGGAGATATGTTGACATTCTTTACACTCCTGCCATCCTCTGCTGAGATACTGACAGCGGTTTCATCGGTAATGACCAGTTTTCTGCCATCTCCGGCAATGTGGTTGTAAATACCGGCAGAAATAGCATTGAGCAAAGTTGATTTACCCGAATATCCACCACCGGTTATGACGGTTACACCTCTTTTAATGCCCATGCCTTTAATACCGCAGACTTCAATTTCGTCTTCGGGTGTGGATTTGAAGGGTATCGCATTTTCCATCGGAAGCTCGCTGCCTTTTGAACGCGGTAATATACTGCCGTTTGCGATAAAACAGCAATACTCGCTTTGCTTCAGCCATGAACGGATTGCAGCTTGCTTTTCTGAAAGTGTAAGAGCTTCGTTCAACTTGGTTATATTGAAATTACGCACGAAGCTGTTGACCGCATCAGGCAGGTCTTTGCAGAGCATTTGGATTGTCTTACGAAGCTTCTTCTGAGGCAGCTGCACCTGTATTTTTATACAAAGATACATTTTCGGTGGTCTTGAGACACCATCATCAAGAATATAAACTGTATTGCCGCTGCCGTTACGATAATCCTTCTGCGGACAGAGCTTGAAATATGCAGTATTACGCATCAAAACCTCGCCGCCCGGATTGTGAAGATAGTATTTTCCGTTTTCCTTGTCGGGACGGCTGCGGTTGTATATCTCTGCATTCAATGTATCAATATACGGCTTGAATTCACGCAGACAGTGATCAGCGGCGGTTGTTGTGTATATGTCCATGCTTAAATCATCGAGTGGGATTTGTGTAGTTATTGTGGGTTTATCCTGAGCAAGTTTATGTGTTAACTCAATAACATATGAATTGTTTTCACTCCAGTAAATATTATTGTTCTCGAATTCCGGCTCGAGAATTTCACCGTTTGATTTCGGTGGGAAGTTAACAAGTACTTTTCCTTCGTACATTTCCTTATAGGTTGTTGTGTTCGGTTCCATGTTGAGTAAATAGTGTTTCAGTCTTTTCAAGGGCATCTCTCCTTCGTTTTGTCCTGTTATTATATCACAGGGGATTATTACGGATATAGTTGGTTTATCCTGAGCCAGCTTATGAGTGCGTTTAATTTCAAAGCCGATATTATCGTCATAATAAACACTGTCATAGGCTGTAATGGGCGGCATGTTGGTGTTGTTGTGAACGAGCATAACACCTTCATACATTCCGGTAAATGAAGCTTCGGTGTTCTGCATATTTTTCAGTTTGCTTAACAATCGCTTCAATGGCACCTCTCCTTTCACAAAAAAAGCACATCTTCTTTCGGATGTGCAAAAAAGCAAGGCACATCCGGCTTCGGATATGCCTTGTTATAATATACTTATACTAAATTTTAAGCTATACTATAATACGCAATAAGGCGAACAGCATGATATCCGAAATATATTAAATTTTTCATGATAATCGCCTCCTTTAACTAATTTTAGTATTTCAAACATTATACTTAATTTATTTTGTTTTGTCAATAGTCAGACATCATCCTTTAGACATTTTTTGTATGTCGTATCTATCAGAATTGCTCCGAGAGGTGCTGTAACTATGATAGAGACAACGGCAACGCTTAGTATTGTGTTGCCTGCCGCTACTCCCATTGCAAGCGGGATAGCACCGACGGCAGCTTGAACGGTTGCCTTTGGGAGGTAACCGATGTTGCAAAATAACACTTCTTTGAAGGATAAACCTGTTTTAATAAGGCTGATAACAACACCGACAGCTCTGAACAGCAATGCGCCGAAAATAAGCAGAACTGCCGCAACACCTGCTTTATAAGCAGCGTTTATATCAACGGCCGCACCTACAAGCACAAACAGAATCAGCTCTGCCGCAACCCAGATTTTTGAGAACTTGCCTTGAGTTCGTTTTGCGACAACCTCACGCATTTTCAATACTGTTCCACCCAGCGCCATTACCGCAAGTAGCCCGGAGAAGGGAACAACAGCTGAGACATATTCTTCAAAACCGACAAATAAAAATGATATACCAAGGATCAACAATATTTTTATTGTATCTCTCATATGGATTCGTTTGAATACTTGCACTAAAAAAAAGCCGAAACCGATACCGACAAAAAGTCCGGTCAATATCGAAACCGGGATTTTTAACATTGACAACGCGTCGAACGAACCGCCTCTGTCAATGCTGATAAACGATGTGAAAAGCACGATTGCATATATATCATCAGCAGAGGCTCCCGCCATAATCATTTGCGGAATGCTTTTTTTCTTTCCATACCCTTTTTCCATGAGTGTCAGCATCTTTGGTACTATAACCGCAGGCGAAACCGCTGCAAGCATAGCACCCATTATTGCTGCTTCGATCACTGAAACACCAAGAAACGGCGGCGCAAGTAAAACCACACCGACAATCTCAAGCGTTGCCGGGATGAAGCAAAGCAAAATTGCAGGTCGACCGACCTTTTTCAAATCCTTGATGTCAAGCGACAAGCCTGCTCTGACTAAAATAACAATAAGTGCTATTTCACGAAGGTCGGCGGAAATCGACAGGATGCTTGAATCAATCAAATTAAGTGCGTACGGACCGAGTATTATTCCTGTCAACAGCATTCCGAGCAATCCCGGAAGCCGGAGCTTTTGAAATATACCGCTCAAAGTGAAACCTAAAATTAAAATAACAGCGAAGCTGATGAGCATAAACAGATTCCTTTCGTATATTACAATTCGTAAAAAAGCTGATAACTCTGCGGTGTTGCAGAAGTCATCAGCTTAATAAGCGGTTTTACAATGTGTAAGAGAGAACTTCATTCCCTTATACTTATCTCGATTAAAAACATAGATAAAATTCAAGGATAAACCTTTGCTTTATGGATTTTTCGCAGAATTTTAACATAATGTTTTATGAGAGATTAGTATTATTTATGATTTTTTATATATTCGTCAAGAATTTCTGCTGCATCGCCAACATATTCAGCGCAGGGACGCTTTTCATAGTATTCTTTGGTTCTTGCTTCAGGAATATAATTGGTATTTACATTCTCAACACCGGCTTCAATTAAAATATCACGGCAGATTATAGACCCGTTTTTCTCTTTGAATTTTTCAGCAAGCAGTTGAATCTGTTTGTAATGTTCGGCTTTAGCTTCACTATCGGTCGGATTTGTATAGCCATACAGTATACCGGTAATCATGAACATTGCCGAAACTGCACCGCATACCTCACGAAGTCTGCCCATGCCGCCACCGAATGACGAGGACAGCTTAATCGCTTCTTCAAACTCCATACCTGTAACATCGCAGAATGCTGCAAAAACAGATTGAGCACAGTTATATCCTTCATTGAATAATTCTATTGCTTTTTGTTTATGATTCATATCTAAACTTCCTTGGAATTATTTTTTGTATTGCCTGCCCGCTTTTTAAAGCGTTTATCTCTCAGCGATAAATATAAATCGGGATGTTTATTTGCAAGATATTTTTTCAGCTTGCGTTTTGCATTATCCTGCTTATCGTAAACAAAAACTAAGAATTTTCTTGGTGTAATCGGACCAGTAAACCAAAAGTCAAGCCATTTTTCGTATGTTTTTCCGATTCCACCATGACTAAATGCCCATTTATAACGTTTTACATAATACATGAAATAGTTCGCAACAAACAACACTTCATGCTCGGGGAATTGTTTCTGAACAAGCGGAACACGGCAGTCAGGTGATATAACATCCGGCACAAAGCCTGCTTCCTTTGCAATACGATGCAGTTCTGTCATTGGGTAGGGATAGAATATATTAGGGATGATGCGGTCGCTTTTTAGCTTTGCATTCAACTTGACTGTTTTCAAAGCACGGTGCAGATCCTCATATGGTAAACCTAAGATGTTGTATGTCAGAACAGTGATTCCATATTTGTGGAACCATTTGCTTGCATTGATCATCATTTCATCGGTCATATTGCGTTTAAGGTATTTCATGCGGATTTCCTGGTCACCGCTCTCAACACCTATGTCGATTGTATAACAACCGGCTTCCTTCATTCTGTGGACTGTATCTTCATTCATAGCATCAAACCGAAGATTACAGGTGAAGGGGAGGTTGATTTCCTTTTTATATACGTCAATGAATTTATCGAACCAGTCGGGATACATATTGAATATCGCATCACGGAAATTTAAATACTTGATATTCGGGTACTTTGATAACAGAGTTTTCAAATATAAAATCGAATTTTCAGGGCTGCGGAAGCGTGCATATTTCTTGCGGTTGGGATAAACATTGCGAAACTGTGAGTTGCCACAGTAAGTACAGGAGAACAAGCAGCCACGGCTCATCATAACGATTGCTGTGTTTATTTTTGAACTTGCAAGGTTTTCATAATCGAAGAGATCAAAATCGGGTATAGGCAGCCTTTCAAGGTCCTCGAATACAGGACGGACAGGATTTTTTTTGATTGTTCCATCAGGAAGCTTGAAATACAGGCTTTCGATGTTGGTATAGTCCTTACCGTCACGCATTGCATCGCAAAGTTCAAGCTCTGCATATTCACCGTCACCGATACAAACACAGTCAACACCATCTATTGCAATAACCTCATCGGGAACAAGTGTAACATGATAGCTGCCACAGATGATAAAGACTTCGGGATATACTTCTTTTGTCCATTTTATATAGAGCTGCGAATCGGGGAAAGCGGTTGTTCTGATCGAAAAACCAATTATATCAAATTCACCTAAGTTGCGAAGCTTATCTTTGAAATCATTTTCCTGATGCAGATAAAACAAATGCAACAAGCTGACACTATGTCCACCATCTTTTAAAACAGCTGAAATCGAAGCAAGCCCTTCACTGTAATTACCGCCACTTGTTTTTGTTGTGCAGTCTCTGTCTGTGTAGTCAGGGTAGACCAGAAGCATCCTTGCGCTTTTACCGTTAAGATTTTTCATGTATTTTATCGTTATTAATCCGGTACAGCTCGAATTAACATCCTTCCATTAGAAGTCAATTATATTTATAAATATATATTAACAGATTAAATATTAAAATTCAACACATATCTATGAAACAATTACAAAAAATCAATTTTAATGATTTCCTTGATAAGTATTGACTTGACGATTTGGGTATTGTATAATCATGTTGTTAAATAAATAGCAACTAATACTAATTCGAAATAGTGTACGGCAAAGGATATAATATGGTTAATATACTTTATGTCTTGTTAGTCAGCATGGTTCCGATTATAGAGCTGAGAGGTGCAATACCTATTGGCGTTGGGTTGGGATTATCGGTTTGGGAAAGTACAGCGATCGCTTTTATTGGCAACCTGATTCCGATTCCTTTTCTGATAATATTCGGTGAAAAGGTGTTGAAGTACTTTGCAAAATTCGAAAAATTCGGGAAACCCTTCAGAAAAATCATTGAGATTGGCGAAAAAAAGGCCTCAAAAATAAAAGGTGTTCTTTTCTGGGGACTTTTAGCCTTTGTAGCAATACCACTTCCCGGAACAGGTGCCTGGACAGGTGCATTGATTGCGATAACACTGCAATTAAAGCTGAAAGACGCATTGCCGGCAATTGTTTGCGGTGTATTTCTGGCAGGAATCATAGTATCATTATTGACAGTATTCTTACCGGCTTTGATTTAATTAAATAAAATTATAATAAAATACCGAAAGGATAATTACAATGAAAAAGTTTAAGATAGGAGTTATGGTTGACTCATTTAAGCTCCCGTTTTTTGAAGGACTTGATAAAGCAAAGGAAGTCGGTGCTGAAGGAATTCAGCTTTATGTCGTTGATGGTGAGATGAAGTATGACACCTTTGATGATGCAAAGGTTGCGAAAGTAAATGAGGAGCTTTCAAAGAGAGGACTTGCCGTATCAGCTGTCTGCGGCGATTTCGGCGGTCATGGTTTTGAGCGCACAGATGAGAATGCATGGAAGGTTCCGGCAAGCAAGGTGGTTGCAGAGCTTGCAGTAAAGCTTAACAGCAAGGTTGTTACGACACATATCGGTGTTGTCCCGACCGACAAAAGCTGTGAAGCATACAAGAACATGAAAGCTGCCTGCAAGGAAATGGGCGACTATGCGGCAAAGCTTGGCGTTACATTCGCTATCGAGACAGGTCCTGAAAAGGCCGAAACACTTGCCGGATTTATTGCTGATGTCGGAAGCAAGGGAATTGGTGTTAATCTTGACCCGGCTAACCTGATCATGGTTACCGATGATGATCCGGTAAAGGCTGTTTACACACTCAAGGATTATATCGTACACACGCATGCAAAAGATGGCAGACTTCTTCAGAAGACTGAGCCGAGAATTATTTACAATTTCTTTGCAGAGGGCGGTATCGAGGACCTCAGAATGAGCGATTACTTCATCGAGCTTCCTCTTGGGAAAGGTGATGTTGACTTCAATAATTATTTGAAGGCACTTTCTGACATCGGATTCAATGGCTTCCTTACAATTGAGCGTGAATGCGGAGCTGACCCGTATGTGGATATTAAACTCGCAGTAGACTTTTTGAAAAACAAAATATAGGCATTAGAAACAGAGAGGATTGATATAACAATGAAGAAAATAGGCTTTATAGATCACTATCTTGATGAGTGGCATGCTAATAATTATCCCGATATGATTAAAAAGGTTGCAGGCGATGAGCTTGTCGTCGCTTATGCATACGCTGAGATCAATTCACCAAAGGGAGGAATGACAACCGATCAATGGTGTGAAAAATTCGGTGTTCAGAGAATCAACACCATCGAAGAGCTTGTCGAGAAGAGCGATTGCCTTATTGTACTTTCACCCGACAATCCTGAGCGTCATCTTGACCTCACCCGCCTCCCGCTTGCAAGCGGCAAATGCACTTATGTTGATAAAACTTTTGCTACCACAAAAGCAATCGCCGAAGAAATCGTCGCCAATGCTGAAAAACACAACACCCCCTTCTTCTCAACATCAGCTCTTAGATTTGCAAACGAGATGAAGAATATCCGCAAAGACGGCGTTACATTTATCAATTCAAAGGGTCCTGGAGTGTTCGAGATATACACAATCCATCAGCTTGAGCCTATCGTTATGCTAATGGGCAGCCAGGCTGAAAGAGTTATGGCTATCGGATCAAAGGAAGCCCCTGCACTTCTTATCGAGTTTGCAGGTAACAGACGCGCAGTTCTCAGCCTGTTCAACGACTGGCGTGTAAGCTTCGGACTTAACATTGCTTATGATGACGGTAAATTCGAAGTAATCGGTGATATGACATCATATTTTGATAATTTCATCGTCGAAATGTGCGATTTCTTTAAAACGGGAAATGTAAAAGCTGATCCTAAGGAAACCATCGCAATTATGGGCATCATCGAATCAGGCGCAAAGGCTATGAAAAAACCGCTTGAATGGGTAAATATCTGATTATTGTATTTCCTGCTTTGCATATATGCAAAGCAGGAAATTTTCATTTATAAGTTTATATTGTATGCTTGACATAGTTATTTAATATTGATATAATATATTCGTAAATTTATGAAACCTGCTAATAAAAGTCAAGTCCTAAATCAGAAAAATTATCATGTAAATAATGGGAGTGATCTGCAGAAAAATATGTATAACAAAACTAA
>MGOY01000003.1 GCA_001797275.1 Clostridiales bacterium GWF2_38_85 | reverse complement strand
AAATCACAGGTCTCAAGCCATATCCATTGCTTAATATTAATTTGCACAAGTTTTTATAAAAAACTTTGTCTAACTTTTTGGGACCAATTCAATGGACTCCCGCTTTTTTGATTTTTTACTATAACTTTGATTTAAGCTTTGCTATTTCAGCTTTTGACCATTCTGCTTGTGTGCCTTCAGTGATATTCCAATCACTTTTTTGGACTTCAAGAATTCGTTCCCACATTTCTATTGCCTTTTGATACTTTTCTAAAGCTGTGTATAAAAACGCAAGTGAGTAAGTTGATGATAAATCTCGTGGCTTTTTTGCATAAGAAAATGCATTTTCGAAAAACTCGATTGCTTTCTCATAATCGCAGACCCTATTAAACCTCTCTCCAATTTCGTATTGAAGTTTTATATTAGTTTTGTCTACAGACCTCCAAATTGCTTTTGCTTCATCAATATAACCTTGTGCAAACAACAAATCACCTTTGAATATATCAACCATTCCGTTACTATCGTAAATTTTTAAGGTTTCAATCATATCTAAAGCACGATCAAAATATCTCATTTCAATATATGCATCAATTAACCTACCTAAAAGATTGATGTTGGAAGGATATTTCTTTGCGTATGGTTCGCAAAACCTAATGAACCAACCGTTTCCGCTTCTTGCAAAGTAGTTATCACCACCTCTGACTTGTCTGTACATAGAATATAATTCATCATTAAGAGGTGAGAGGTTGATTGCCTTCTCAATAATTCTGCCTGCTGCAAGGTTGTCACGATTATTTCTACGCATATAAAGCATTGCATACCTTTTCAAAGCTTCAACATCATTTTCGTTATTCTTTAGTATTGCGTCGAGCGTTCGTTTGGCATACACAAAATTTTGGTCTGTCAGATGTTCATTTTCAAACATATAATCGATACGTTCCAATTCGTCATCTGTATTTACAGAAAATAATGCGTCAATACTGACACCAAAAAATACTGCAAGCTTTGGTAATAATGTAATGTCAGGCATTGTAGTATTGGTTTCCCACTTAGAAACAGCTTGAAATGATACTCCGACATATTCTGCAAGTTCTTCTTGTGTTATAGCTTTTTCAGTTCGCAATTTTCGGATTGTCGCCCCGAGTTGTAGTTCCATAAGTAAAACCTCCATATTAGATTTATCAGCTGATAATACTATTATACAATTTTATCCTGATAAATCAATAACCGCTTTTTTGAACAGACTCAATTAACAAGCGAAATATTTCTGTTTTTCAACTTTGTTACATATCATGTAATAATGAAAGAGAGGATATTATATGAACGGAAATATTGTAATCGGAAATATATTGCTGCCACCGGAGCAGGGGAAATTTGAAGTCATTGTGAAATACAATGGCGATATTGCAGGAGTTGCAGCATCTCTCGGTATCGAAGCTGAGATATTAAATGAATCTTATGCAATTCTGACACTTGACAGGCAGCAGCTTGCGCTTATCCGAACATATCGCGAGGTTGAATATATTGAGCTGCCAAAGACGTTGAGATTTGTCTTGAACAGAGCTTTGACAACAGCCTGTATTTTATCGGTGCAACAGCAGTTGGGGCTGAGAGGGCAGGGCACGCTTATCGGTATAATTGATTCGGGGATAGATTACACTCACCCCGATTTTCGCAATTCTGACGGAACCACGCGCATTCTGTACTTATGGGATCAAACTGCGGCAGGCATACCGCCATCCGGATTTACAGCCGGAACAGAGTATACTGCTGCTGACCTAAATAATGCGTTGAAAGAAAGACAGCCGCTCAATGTTATTCCAAGCATGGATACGGTCGGGCACGGAACAGCTGTTGCTGGGGTTGCGGCAGGCAACGGCAGAGCAAGCAGGGGGATGAATACCGGAACTGCTCCCGAAGCTTCGCTGATTGTGGTCAGACTTGGACAAAAGGGAAGAGAATCCTTCGCTAGGACAACCGAAATTATGAGAGCGTTTAAATACATAATCAATAAAGCGATCGAATTGAATATACCTGTATCAATCAATCTCAGCTACGGAACCAATGACGGCTCGCATGACGGGAACACACTATTCGAAACCTATATTGATTCGATGGCATCAAAATGGAAGACTGTTATATCTGTTGCAACAGGAAATGAAGGCTTTGCAGGGCATCATTACTCAGGAATAGCTGTTCAAGGTCAGATAACGGCAGTTGAGTTTGTTACATCCGGTAGTATTAACAATTTTTATATGACACTCTGGAAAAACTATGTGGATACATTTTCATTTGAATTGATTGCTCCTAACGGTGACTCAACAGGCGTTATCAGACCTCAGACTGCATTATCGGTTTTCCGACTCGGCAATGTCAGCGTTACGGTTGTATATGGTCAGCCGACTCACTATAACCAAGAGCAAGAGGTTTATTTCAACTTTGAGGCAATTAACGGAGTCATACCACCGGGATTGTGGCGGCTCAATGTCATCGCTTCGCAGGTTGTGGACGGGCGCTTTGATATCTGGTTACCGGCTATTGAGGATGTATCGGCACAAACTGCGTTTACGATGCCAAACATAAATACAACATTGACACTACCGTCGACGGCGATGAATGTCATTTCAGTGGGTGGATATAACTCAATCATAAATTCTATTGTTGATTTTTCGGGCAGGGGTTATACAAGATCGATAATCTATGTAAAACCCGACCTTGTTGCGCCTGCTGTCGGGATTCTGACAGCAAGACCGGGTGGTGGGTATGATGCGTTAAGCGGAACAAGTATTGCAGCGCCATTTGTTACAGGAGCTGCTGCATTGCTGATGGAGTGGGGTATTGTGCAGGGTAATGATCCGTTTATGTATGGGCAACGCGTTAAAGCCTTATTGCAGAAAGGAGCAAAGCGGAACACAAACATCAATTACCCAAATCCCGAATGGGGTTATGGAGCACTTTGTTTGATGAATACAATGGATATTTTAATTTAATAATGTAGTAATTGTTTTAATTATTCATATATATAAGAAAAAATACATGCTAATGTTACCATATCGGTTGACAAATCAGAAATATAAAGTTAAAATGTCAATAATCAATTTAACTTTAGGAGAATAGGAAGATGGGAAAAATAAAAGTCGGAATTATCGGAACAGGTAACATCAGTGCATTCCACATTGGCGGATACAAGGCACTGCCGGAGCTTTGCGAGGTTGTTGCAGTTTGCGATATTGACGAGCAGAAGGTAAAAAAATATGCTGCAAACCACGGAGTGGCGAGGTATTACACCGATTATAACGAAATGATGGCAAAAGAAAAGCTTGACGCTGTATCGGTCTGTACCTGGAACGCAGCACACAAGGGTGCGGCAATTGCAGCTCTCAGGGGCGGAGCGAATGTAATTTGCGAAAAGCCGATGGCTATGAACGCAGAAGAAGCAGAAGATATGCAAAAGGTTGCTGAAGAGACAGGCAAACTGCTTATGGTTGCATTTGTCCGCAGATTCGGTAATGATGCGGATATACTCAAGAACTTTATCGAAAAAGGTTCGATGGGCGATATTTACTATGCAAAAGCAACCTATCTACGTCGCAACGGTTGCCCGGGCGGTTGGTTCGGTGACAAGGAGTTTTCAGGCGGCGGTCCGCTTATCGATCTCGGCGTGCATGTTATCGACCTGGTGCGTTATCTTGCAGGTGGTCCAAAGCCGGTGTCTGTCTACGGTGTTACCTATAGCAATCTCGGAAATAACCGCGCAGTCGGCGGTCAGAGTTGGGTTTCATCAACCGCAGGTTTTCAGTTTAAATATACTGTTGAGGACTTTGCAAGTGCGCTTGTCCGCTTTGATAACGGAATGACACTTGCTGTAGAAGCAAGCTTTAACCTTAATATAAAGAACGATATGGGCGACATCGAGCTGTTTGGTACAAAAGCCGGCGCAAAAATCGACCCTCAGATCGAATTTTTCTCTGATATGAACGGTATGCTGGTCGACATAAAACCGCACGGTGACACAGCACTCAATTTCAACGGCCTGTTCAACAGGGAAATGGCACACTTTGTCGACTGCGTATGCAACAGTATCCCTTGTAGAAGTGTTGCAAACGACGGTGTTGTTATAATGAAAATTCTTGATGCTATCTACAAAAGCGCAGAAACCGGCAGCGAGGTCAAGATAAATTTATAATATAATTCACCCATAAAAACTGTGGTTGTAGCAAAATGCACAGAATGCACAGAACGCACAAAACAAACGTTTATTAAAATCATAATTAAAATAAAATTATCACAAATAATATTTTAGAGATGAAGAAAGCGCGCTAAAAAGCACGCTTTCTTTGATTCAATCAGAGTTTTGTTCCATCAACAAATGTCACCTCTCACAGTAGTTTTCTACAGCTTTGGGTTCCATTTGTTGATTTTGCACTATTTTGATACAGCCACTTTCGTCAGTTAGTATCAGCCAACGCATTTTCAATTGCTTTGAGTATTACCTTGCTACTCATGGTTGCACCTGATATTGTGTCGACCTCAAGTGAGTTCGCACTGACAACAGCATCGGTGATTGCTTCCGCAGGTTGACCTTTCCCGTTGTCATGCTTTAATATATCAATTTTGGTTATTTTATGGTCCTTAATTGTTACATTAACTTCGACAGTAACAGGGAATAACTCGTATTTGCCGTTATATTCACCATCTGCGACTTCGGAGAGATCAACATTTTCAATCGTAAGCACTTCAAGCTGCTTCATGCTTTCATTGGTTGCTTTAATAAATTGAAAAACCGCAACAGATATAATGACAATAATGATCGCACATATTATAAGTATAATTTTCGTTTTTCGTTTCATATATCAATTAACCTTTATTAACTGCTTCCGCAAGCGTTTTTATGTTTCCGGATATTTTCACAGGTTCTGGTTTGTTATCTTTGGCAGTCATTTTTTTCATCATTTTCGTTATCATCTTATGTGTGAATTTCATTTTATCAAGTCTTAATTCACCGCCGAAACATTGCTTTGCAAATGCAGAATTAATCAACTTGGCAGGGAAGTTGTTTTGCAGATTCTGCTCAAAGTTATCAACGAATCCACAACAAAGGAATAAAGCAACTTTTTTCTGTTTCAATTTATCAAGATTTTGTTCGCAGAAGGTTTTCAGCTGCTTTTGCACCTGCCCCATGTAAATTGAGCCTCCGATGACAACTTTGTCAAAATCCTGAAGATCGACACCGCTTTCTTTCATAATATTGATTGCTTTTGTTTCGCCGTTCAACTGTTTTTGCAAGTCGTTAATACAGTCTTCAGTAAAACCGTATGTTGTTGAGTAGATAATTAATGTTTTCATGAAATTTAATCCTTTCGGTCTATATTATTTAAGTTTAGTATCAATTTTGATATAAATAAACGAGCTTGGGTTATATGTTCATTGCTCAGCTCATCGTAGAACTCGTCCATGAACTTTCTGCCGTCTTCAGCAGAGTCACGCCAGAACTTATAGCTTGCTTCCGCAATAACAAGTCTGGTAGCTCGCGAATCACTCCTATCTTTTTTAAGCTTTATCAACCCTTTTTCCTGAAGCTTCAAAGCAACCTGCTTTACATTTTGGTGTGATGAAGCGATTTCTTTTGCAACCTCCGATATTGTCGGCGGATTGTCGAAAAGGTTGAACAATGTCAGCAGTAAAAACCACTGTTTTGATGTAATATTATATTTACTTAGCGATCTGTCAAGCAATGTATCCATTTTATTTGCAATCATCAGGACTGCGCCGAATATAAACTCTCTGTCATCAACAGCATTAAGTCTGTTCATATATAACCTCCGTATATTCGTTAAGGTAATGCATTACCTTAATACATAATACATTACCTTTTTCGTTTTGTCAATAGGTATTTATAAAAATAATTAAATAACCCCATAACCGATTTTCACGGATATGGGGTTATTATTCTTAATACAATCCTTTGACATATCTGAATATGAGTTTTTTGAAGAAGCTCAGTGATTTGTCCGTTTCCTTTGCGATTTTAATTACATAGGTTACAACAATCTTGGCTTCTTCTGGCGTCAGTTTGTGTTTACTGAAAGTAGCCTTCTGCGCAATTTCGTATATATTGATATCAGCAGATATACCGTAAACTGCAAGCTTTTCAAAGTACTGCCATGCGGAAATAGCGGCTTTGTTTGTGTCGGCTGAGGAGGTTTTTTTACGCTTACTCTGAGCAGCTTTCCTTCGTATTATAAACCCGCACAGGATGAGTATGGCAGCTATAACTGCATAAGACCATGTTGGCAATTCAAAGACATCGGTTGTTTCGGGTTGACTATTCTCGGATTTTGAAGAAGTTTCAGCCTTTGATTCGGGCTTGCTGATTTCCGGTCTGCTATGTGTTACACTGCTTGATGCGGTGCTTTCATCAGGGTTGGTGTTACCGCCTCCGGGTGATCCGGGCGTAACTTCAATCGGTACCCAGCCGATTTTATCAAAGTAAACCTCGACCCATGCATGTGCACCCTTGTCGGTTACATTAACCCAATCATTTACCTGAGTCGGATCAACAATTGCGGCATAACCGGTTACATAACGTGCCGGGATTCCGAGTGTACGGTAAATCAATGTCGCTGCAGATGCGAAGTGCATACAATAGCCCTGCTTACTTTCGGTAAGGAAGTATTCAACATAATCCTTGCCGTAAGGTGTTCTCGGAGTTTCAAGGCTGTATTCAGCACAATTACTGACATACTCGGCAACTGCATTTACACGCTCATTGATATCAACAATGCTATTGAAATTCTGATCTTTTATTACTTCGTTTATCATTGCAGCAGTTTCACCGTCAAGCTGTATATAATAATCATGTGCGAAGTCACTATATTGGCTTTCGTATTCCTGCGTTATCTGAAATTGTTCAGATAATCTGTAGTTGGTTGTATTTTCTGAAAAAATATTGTCAACTCGGAATGCATTGAATCTATAACTTGCCCGTTCGTAATTGTTCTGATCTGCATTAGGAGCATACAGCACAACTGAGTCATCCTGGTAATTGTAGGTTACATAGTCAGTGAATGCAGTGTAATACGGTGTATATGCAACCTCACCACCGCGACCTTTGTCGGAAATTTCAATGTACATTTGTTTCGAATCGTTTATTGTCATTGCTGAATAGGTGGAAAATGACAAAGGATTGACCATAGTCTGAGTCTTAAATAAGGGTATAAATGGATCAATGAAAGCCTCGTTATAGTGTTTTGTTTCTTTAACATCCGTATCAGTTATCCATGACCTCCCGGTATAGGTATCAAGCGAATAGCCTCTAAGAAGAATTATACCTGATGTATCCGTTCTGATTATCATTACAACATTGCCTGTCTGTGACGGTAGTGCGTTTGAAAGCTCTACATTTTCATATTCTTTAGGTAGTTGGATATAACCGGTATGTTGGCTTGTTGTACTTTCACCAGAAGTATTATCCGGATCATTATACAAAGTTATAGGAAGTCTTTCGGCAAAAAAGGTGTACATTCTTTGCGCCAAGTCCGAACGGTTATAGTTGTTTGGCGGGAATACTACGCATATAACCAATAAAAATACCATTATAACCGGCATAAGCGAGAAATGATATTTTGCTCCATTTGTACCTTTTCTTATATAATTTGCAAGAAATGTTGAAAGCAGGAATGAAAGATATAAAATAACCGAAAACAAATCAGGAGTTAGTTTTACGAAAAAAACGCAAATTGAGAAAAATGGTAGTGTCATCAATACACAGGCCAGTGATGATCGTAGTTTTATAATCGCAGTTCCTGCAATAAAGGATAATACTACTCCAAAGCAGGCGAAAAATGCTGTTGAAGCAACCACGCTTGAATAGTGAGAAGTTTTATCTGTATTTAGCGGTTGGATAAAATCTATAAAAGCACCGATCCTTAATAAAAGCATATTTATAAAATCGGTCGCTCCCATTAAAATTTGTTGAGGATAGATTATAACACATAGCAGTATTACAATTGATGAACCAATGTAAATTGCTTTCTTATTTTTATCTGCATTCAACACAAATGAAAAAAGAACTGCAGAAGTTAATGTTATATATCCAACAATATTTTGGTGGACATCGATATTATACGTAGATATTATACTAAAAAGTATTCCATAAATACCTATGAAAATCAGAATCGAGTCAGCCGCGACAGTAAATATTTTTTTTGTTTTCATTATTTATTTACCTCGTTAGGCAGGTCTGGCTTGACAATGTAATACCAGTCGGCTTGTTTGCAAGCGTATTCATCAATCGGTTTACCGGTTATACCTATTTGTTCAGTAAAAATAGTTGACATAATGCGTATATAATCGGTCTGCTCATCAACCTCGCTGATTACAAGGGTACCATCCTTTACATACCAGCAGAAGCTGAACTCAATCATCCTGCTAAGGAAGAACTTTGAGATATATGCAACCTGTGCAAAAACGCTGTCCAACTCTTCAGCTGTGCCAAAAAGATTGAAGCAGATAAATATTTTACCCTTTTCAGAGATCAACGGTTCTCTTATTATGATTTCATCGAGCTTTGATGTCAGCTTCCAGTGAATTGAATTGAGCGGATCACCTATTCTATATTCGCGTAAATCGTAATCCTCAGCAAAACCACCACCGGGCTTGGGTTTCATACCCTTTCCTCCAATTTTATCCGTGGGAAGAATTGGGGTCGGATTGGGATGCAGCAATTCAGGCATTACTGTTACCCGTCTTTTTTCAGGCACCTTCAATGAGATACTGAATAATCCTAAAAAGTCGAACACCCTTATTTTTAAAATGTTTATATATAGACAGCCAATATGGTTGGATTCGACCGGAAGCGGTACTTTTTCGTTTTTACAACCGTATACTATCAACATATCCTTATCGTTTATATCATTAAAGGTTATATTCGTTGAGATATAGGTTATTTCTGAGCGTGATAAAGGAAACCACCCTTTTAAGTTGATTTCCAGATAGGCATCTATTTGTTCACCTCTGCGTATTTCGGATGGCAGTGGCGAAAGCTCAGCTTCGGCACTCATCATACTGAACAGACTGATCAAAAGAGAAAAAATCGGGAACAGTACAACACAAATCATTATGTAATAGGATAAATAACCTTCGTAAATCCCATAAAATGCAACAACGCCGAATAAAGCAAGGAAATATAAAAACCATCGTTTCAGCATTTTTATAATATAACTGTTAACATAAATGCAGCAGTATTCCTTTTCATTATTGAATTGACGGTGGTGTTATAGACTTTAATATATTATCAAGCACCCATTTCGCGCCTTTGTTATGTTCTTCGCCTTCAGGCGTAAGAAGAATACGGTGACCGAGACAGTCGTTGAAGAACATCTGAATATCTTCAGGAACGACATAATCCTTGCCCTGAGCCCATGCTTTAGCTTTTGCCATTGCTGCAAGAGCAAGCGATGCACGCGGACTCGCACCTCTTATTATGTATTCGTTGTTCCGTGTTGCAGCAACAAGTTTGACAATATATTCGAAAATAGGTGCCGCAATATGAACCTTTTCGACTTCACTTTTCATGTCTTCAAGCTCTGCTTTTGAAACAATCTGTTTGATGTCGTCAAGAGGATTGCTTACCTGCCTGCGGTTTAATATCTCAATTTCACTTTCTTCGTTCGGATAACCGATCGAAAGTTTGATCATGAAGCGGTCCATCTGTGAATCGGGCAGAAGCTGTGTGCCGGCAGTACCGACAGGATTCTGTGTTGCGATAACCATAAACGGGTGGGGCAGCAGATGAGAAATACCGTCGACAGTAACTTGGTTTTCCTCCATTGCTTCAAGGAGTGCAGCTTGGGTTCTGCTTGTCGCACGGTTCAATTCATCGGCAAGGAACAGGTTGCAAATAATAGCACCCTTCTTATATTCCATTTCCCCAGTTTCTTTTTTGTAAACCGAAAAACCGACAATATCAGAAGGGAGTACATCCGGAGTGAATTGCATACGATTGTAATCAAGCGCAAGTGCTTTTGAAAATGCGAGCGCCATTGTAGTTTTACCGACACCGGGGATATCTTCAAGCAGAATATGGCCACCAGCAAGAATAGCAAGATATACCCGTGCGAGAACATTGTCCTTACCAACCATAGCTTTTTTGACTTCGTTGATAATTTCTTTTGACTTATTCATAAAAAAGTTCTCCTAATGTTTATACTAATATTTGATTATTAATTATTGAAATTAAAGATAATTACGTGTACCTATACATTATATCAAATTTTGTCTTAAATTACAATAGTATATTTATAGATATTTGTGAAAATAGGATAATTATGAGAACAGAACAATAGAAGAATTAAACAGTGATTACAGTTGCTTTTTTATGTAGTATTATAATTCCATTAAATAATATAATGTAAAACATTCCTTCATAACGCTGCTTTTCTGTATTGTCCCGGGGTTATATTCTTTATTTGTTTAAACTGACGGATGAAATTGAACGGATTTGAGTATCCGACCATCGATGCAATACTTTCAATCGAATATGATGTATGTAACAACAGAGATTCTGCATGTTCAATGCGAATGTTAATCAAATCCTTTTTGGGCGAGATGAGAAAAATTTCTTTGTATAGCGCATGAAAACGTGATGGACTTAAATTTACTAAGGCTGCAAGAGTGTCGATCTTCCATCCATTGTTGAACTCACGGTTGATTTGTGTTCGAAGCTCAAGAAACCTATTCTTTATGTCTGCACCAATGAAGATTATTTCTTCTAAATCAACAATACCTCTTGCAATGCGTGCAAATAGTTCATCTGCTTTATCATCGCATATTTCGTTGCAAAATATATCTTGTTTTAATTGTTCTATTTCAATCGCCTGGATTATTGAAGTAATGAATTTACTGTCTTGAGGGTAATAGACAGTGTTGAATTTTAAACCGTATTTCCCAATGATTTCTGTACAATTACCGGTTGCATGAAACCAGTCATGCAGCAGTTCGCATTCGTCAGAGACAAAATGCTGATATGAATGCTTATCATATATTATACAACCACCTTCCTTGATACGAATCCAATGTCCCTCAAGTAAAAGGCTTACAGAAGTAAGGTAGTGCAGGAAAATATATTCGTTTCCAGTGTCCTTACGGATAAGCTGCATACCCCTCTTTTCAGACCAAAGTGCTTTTATTTTTATAAACTGCAAGTTAATCACCTCGGTTGTATTTTATATCATACAGTAGAAAAAGTCAATAATTCAATAAGATTAAACATTGAATTTAATACAAGCATGTAATAGAATTAAGAAAATAATATTGAGGCGATATGTTTGAAAGATATATCTTTCAAATTACGCTTTTGTGCCTTTTACATTGTTTAACATGATGTAAATCTGGCTTCAACGGAACGGTACAATTCACACTAATTATAAAAGGAATGGTCATAAATATGTCAGTACCAAGAAATGAATATCCAAGACCGCAGCTTGTCAGAAAAGATTGGATCAACCTGAATGGCGCATGGGATTTTGAAATAGACGACTCGTTTTGTGGGCAGGCGAAAAAATATCAGCTCAGAAATAGTTTAAACGATAAAATAATCGTTCCGTTTTGCCCTGAAAGCAAGCTGTCAGGAGTGCAGCACACTGATTTTATCAGCTGTGTATGGTACAGAAAGAATATTGAGATTCCAACTAAATGGATGAGTAAAAATATTATCCTGCATTTTGGTGCTGTAGATTATCATTCAACTGTGTATGTTAACGGTGAATATATTGGCGAACATAAAGGTGGATATACTTCATTCTGTTTTGACATAACAAAGTTTTTACGTGAAAAAGAAAACTATATAACAATTTGCGCAAAGGATGATTTACGCAGCAATAACCAACCTAGTGGAAAACAATCGCCTGAGCTGAACTCATTCGGTTGTTTTTATACACGAACAACTGGAATCTGGCAGACTGTATGGCTCGAATGCGTAAGTACGAATTACATTAAAGGTATAAAAACGACCACTGACATTGAGACATGCTCCGTAAGTTTTGAAATCAGATTATCAGATAATTCTGTTGGGTGCAAGATAAAATCAAAGGTTTACTTTAACGGAGAACAGGTCGGAGAGAGTGCAACAACAGTATATTCCTTCAGTGCAAATTTGAATATATTATTAGCTGAAAAACACTTATGGGATGTAGGGCAGGGGAATCTGTATGATGTTATATTCACAGTAGAAAAAGGCAATGAAGTAACAGATACAGTCGACAGTTATTTCGGTTTGCGCAGCATCGGTTTATCAGATAAAGCTTTTTTACTCAACGGCAGAAAGGTGTTTGGCAGGTGGGTTCTTGATCAGGGATTCTATCCCGATGGTATATACACAGCTCCGAACGATGAAGCACTGAAGGATGATATAATAAAATCGATGCAGCTTGGTTTCAACGGTGCAAGACTGCATGAGAAGGTGTTTGAACCTCGCTTTCTTTACTGGGCAGACAAGCTCGGATATTTAGTATGGGGTGAGCATGCTAACTGGGGATTGGATATTACTGAGTTTACGCAGCTTGAGCATTTTCTTCCCGAATGGATGGAAGCGGTTGAGAGGGATTTTAATCATCCTTCTATAATAGGCTGGTGCCCATTTAATGAAACCTGGGATTTCAACTGGAGAAGACAAAACGATATATTATTGAGAACAGTATATAATATAACAAAAGCAATGGACAGCACTCGCCCTGTCATTGATACCAGTGGTAACTTTCATGGTATTACCGATATCTATGATATTCATGACTACAACCAGAGTGTCGAACAATTTTCCTCGCATTATATAAACGGAGTTTATAACAATTTTGAGGATCGTCAGTCATATAAAGATCAACCTTACTTTGTCAGTGAATATGGTGGTATTAAGTGGTCGATTGATGAAACTCAGGGTTGGGGTTATGGTGACAGTCCGAAAACAGAAAAAGAATTTATTGAGCGATATAAGGGACTAACCGAAGCATTGTTAAATGATATATGTGTAATAGGATTTTGTTATACCCAACTTTATGATGTTGAGCAGGAACTGAACGGGCTAATGACATATTCAAGAGAATTTAAATTTAATCCTGAAATAATCAAAGCTATAAATACACAAAAAGCAGTAATAGAAGAGTAATTCAACTTAAATACTATTTTTCATAAGAAACAGTAGATAAAATCTTTCGAAAAAGGCCGTCAAGCAAGGATTTTTCCTAGAATTTTATCACTGTTTCTAAATCGAATTAGTATAAAATTTAATTTGTATAAAAATAACCACCCTGAAAAAAATTTTTCTTAAAGGGCGGTTATTTTAACGAGGGATTCACTATATGAAACATCGAAAACTCGCGATATATTTTAATTGTCTATTAATCTTGAAATCCTGATTTCAACACGACGGTTGAGTGATTTTATATCTTCGGTATCTCCGGGGAGATATGGTTGTGTACTTGAATAACCTGAAACAGTCATTTTATTTTTGGGTATTTCGCATTCGGTTACAAGAAATTTCATTACAGTCATTGAACGGTCGGTCGACAATTCCCAGGATGAAAAATCAGTGTTTGAATTATCAAGCGGTACCCACGCAGTATGCCCACCTATTTCAATGTTTGATATTTCAGGATATGCTTCGATTATTATATCACCCACAAGCGATAAGGCATCATAACTACCTGGTTTTAACGTTGCCTGGTTTCCGTAAAACAAAACACCTTCCCGAAAACGAAAATATATAAACTCATCAACCTTTTCAACAATAATTTGATCTTGATAACCTTTTGCATTAATAATTGTTGTTATTTTATTAAGAAATTCATCAAGGTCGTCAAGCACGCCACTGGTTTTTGATTCTTCATCTGGTGTGCTGACAGAAGATACTGATTCTGATTCGTCTCCAATGGTTTCTTCAAATCCCGAGAAATCTGTTGATTCATTTGGTTCGAGGCTTGGATTTGGTGGAATAGATATCTCAGTTTTTTCACCTGTTAACGTCTCGCTGAATATTTTTGTCAATGCTTTAAATTTTTCAAGGTCCATTATGCTCATTGAATAAAGCACAATAAAAAGTACCAGTAAATTATTCATCAAATCGGAGTAAGTCAATAGCCATTTGCCGGTATCAATCTTTTGCTCTTCGCTTTTCTTTCGCTTCATTTTTTTGTACCATTTTTTGCTGTCGGATTAGCTTTTTCCTTAGTTATTGTTGGCTTCTTTAAATCAAGGATTGAATATGATGATAATTGTTCTTTTAACATTTTTGGGTTAACACCGTTTCTTATCGCACATACTGCTTCAATTATCATTTCTTTTTCAAGACGGTAGGTGGAAAGTCTGGCACGTAGTTTTGTTGAAGCCGGAGTAAAAATCAAGTTTGCCAATAGAACTCCGTAAAGTGTTGTAATAAAAGCAACACCGATTGCTTTGGTAAGCTGTTCGGGAGAGTCCATACCGGCTTGCAAAACCTGAATTAGCCCAACGATTGTACCGACCATTCCGAATGCCGGGGCATATGCAGCAAGCGAATCAAACATCTGGATATTTATCAGCTTATTCTGCTCATATACATATATATCGCTTTGCAGTATTTCGCTTATTTTTTCCGGATCTGTTCCGTCAACAACACTTAATATCCCACGTTTTAAAAATGGATCTATCTGTTTTTTCGGATCATTCGATAGAACTGCTTTTTCAAGACTTAACAAACCATTCTGTTTTGCTGTTTGAGATAATGTAATTAAATATTCTATTGTTTGATTGATTGTGGATTTGGGAGCAATAAATATTTCCGCCAATAACTTCGGAAACGCTTTTATTTGATTAATACCATATGACACAAAAATAGCACCGAATGTTCCGCCTGCGACAATAATAAATGCATTCAACAATAAAAGGGCTTTAACATTACCGCCATCCATTGAATAACCGAGAATAACAAAACCAAATCCGGCGATTAGACCTATTATGCTAACAATATCCATATTGACACTCCATGACTATATAATACTATTTCTAAATCGAATTAGTATAACTATCAGTTATTTTTATAATCGATTACCAATCCGGTTTTTACTGTGTTTACATTACTGTACCCTGTTTTAATGAGTCTGCGGTTTTTGAAGGTCAACATATTTTGTTTAATTTCGTTCTGAACCTCATTAATACGATATGTGAGCTTTTCGTTCAATACTTTACAACTTTTCAAAAGCTTTCTTGAGGTTGTTATGTCTTCAATGAATTTTTGAAGCATAACCGGAAGATTTGAATCGCCTTTGTACCCGTTTATAAAAGCCAGAATTTCATTTTTGTAGCTCTCGTATTTATCAGCTGTAACCGTTATTTGAGAATCGATATTATCTATTTCATTAAGCAACTTTTGTTGAACATCCAGCTTTTCCAAAAAAGCATCATAACTCTTATTATCAAGCAGATCAAGAGAGCATGAATATGCAGTATTCAAGCATTTGAGCAGAGAGATTTTCTGTTCAATTGATTTTTCAAGTTCTTTTACCAGTAAAATTTCACTGTTCTTCATCTCTGTATACCCGATCTGGAAAGTAACTCTGCTTCTTTCCAGGTGTCGCGTAGTTCACATACCAAGGGTTGTACTTCTCGAAGTATAGTTGCGTCTTTTTTTATATTTGCTTGCAATAAACGATCGGTGATAAAATTGTAGAGAGAAAATAAATCATCCGAAATAGAATAATTCATGTCAAGACTGTCAATCAGATAATTAAATATGTTTTCCGTCTTAACGATCGAATTATGTGTTCCGTTTATATCCTTTGATTCAATAAAATCAATCGCTTTTGCAATATTAACACATGCTTGTTGAAACAACAAAACTATTTGTTCTCCCGATGTCAGTGAGGTTACTGATTGTTGTCTGTACTTTTGATATTGTGTCATATTGATTACCATTCCTTTTTTTACTTTATTGATTCTGATTAGTACCTAACATATTCGATATCCAGCTACTTTGTTGATTCAATTTTGATAAGGCTGTCTCCATTGCTGTAAACTGCTTCCAATACCTGTCTTCTTCATCAGCAAGTTTCTCATTCATGTTTTCGATTTTGTCATCAAGAGTCTGAATACGTTTGCTGTAATCAGACTCTTTGGTATATGTATCGGTCGGGCTGCCGACAAGATTTATCAATGCACCTTTCACACCGATATTATTAAGATTCTTTATAAGAATATTTCCCAGTCTTTCAATAATACCTGATTCATTGAAGTTTTGCTGTTGTATTTCCTGCGTTGAGTATAATGAATAAGAAACTGAGCTTTTCTGTGTCAATATTCCGAGTACTTTATCAGGATCACTATTGATTGCATTGCGAAGCTTTGTCTCGCCGATAGTCAGCTTCCCTTTATCAGAGTAATTTGTAGTTGAAATACCTATATCTGAAGCAACACCGAGAGATGAAGTATTATCACCAAGCTTCATTACCGGAGAATAAAAGATGCTTCTCAGCTCAGATTCGATAGTCTTTAAATATATATCACCTCTGAGCAGACCGGCCTTTGCTTTATTTGTCCATAATGTTATTTCGGATTCACTCATATCTTCCTTCTGAGCAGCGGTAAGAGGTGTATAATCAGTATCTCTCTCCTCGGCAAGCTTAGAGGTTATCGATGAAAGCATAGAATTGTAGTCATCTACAAATGATTTGATTGTGTCATAAATTGCATCATTATCACGTTTGAGAGATATATTAATAGCTTCAATTGATGTTCCTTCAGCTTTACCGAGAAGGGAAATCGTCGTACCATCGACGCTTAGTGTATTAGAGCTTCTTGTTACGGTTATTATATCGGCCGGATATGTTGAACCCGTGGGACTGAGCTTTACAACAGCATCGGTGCCACTTGTCTTTATTCCTGTTCCGAAAAGAGAATTCATAAGTGTTCCGGTTGTATCGGAAACAACAACATCTGAAGTAACTCCTGTCTCGTTTGATATCATTGAAAAAGTATCAGTAAGTGATGAATATGACATTTTTACACCCGCATCACTTGAGTTTACGTCTGCCATTATTTGGCTCAAGGTGTTTGAAGAAGTAAAGCTGAATGATTTACCATTAACTGTGAAACCAATATCAGTACCGGCAACAGGTGAGGAAGCCAGACTTACAGAGTCAAGAGAGACATTAAAATCGATTCTGTTTGAGGAATAACTGTCAAATGTCAATATTGATGAGGGATCGGAACCATCTGTTGGGGTTTTTAATATTAATGTATTATTATCGGATGAAAGCGTTAGTTTGTTGCTGTCAAGATCAACATTAACTTTTTCGCTGCCAAATGCATTATCTATCAATGATTGTAACTCAGTCTGAACATCACTTGAGGATGCATACAGATGATCTGTAAAAGTAAGGAGCTTTTCAACACCGTTCAGGTTTACAACAATGTTCTTTCCGGCGAGTTCGCTGAGTGCATCGGTATTTATTTGTATGGTTGGATTCGAACTGATCGGTACGCTGCTTACCAACTTAGTCGATGATGCAAGGCTAACAATATCATCAATATATATATTATCTGCAGAAGAGGACGAAGAAGCGGTAACTGAGATATAGCTTGAATTATAACTCGGAGTTAATGAATTTAGCTTGCTGCTTGTCAGCGATGAGCTTGAGGTACTACCATAATACTTTTTTTGAAAATCATAGAGCTTGTTGGTAATTTCTTTATAATACTCCTGTTTCCATTCAAGAGTTATTTTTTGTTGCTCGACTGCTTGTATTTTTAGTTTACTTGCTTCCATTAAGTTTTCTACGATTGAATCTGTATCGAGACCGGAGACCATACCGGATAATCTGAGTGTTGTTCCTGAAATCGACATATTTTATATCCTCCTGTAATTCTTTATATAACATTCGTTAATATAAAATTTTCCTTTTATATGAAACGATTGAGTGTTACCGTGAAATATATACGTAAAAATATAGTACATAAAATTTTTATTATACTATTGTAGCTGAATAATATACAGTGGATTCTTATTTCAATCTCAATATATATATCGAAGATTAATATTAAAACTTTAATGCTTTTATATTATAATTTTGCAACTAAAAATAATACAAATATATTTTTATTATTTTAATTTATGAGCAAATATATCGACGATTTCAAAAAAAACTTTAGCTAAAAAATATAAAAATATAAAAAATCATAAAAAAAGTTCTTGACGTAATATGATTTATATGATATATTTAATTATTGAAATTCAAAAATATTCTATTGCTTCCATATTAAAGCATAAATCTCCTTGAATATTACATAAAAAATAAATATTTAGAAGCAAGAAAAATTATCGTATTTAGTAATTATTTTATGAAGAATTTATTACTTTATATCGCATATTTCAAATTACAAAAGTAGAGAATATTTAAGTTTCGCTCGATAAATAAGTTATATAAATAGAAATATATACAAAAAATCTGCATATCAAAATGCATAAATGAATATTATGCTATATTTTATAATGTTAGGAGTTAATGAAATGGGTGATTTTTTAAATAATATTAGCATGCAATTACTTCAAAGAAGCCTTGACGCTGTTTGGTTTAAACAAAAAATCATATCAAATAATATTGCAAATGCAGATACATCTGGATATAAAAGCAAGAGTGTTGAGTTCGAAAATATATTGAATAATATATTGAACGATAAATATACAAATTCTGCTTTAATAAAAGAAAAGATTAAAAATATTAAAGCAAAAGTTGTCGAAAACAATACTTCATCGACAAATGAAAATGGAAACAATGTATCTTTAGATGAAGAAAATATTGAATTAGCACGCATACAAATTCAATATGAGTACCTTATAAGTTCTTTGACATCAGAAATAAATCGATTAAAATATGCAATTAACAGTGGTAAATAATTTATATGTATATAACGATAGATATATTTATCGGAAAGAATCCATCACATGAAACGAATTGTATCATCGCATAGAATCAAATAAACATGAACAGGTGTTATAACAAAATCAATGAGGTGAGATTATATGGCATTTTTTAGTTCTCTGAATATATCGGGTTCCGCATTAACTGCACAAAAGCTACGGATGGAAATTGTTGCTCAGAATATAGCAAATTCAAATACGTCAATTACCGAAAGTGGAGAACCATATCGTAGAAAAATAGTTGTTTTATCCGAGAAAAATGACAGTGATAATTTTAGAACAAAGTTATATGATGCAGCAAATAGAATCGCAGCATATGGCGGAGTCGAGGTCAGCGAGATAGTTGAAGACGATGAAGCATTCCTTCTTGAATATGATCCGACAAATCCGTTGGCTGATGAAGAAGGTTATGTTAAAATGCCTAACATAAATACAGTTGAAGAAATGATTGAAATGATGGCAGCATCAAGGTCGTATGAAGCAAATGTTACAGTGTTCAATGCAGTAAAACAAATGGCATCAAAAGCGCTGGAAATAGGAAGATAAATGTTAAAAATACTAAAAAAGTAGATTGTGTTGCAATATAATACTAATTTCTCACAAAACATTACGTTAAAATTCTGCGAAAAAAACATATAGCAAAGGTTTTTTCTTGAATTTTATAAATGTTTTTAATCGGAATTAGTATAAAGCACAGTTTATTTGTGTTTATTGATATTGTTACAAGAATGTAAACTAAGTTTTTCAGAAAGGACATTTATTCAACATGAAACAGTGAAGTTTGAATAAAAAATTATAAACATGACAATTACTCCGATCAATACAACAGAGATTCTCAATAGTGTTCTTAAGTCACAAAATGTCGAAAAAGAAAGTGAAAATTTTATTCCTTTCGAAGATATGTTAAAAGAAGCAGTACAAAATGTAACCGAAACAGACGCATCTGTACAGGTCGATGCAATAAAAATTGCAACAGGTGATACCGATGCATTGCATGCGCTGACAATAGACATGGCAAAAGCCGATCTTGCAATACAGACATTGGTTCAAGTCAGAAATAAAGCGCTTGAAGCCTATAATGAAATTATGCGCATCACATTATAAATATCAACATGAAAGGAACACAGATGCCGGTTTATATCGAGCTGATGTATTTGATATTCAATGAATTTGACAGCTTCAAGTATATTCAAACAAATCACAGCTTTTTTTAATAAGCTTTCAAAAGGTACGAAGATATTAATATTCACAGGATTCGGTATTATTGTTGTTGGTGCAATGACTCTGTCATTTATACTAAATAACGTTAGATATACAGTACTGTATAGGGGACTGTCATCTATCGAGGGTTCAGAGATATTATCACTGCTTGATGATATGGCAGTCAGCTATAAAGTTGAGAATGACAACACAATATTGGTACCGACTTCCCAGGAAGCAACATTGAAAATGCAACTTGCATCGGAAGGATATCCGAAAAGTGCATTGAATTATGATATTTTTACTGAACAGTCAGACCTGCTTACTACGGATTATGAAAAAAAGAAGCTGCTTATTTTTCAGTTGCAAGACAGACTTCAGGCATCCATAAAAACACTTCAAGGTGTAAAGACAGCGATAGTCAACCTGAGTATACCGGATGACAATTCCTATGTACTAAAAGATGAAAAAATCGATATTACCGCATCGGTTTTGTTAGAGTTATATTCAAATGCTGAGCTAACAGTAAAGCAGGTAAAAGGTATCGAGCAACTTGTTGCAAACAGCGTACCGGGACTTAATGGCGAAAATGTTGTTATTATAAACGGCAATGGTGAACAATTGAACGGAGCTATTGCTGATAGTGGTGTGGGTAGTGCAAATATTAGAATTGAGACAGTAAATCTGATAAACGAAGTCTTCAAGAATAAAATTAAAGATTTTCTGAAACCTATTTTTGGTGAAAAAGGAATGAGTATTGCAGTTAATGTCATTGTAGATTTTGATCAAGTATCAAGCGAAGAAACTGTATATACCCCTGTTATCGGAGATAACGGTATCATTACATGGATAGAGCGATCAAATCAAACGACAGGTGCTGCTACAGGGGATAACAACAATATACCTACATATGAAGAAAGTAATACTTCCTCCGGTTATTCAGAATATGAAAACAATGAAAATTACAGCGCCGAGTATCTTGTTAATCAGCTTGTTAGAGTAATACAAAATAACGGGGGGAATATCAAAGATATGACCGTTGCTGTCATAATCAATTTGGATGAGCTTTCGGACGAAGATAAGACAAAGTATCGTGAACTGGTTGCTTACAGTGCAGGTATTAGTGTTGACAAGGTTGCACTGACCAATGTAAAGTTTATCGAAGAGTTGATACCTGATGAGGTATCACGGACTGAACCTGTTGATGAACCTTTGATATCACTCAGCAATAAAGAGATAATTATAATTGCCGGTGCAGGAATACTATTTTTTGTTCTGATAATTATACTTTTTATTTCATCATCAAGAAGAAAGAAGAAGAAAAAGAGGAAGATTAATGAAGAGTTTGAGGAATATCAAGAATCAAACGCTAATTCACAAAAATCCAAACCCGGTAATATGCCAGGTGAAATTGTTTTAAACGAAACACGCGAACAAGCATTGAAACGGCAGATAAAAGAATTTTCAGCCGGTAATGCTGAAACAGTTGCTCAATTATTACGAGTCTGGATCAAGGAGGACGAAAATAATTGAATCCAAGAAATAGAAAAAGCGAAACTATGAGAAAAGCTGCAACAGTTGTATTGTCGCTTGGAATCGAAAATGCTTCCCAGGTTTTCAAATATCTGCATGAGGACGAGATTGAAATGCTGACAGTTGAAATTGCAACTATGCAGGCATTATCGGCTGAAACTGTTGAAGCAACAATGGATGAGTTTTACGGCTTATGCCTTGCGCAGACCTTTATCACCGAAGGCGGTATAGATTATGCAAAAGCAGTCCTTGAAAAATCAATGGGAGCATCTGTAGCAACAAATCTGATAGATAAAATCACAAAATCACTTCAAGTAAAAGCTTTTGACTTTATATATAAAGCCGATCCGAAACAGCTTCTGATTTTAATACAGAACGAGCATCCGCAGACAATAGCACTGATACTTTCATACTGTACAACGGAACAATCGTCTGCAATCTTGAGTGAGCTACCGCGTGAAATACAAATTGATGTTGTTGAACGTATAGCGACAATGGATAGCACTTCGCCGGAGGTTGTAAAAGATATAGAACGACTTATTGAACGCAAGATGTCAATGAGCGAAACTGTCGGATATACCGTAATCGGAGGAACAAAATATATAGCTGAGGTTCTGAACTCTGTTGACAGAGGTACTGAAAAATATATTATGGAAGAGCTGTCCAAAAATGATCCTAAGTTAAGCGAAGAAATCAGAAACTGTATGTTCGTATTCGAGGACATTGCAATGCTCGAACCTATGTATATCCAAAGATTCTTGCAGGATGTCAACACAAGTGACCTGCTTATTGCTCTCAAGGGTGCTGCTAAGGATGTTGTCGAAAAATTCTACGAAAATATGTCTCTACGCATGAAGGAAACAATGGAAGAAGAAGCTAAGTATCTGCGTGGCGTAAGGCTTTCGGATGTTGAAGAAAAGCAACGGAAGCTTGTTGCGGTCGTAAGACAACTCGAAGAATCCGGTGAGATTTATATTTCAAGAGGACGGAAGGATGAAATAATTGTCTAATCTTCTTAAACATAATAGTGTTAATATCGAAATAGATCATATTTTGTACACCAAATCTGAAGGTGGAAACATAGGCAAATCAGCCAATCTTACATCAGAAGCTGATAGAATAATTGAAAATGCTCAGAATTATGCTGCAAAACTCAAAAGTTATGCGGAGAAGAAAGCAGTATCCGATTATGAAGAAGCAAAAAAATCAGGCTATAAAGCAGGATATGATGAAGCAACCGAATTGATTGAAAATCAAAATAGGGTAGTTGTAAAAGAAATGCAAGGCATGCTGACCGTTCTCGATGAAAACAAGGAAAAACTTCTTAAGAGTAATAAAGATAATATAATCGATCTTGCATTCAGAATAGCCGAAAAGGTTATAAATCAGAAGCTTTCGTCCGATAAAGAGCTATTCTTCAAAATATATGAGAAAGCTGTCAAAGACCTTGTTGCTCAGAAATGGTTAAAACTGACCATATCAAAACATGAAGTACAGCTTGTTACCTCGAACAGTGATTATCTGCTCAGTATGGTGAGCGGTGCAGAAAGACTTGAAGTTGAAGTATTGGATGACGCATCAAGAGGGATCTGCATAGTTGAGACAACCGAAAAAATTGTTGATGCAAGCGTTATCACCCAGCTTAATACATTGCAAAATGCAACAGTAAATATATAAATTCTATTGGACAAGAAAGGGTTGCTGAATTGTTTGATAACATCTGTCAGATAATTGATAAAACCGAACCGGTGATAACAAAAGGAAAGATAGATAAAATTGTCGGAATGGTTATCGAAAGCACAGGACCATCAGTTGATATAGGCACTGTATGCAGGATATACAACTCGAAGAATAATGCATACATACAAGCGGAAATAGTCGGATTCAAGGAGAACCATGTTTTACTTATGCCATATGATGAACTTATCGGCGTTGTGAAAGGAAGCATTGTTGAATCAACCGGAGATGTTCTTAAAGTGCCGGTCGGCGACGAGCTTATAGGCAGAGTTATCAATGGCTTTGGGAAACCGATTGACGGGAAAGGCGAAATACAAACAATAAAAGCATATCCTGTTCAAGGCAATCCCTCAAATCCATTTTTAAGACCTCAGATAAACGAAACTATAACAATGGGTATCAAAGCGATTGATTCACTTTTAACCTGCGGTAAAGGGCAGAGAATGGGTATCTTCTCAGGCAGCGGTGTCGGGAAAAGTACGTTGATGGGTATGATTTCAAGAAACATCGAAGCTGATGTCAATGTTATCGCTCTTGTCGGTGAAAGAGGCAGGGAAGTAAGAGGCTTCATTGAAAAGGATCTTAAGGAAGCCGGACTTAAGAAAACAGTGGTTGTTGTTGCAACCTCTGATCAACCGGCAATGATGCGTCTGAAATGTGCATTGACGGCAACAGCAATCGCCGAGTACTTCAAAGATCAAGGCAAGGATGTTCTTTTGATGATGGATTCGCTGACAAGATTTGCGATGGCACAGCGTGAGATTGGACTCGCAGTAGGTGAACCGCCGGTTGCGAGAGGCTATACGCCTTCACTGTATGCAACATTGCCCAAGCTTCTCGAAAGAACAGGGAACTTTGAAAATGGTTCGATAACCGGCATCTACACAGTACTTGTTGAAGGCGATGATGTAAACGAACCTATTTCAGATACGGTCAGAGGTATAATCGACGGACATATCGTGCTGTCGAGAGTGGTTGCAATGAGAAATCATTATCCGGCAATCGATGTTCTTGCAAGCATAAGTCGAATTATGAATGAAATTGTCACTCCGGAGCATATGAAAGCGGCATCTGAAATCAGAGCGATACTCTCAACATATTATGAGAACTTTGATTTGATAAGTATAGGAGCATATAAAAACGGTATAAATCCAAAGCTAGATTATGCAATAAAAAATATCGATAAAATTAATGAATTTCTGAAACAAAGCATTGATGAGAGATTCAGTTTCAACGAAACTATAAAAATGATGAATAGTCTTTTGATAAATAAACAATGAGGTTCTGTGAATGAAAAAGTTTAAATTTCCACTCCAGAAAGTACTTGAATATAACACACACCTTCAGAAAAAAGAAAAAGACATATTATCAATGATGCGTGTCGAATATGTTGAACTTGAAAGACAGTTAAATTATCTTATACAGAAATATGAGGCTGAAAAACAGAACTATCTTATAAGTTGTCAAAGAGGAACCAATATTATCAACGCAGCTATGATGTTGAATTTTATAAAGGATTTGCAGAATAAAATAAGACTTCAAAAGAAGAAAATCATAGAGAAACAGAGTCAGATTGATACACAAGCCGAGAAGCTGATCGCTATTTCAAAAGATAAAGCAACAGTTGAAAAGCTTCGCGAAAACAAGTGTCTGAAATATAGAGCCGAAGAGCAGAAAAGCGAAGAAAGATTTATTGAAGAATTTATCGCAAATACAGCTTCATACTTATCTCGATTAAAAACATAGATAAAATTCAAGAAAAAACCTTTGCTTAATGGGTTTTTTGCAGAATTTTAACGTAATGTTTTATGAGAGAATAGTATTACAGTCAGTCTGAATAAATAATTAAAACGGCAATTAAATAATCCTTATTTATATGGTGTCAAAAAGTCTATAAGTCAAAGACTTTTCGACATCATGCAATGAATATTTAATTACCGCATTAATAAGAAATGAAGGAGGTGATGATTATTAATGCGTTAACAATAAATACACCCGTCATACCACTTGCATTCCCGACAGCAGACACTCTGATGAGTAATCAAATGCAAACAGACAATGAGTTGCAGAATTTTTGTAATATGCTATTTCAGGCAATGGCAGAAAACCCTCTGACATTAATGAAAACTCCGGCAAAAGATGTCCAGGAATCTGTTACAGCTGAAAATCTGCAGGAGCCAGCTGAAATATCTGAAGATAAATCGGAAGATTGTATTGATGAAACAGAGTATGAATTGATCGGATTTACTGCAATAGCTGCAAACAACATTAAAACAGAAATTCGATTTATTCGGTCTGAAGCAAATACCGAAATCAAACAGATTGAATCAGGTAATGCTGTTAAGCTGCAAATACAAAGCATGAACAAATCAGGATATGTAAACGAAAAGCAAACAATCAATGCTGAAATTGATACAGAAAACACAGTTGCTGAACAGAACAATGTACCTGAATTAAAGCATACAGATATACCTAAAGAAACAAATGTTTTATTTCAGACAACATATAAGCAGCAATTGAATAAAACCGACATTAAAACAGATATCGAAATAATCGGTTTTACAGCAGATTCCAAGCAATTTGAAAAAATAACTGAAGTGAATATATCCGATGTTACTCAAAAAAGCAGTAAGCTGACCAAACCAGAAAAACTGCCAGAAATCAGAGCAAGGTCTGAAGTCAAAAATACAGATGATGTTATCCAGCTGAGACAGTCAGTTGAATTTCGAAAAACATTGGATATACAGCTTGACAAGCCCGATGCAATAAAGCTTGAAACAGCAGAAATCGACCTTGTGCCGCAGTTGACAAATGCAATCCGCAGAGAAGCGGTCAAGGAAGAAGGGATATCAACCTTTAAACTAAAGCTTAAACCCGAAGGACTCGGTGAGGTTACAGTGCATCTGAGCCGCGAACAGGGTAAGTTAGAGGTTATGCTGAAAACCGAACTGTCACAGACAAAAGAACTGATTACTCGGGGAATCGATAGTCTTAAGGTAAATTTACAGAACAGTGTCAATACAAAAAATGATATTTCAATATCTATATCGGTTGAGTATGAAGCAAGCAACTTTGATGCAATGTTTGCAGGTGGTAATCAAGGCAGAAACCAGACTGAGTATAAAAACAAAGAAGTAAATTATTCGGGGATCGATTCAGAGACCGAAAAAAGAACAGTTTTTTCAAATAAAAGTGTGTATATCAAGGGATCAATAGATTATAAAATTTGATTACTGTGATAACAAGAAAGGCGACAATAATGAATGTAAACGGAGTAAATTCAGCAAGTACATATGTATCAGGTAATAATAATGCGACAGCTGATAAAACTGCGGATCTCGGGATTGATGATTTCTTCAAGCTTATGGCAGCACAGCTGCAGAATCAAAGCATGTTTGATTCGGTAGACAACACTCAGTTCCTTGCACAGATGGCTCAGTTTTCATCTCTCTCTCAGATAAGTGAACTTAACAACACAATACAGGCAAATATGGCAATTTCATTGATAGGCAAGGCTGTTAGTGTATCAACAATAGACAGTGCGGGTATTGAAACAATTGAAGTAGGCAAGGTTGAGCAGATCAGCTTTAATGGCGGAGTTCCGTATGTATATGTTAATGGAGGTTTTTATCAACTTTCTGATATTATGGACATTGCAAACGGAGACACAACAACAGAAGCTGTAACCGAATCTGAAATAATTAATAAGGCAGGTGAAGAAACTACAATATGAGGATTGACAACTCGTTTTTACAGTTTAGTGCTCAAATTGAGCAATATAATGCTCAGATAGAAAAGCTGAAAAATGAAAGTACTGTAAAACAAAAAACCTATGAAAAGGAACCGGAAAAATCATTTGAATCGGTTCTGGTGGAAGTACAAAAGGATTCAGGTGTTTTATTTTCAAAGCATGCTATAAAACGTCTTAATGAAAGAGAAATTGAGCTTTCAACCGAGGATATTGATAAATTAAATTCTGCCGTTGAGACTGCAGACAGAAAGGGGATCAGGGATTCTTTGATTTTGATGGGCGGGAAAGCATTTATAGTTAATGTTCCATCAAATATTGTTGTTACTATACTTGACAGCAACGAAATCAATGAACAGAAGGTATTCACAAATTTAGACGGCGCCGTAATAATATAGCTGGACCTAACGGAGGCTATAATACTGTTTCAAATAAAATGAATTAGTATAAGGCTTTAAATGACAGATAAGCCTTGCGGTATAACATAAAAAAATAAAATTATACTAAAACGAAAGGGTCAAATAAAATGATAAAATCAATGTATTCAGCAGTTACAGGTTTAAGAGGACATCAGACTATGCTTGATGTTATCGGTAATAATATAGCAAACGTAAACACAGCAGGGTATAAATCCAGCAGAGTTCTTTTCAAAGATTTATATTATCAGACATTATCAGCATCAAGTGCACCGACAGCTACTTCGGGTGGTTCAGATCCGATGCAGATCGGTTATGGTTCTTCTGTATCTTCTATTGATGTCCTTACAACCAGAAGCGGTTATCAGCAGACTTCGAGACCTCTTGATTTATACATATCCGGAGAAGGTTATTTCGCTGTTCAAGATTCAACCGGCAAGGTAAATTATTCAAGAGTCGGTAGCCTTCAGTTCAACTCAAATGGCGCACTGATTGATTCAAACAGCAACTTTGTACTTGGCTCAATGCCACAGGCGGTCGCAGATCCTGATACAGGATTGATAAGCTTTGATGATTCTAATACGGAACAAAATATTAAAGATGGCATCTTAACTCCTATTGTAATTGATGATTTTACAAATTATACAGGCCTTTATGTATCGAACGACGGTAAGGTTACAGGTACAAATTCGATAACGCTTCAGATCGAAACACTTGGTCAGCTCGCTCTTGCAACCTTCTCAAATCCTGATGCATTATCTCAGGAAGGCAATATGACCTACACCGAAACGAAAAGTTCCGGTCGACCTGTTTATTCAATTCCCGGTAGCAGCGCAACAGGGTCGCTGGTTTCAGGCGGGCTTGAAATGTCAAACGTTGATCTTACAAAAGAGTTTACAGATATGATTGTTGCCCAGAGAGGGTTCCAGGCAAACTCCAGAGTAATAACAACATCAGACCAGATACTTGAAGAACTGGTAAATCTCAAAAGGTAATTATTAATGCGGCAATTAAATATTCATTGCGTGATGTCGAAAAGTCTTTGGCTTATGGACTTTTTGACATCATATAAATAATACTATTTCTCATAAGAAACAGTAGATAAAACCCTTCGAAAAAGTCCGTCAAGTAAGGACTTTTCCTCGAATTTTATCACTGTTTCTAAATCGAATTAGTATAAGTATTATTTAATTACCGTTTTAATAACATAGGGGATATAAAAATTTATATCCCCATGTAAAAATACAGAAAGGACTTATATTATGATAGAACTTACAAAGCTTAACCTCGAAAAATTCTACATGAACAGCGACCTTATCGAAATTATCGAACAAATGCCTGATACTTTAATAACAATGACAACCGGCAAAAAGTATTATGCTATTGAGACTCCTGATGAGATCATTGGGGAAATAAAGGAATATAAAAAGGAACTGATCGAAAATACTGGTGAATTATATGTAAAGAAAGAACTGAAAAAACCCAAAAACGAAGATGCCAATAAAACAAAGAAAAGAAAAAGTGAAGAATAAATTAAAATAATTTTAAGATTGGAATAGGGTTGCGGCAATGGCTGAGATACTTTCACAAAATCAAATAGATGAATTATTGAATGAGCTTGCCGACGATAAGCTTGGGGATATCAAAACAGGACTCGAAGAAAAGCCCGTTAAGATTTATGACTTTAAAAGTCCTAAAAAGTTATCTCGAGATCAGAATAAAGTTTTATCAAGTATCGCAGATGTTCTTGCAAGGCATCTCGCTGCTTATTTTGCTGGTATTCTGCGTAACTATAGTGAAATAACGGTTGCATCAATTGAAGAGCATCCATATTATGAGTACAACAACTCCTTACCTGACATGCTTATGACAGCAGTCATCGATATTGATTCAATAAACGGTTCAATATTAATGGATATGTCAAATTCACTTACATTCACCTTGATTTCCCGTATGCTTGGCGGTACAGTTGATTCAGCTAAAATTCTTGACAGAGAGTTTACCGAAATAGAAATTGCGTTGATGGAACGTGTTTATAAGAAGATATGTATTTTTATTCAAGAAGCTTTGGCAAACATACCGTATACTAATGTAACTCTCAGCCAGATTGAAACAAATTCAAGGTTCATTAAGTCTATTAGAATTCAAGAGGTCGTCGAAGTAATTGTATTGAATGTCAATATCGGTTCAATCAAAGGTACAATTACAACCTGTGTCCCGTATACCTATGTTGATACGATGCTTGTAGCTATGGCACAAAACAATGAAAAAATCGAAACTATTGTTGTGAGCGAAGAAGTCAAGCGTAGTATGCTTGATGAACTCAGCAACTCACTTGTTGAGGTTTGCGGTATACTTGGCAGCGTCAAACTTCCGTTGAAGGATGTTGTTAATATGCAGGTGGGGGATGTTATAAAACTCGAACAAAGGATAAATAGTCCGGCTTTGGTAACGGTAAACGGAAACACTTGGTTTTTAGGTGAACCGGGTATAAAGAAGACACGAAAAGCAATCAGATTAAGCTCGTATTATCGAGGAAAAAAATTTAATAAATGACTTATCTGATTACAAAATAATCATCGAATTTTTAAGAAAGGATATTTATAAGTCGCAATTTTTGATTTATAAATAATAACAGCTATGAGCACAAGCAAAACCACAAAAATTGAGGCTGAGATCCTGACCGGTATTGAAATCGATACAATAGGTGAAATACTTAATATCAGTATGGGTGCAGCCGCAACTGCGATTGCAACACTGCTTAACAAACAGGTCAGCATAACTACACCGGTTGTTAATGTAATCAAAAATACAGAGTTCGAATATAAACAGCTCGAACCGGCTATCGGAGTAGAAATCAACTACATCGACGGGTTACATGGAGCTAATTTGATGGTAATGAGCATAGCTGATGTTAAAGCAATTGTCAGCAGCTTATTGAGAGAAACAGAAATATCACAAGGTGAGCTTGATGAAATTCATATAAGTGCACTCGGTGAAATAATGAACCAAATGATGGGCTCGGCAAGTACGGCTCTTGCAACATTCTTTGATAAAAGCGTCAATATTTCACCACCGAGAATAGTAGATCCGGATACATTTTATGATGATTTTTTTAAAGGATCGACAGATGACCATATTGTATCTGTTTGCTTTAAGTTTGTCATTGACGGACTTATAGACAGTCAGTTTTTAACTGCACTTCCGATTGCGTTTACAAAAGAGCTGGTTTTTAATGCTATGAATTTCGGTACATCAACCTCTGATGAAGATACTCCTGTATTTGAATCGAAAGATTCATACCGGAATAATGTTACCGGGCATAATCAAAATCCTATTTTTGCCATAGATGTTCCGAAACAATCTGAAAAACCAAGGCAATCACCACCACTTCGAAGAGAACCTACGCAAAAATCGAAGGAACGGCAAAATATCAGTGTTCAGAAATTACAGTTTAACAACTTTGATGACGAAAGTTTTGAATATGACGAACCGGATTCAATGAATCTTGATCTTGTCATGGGGGTTGAACTGACAGTTTCTGTTGAAATAGGCAGAGCAAAAAAGCAGGTAAAGGATGTTTTGAATATAACAAAAGGCTCAATAATTGAACTTGATAAACAGGCAGGCGATCCTGTTGATATAATTGTCAACGGACAACTTATTGCCAAAGGTGATGTGGTAGTTATCGACGATAATTTCGGTATCAGAATTACTGAAGTTATGAACGGCAGGAATTATTAGAGGGACTTATTAAATGGACGATTTTTTACAGCTGCTAATGCCGCTTATTGTGGTGATTCTGGTTATTATTGCAGCATATTTCACAACTCGCTGGATTGCAAAAAAGCAAAATTCTTTTACTTCGGGTAAAATAATTAAGGTTATTGAAAGAGTTATGCTTAGCAAGGATGTGTTTTTGGCGGTCGTACAGGTCGACTCAAAGAACTATCTTATGTCAATTTCAAGCGGCAAAACTGAATTGCTTACCGAGCTTGATGAAACTGTTGTCGAAAGGTATAAAACAAACGGCCAGACAGGAGATTTCATGAGTATATTCATGTCTGCACTGAACGGTAAACATGGTAATAAAGTATCAGATGAAAGGAATAATAAAGAGAAATGAAAAAAAGATATATAAAGCTTCTCTTATTATCCGTGATTCTCATTACTATGATTATAATGATGTCAGTTTCAGTAGCTGCTGAAAGTGAAGCACCCATAACAGAGATAAGCGAAGCATCGGGACTTCTGGGAAATACAGATACTCTTGATATTATCTTTTCGCTGACATTTATCGCATTAATTCCTTCTATTCTGATAATGACAACCAGCTTTACACGTATAATCATCGTAATATCAATTTTGCGAAATGCAATTGGGCTTCAACAGACACCACCAAACCAGGTGCTAATTGGAATTTCGCTCTTTCTTTCATTGTTTATAATGTCACCGGTTGTAGATGATATCAACATAGAAGCATATACACCCTATAAAAACGGGGAGATAACTCAGGAACAAATGCTTGAAAATGCGATGGATCCGCTCAGAGAATTTATGCTCAAGCAGACCAAAAACGAAGATTTGAATTTTTTTCTTGATATAAGTGATTCAGAACGGCCGGAAGATTATAATGAAATTTCAACAACAGTTATTATTCCTGCATTTATAACAAGTGAACTCAAAAGAGCATTTATAATTGGCTTTTTGTTATATCTTCCGTTTTTGATTATAGATATGGTTGTGGCAAGCACACTGATGTCAATGGGTATGGTAATGCTGCCGCCGACAATGATAAGCCTTCCGTTCAAGTTGATGTTATTTGTTCTTATCGATGGATGGCAGCTGACATTCCAGACACTTGTTGCCGGATTCAATTAGATACTTTAATCATAACGAAAGGATGAAGCAATGTCGCAGACGGATATAACCTACATAATAAAAGAAGCAATAATGACTGCGATGACAATTGCCGCACCTTTTCTTATTGTCAGTGCTGTTATAGGATTGATTGTTTCAATAATCCAGGCAGCTACACAAATACAAGAACAAAGCATTGCTTTTATACTGAAGATAGTCGCAGTCGGGTTAATTCTGATACTTCTCGGCTCATGGCTTATTACTACAATGATTGATTTTTCGGAACGAATTTTCGGATTCGCAAATAATTTATAGCTATGGATATATTTAACGATTTACAAAGCAACTATATACTGCTTCTTCTTGTGGTAACAAGAATATCCGGTGCTTTTCTGTTCAATCCCTTTTTTGGTAGAAAGAGTGTACCTGCTATCGTTAAAATAGGACTTGCTATATTGATTGCAATCGGCATTGTTCCTACATTCGGCAGCTCAAATCCCGTAATCGGTTCTCTCATCGAATTCATTTTCGTTGTTATTAAGGAAATGCTTGTTGGTTTTACGATTGGTTTTATAATACAGCTTGTGATGTCTTTGGCTCTTATTGCAGGTGAATCAATTGATATGCAGCTCGGTCTCGGAATGGGGAAAGTTTATGATCCTCAAAGCAATGTTTCGATGGCATTGACAGGTACGGTTTACAATATACTTTTTACGTTTTTATTCTTTCTTTCAAACAGCCATCTGACAATGATCAGACTTGTAACAAAATCATGTGAGCTTTTCCCGGTTGGAACAGAAATTTTCAACTTTGAAATCGGTAGCTACATCGTACTTATTTTTGGTGATATATTAATTCTCGCACTCAAGCTGGCAATCCCGATAATTGCAATTGAGTTTTTAACAGAAGCAGGGTTGGGTGTTCTGATGAGAATCGTACCTCATATAAATGTCTTTATTGTTGGATTACAAATAAAACTTGGAGTTGGGTTGATTATTGTTTTTCTGGTTTTACCGACAACATCAAGAGTTTTGGATTCATCCATGACATATATGTTTGCACGAATAGAAGAAGGGATAAGTATAATGCTGAAACAATAATGCTGGGTAAGGGTGTGAATATAATTGGCTGACAGTGGGAAAACAGAAAAAGCCACACAAAAAAAGCGTCAAGATGAGCGTAAGAAAGGCAATGTGTTTCAAAGCAAGGATGTATCAAGCGCATTAGGACTGCTCGTAATAACTTTTCTGCTTAAGCTTGTTATATCACCTGCTCTTGGATTCATAAATAGTATTATAACTAACAGCTTTAATGACATTTCTGATATTACAGAGCTTACAGTTCAGTCAATTGCAACTCTTATCGCTCAATACACAATTAAAGCATTGATTTTGATAATATCCTTTGGACTCGCAGCGGCACTGATCGCTGTTGCGTTGAGCGGAGCGCAGACAAGATTTATTTTTTCCGCAAAAAAGTTGAAACCACAATTTTCAAGAATTAATCCTGTTACAGGATTTCAAAAAATACTTTCTCTTCGTTCATTGGTTGAGCTTATAAAATCTCTTGTTAAAATAATTATTATTTCAGCGGTTTTATACACTCAGATTAAAGCGAGTACAAACACTGTATTGAAACTACCTCTGTTATCGACAGTTGAAGCGATGGGTTGGGTAGGAGATACAATATATAATATAGTAATGAATATTTCGATGTATATGGCATTATTCGCGATTGCAGATTACTTATATCAATGGTGGGAGCATGAAAAAGAACTTCGGATGACGAAGCGGGAAATCAAAGATGAATATAAACAAACCGAAGGCGATCCACAGATAAAGAGTAAAATCAAGGATGTCCAGCGTAAAATGGCAGCAATGAGAATGATGAAAAAAGTTCCGACTGCAGATGTTGTAATCAAAAATCCCACACACTTTGCAGTTGCATTACGATATAAACCTCCGAAGGATAAAGCTCCGATTGTTATTGCAAAAGGCATGGATTATCTGGCATTGAAAATTATCGAGATAGCAGAGCAAAACGGAATAGAAATTACCGAAAACCGACCGCTTGCTAGAGGACTTTATGAGTCAGTTGAGCTTGACAGACCTATTCCGGATGAGTTTTATAAACCCGTTGCAGACATACTTGCATTCATTTACAAGTTGAAACAAAAGAAAAACAAAAAAAATAAGAAAGGATAACTTAATTCAGATGAAAAAGCTTTTTGATAATATGCTGACAATTTTCATCGTTGGTGTAATATTTCTGATTATTATACCCCTTAATTCGTCATTACTTGATGTTATGCTTATTATCAATATAGCCATTTCGATGGGTATCCTTCTTATTACAATGTATATCAAGGAAGCGCTTGAGTTCTCGGTTTTCCCTTCGATACTTCTTATAACAACATTGCTTCGTGTAGGGCTTAATGTTTCCTCTACTCGTCTTATTCTTGGTAACAGCGGTTATGCCGGTCAGATAATAAGAGCATTCGGTCAATATGTTATCGGCGGTAATGCTGTTGTCGGATTTATTATTTTCCTTATAATAGTTATAGTACAGTTCATAGTTATCACAAAAGGTGCAGAAAGAGTTTCCGAAGTTGCGGCACGATTCACACTCGATGCTATGCCAGGCAAACAGATGGCGATTGATGCAGACTTGAACTCAGGGTTGATCAACGATGAGACAGCAAAAGCGCGCCGTCTGAAAATTCAGCGTGAAGCCGATTTTTACGGTTCAATGGACGGTGCTACTAAGTTTATCAAGGGTGATGCTATAGTCTCAATCCTTATTGTTTTTATCAACAGTATCGGCGGTATCATAATCGGTATGGTACAGGGTGGTAACACCTTCGGCGAAGTCCTTTCAATATATATAACTGCAACAGTCGGCGACGGTCTTGTATCTCAGATTTCGGCACTTCTCATATCAACCGCAACAGGTATGATTGTTACTCGTGCAGCATCCGTAAATGATTTGAGTACCGATCTTAAAACACAGATTGTTTCGTATCCTGTCGTAATTCTGATAACCGGCGGAGCGTTGATTGCATTATCTGTTATGCCCGGATTTCCGGTTGGACTTCTGCTTATTGTTGGTTCCACAATGATAATTCTTGCACTAAGATTGAAAAAGAAAAATAAGGTTGAAGCGGTATTTGAATCCGCACCCGATCTACCGATGAGTGAAACCGAATTCTTTAAAAACACAGACAACATATATACATTATTAAATATTGAACCAATTGAGGTTGAGTTTGGATACAGCCTTGTTCCTCTGGTCGACGAAAGCAAAGGCGGCAACTTTTTGAACCGTGTCGTCATGTTACGAAGGCAGTTCGCTGAAGAGATGGGATTTGTAATCCCGACCGTAAGGTTGCGTGACAATGCAGAGCTTGGAATCAGTGAATATGTAATCAAAATCAAAGGCGAATCAATTTCAGGCGGAGAAGTGCTTTCAGACCGCTTCCTTGCAATGAACCAGTCTGGTACTGCTGATGAGATACAAGGGATTGATACTGTTGAGCCGGTATTTAAAATCCCGGCAAAATGGATTACAGACGACAAACGTGAGAGAGCAATGATGAGCGGTTATACAATAATTGATCCGTTGTCAGTTATAGTAACTCACCTTTCGGAGGTAATCAAGGTGCATTCACATGAATTATTCGGCCGTAAGGAGCTTACACAACTGCTTGATAACTTTAAGAAGCTCAATAAAGAGCTTATTGAAGATACAGTCCCGTCAATCATATCAACAATTGACCTTCAGAAAGTACTCTGCAACCTGCTTGCTGAACAGATTCCGATAAGAGACCTGACAACAATACTCGAAACAGTTGCCGAATATGCACCGAACATCAAGGATATGGATATGTTGACTGAGTATGTAAGACAGGCGTTGAAGCGTACAATAACAAGAAAATACGTTCACGACAATTCAATCAAAGTTGTTACCATCAATCCTGAGATTGAAAATGTTATAATGAATAATATAAAGAAAACCGGTAATTCATCTTATGTTTCTCTTGAACCCGAAATTATACACAAAATCATATCTTCACAGCTGAGAGAGGAGAACAGGCTCAAGGATGGAATGGATGAGGTTATAGTTCTGACTTCACCGGTAGTTAGGTTTTATTATAAACGGCTTATTGAACAATTTTCATCGCAAGCAATCGTCTTGTCTTTCAATGAAATCAATGCTGACACGAATGTACAGTCAGTCGGTTCTGTTTCGGTATAAAGGCAAAAAATCTTGGAATAAAGGGGTGAGTATTTTTGAACTTTTATAAAGATGATACAGTAGTCATTATTGAAAAAACATGGCAGGAGTATAATCAGACTAAAGATATAACTTTACGGAATTATATATTGGAAGCATATCTTTATATAGTATCAACTAATATAAAGAAAATGTATACAATGGTTTCGAATCAACAGGACATTGAAGATATGACAAATCAAGGTGTGCTTGAATTAATCAACTGTATTGAACGGTATGATTATAAAAGGGGTATACAATTCGACACCTTTGCTTCAATTCGTGTAAGAGGTTCAATAATAGACTATGTTCGCAAGAAAGACTGGATACCCCGTGATACACGTAAAAAGGTTAAGGAATTAAATGAATCTGAAACCCTGTTTATGAATCAGAACGGACGTACACCGACAGAAAGTGAACTTGCATTGCAGCTCAATATATCTGAAGAGGATGTGGACAAACTCAGACAGGACGAACTGAACTCAAAATTATTTGCATTTGAAGAGTTGATTCAGGATAATAATATACAGCTAATTGAAAACAGTTCGACAGTCGAACAGCATCCGGAAGATAAGATTCTTGAGGATGAGTTTAAAGAAGTCCTTGCCCAACATATAGATCAACTTGACAAGAACGAACGGACAGTAATTTCACTTTATTATTATGAGGAGTTAAAACTCAAAGAAATAGCATTCGTTATGGGGCTGACTGCTTCAAGAGTATCTCAGATACATGCCAAAGCACTTAACAAGCTGAAGGAACGGCTCACAGCTTATGTTATGACATAAGGTTTTAATATAATAAATGGAGTAATTGTACGTATGCACGTATCTCCACATATTTTACATTGTCTTTTGTATTCGGTAGGACGTGAAGATTATTATGGGAAAGGGATCGTTTATATAATGGATAATACAATAAAAATTGCGGCAACCGGACTTGCTTCCAGAACACAGTCAATAAATCTGACAAGCAATAATCTTTCAAATATTGAAACCGCAGGTTACAAGCATTCCGAAATCGTATCTTCAACCTTCGGTGAATATATTACATATAGAATTGATGAAGAAAGTCAGATTGTCGGTTCCACTACCTATGGATCGGTAATCAATAAAGTATACACAGATTTCAGCCAGGGAACTATCACCGAAACAAACCAAACACTCGACTTTGCTCTTGATGGGAACGGGTTTTTTACAGTATCCGATAATGCAGGCAATACAATGCTTACCCGTGACGGCAGATTCAGTGTCGATGATAACGGATTTCTTGTTGATATAAACAGTAACTTTGTTATGGGACAAAAGGGCAGAATCAATGTCGGTAGTTCAGCGATATCTGTTTCAGAGAGTGGTGTGATAACAAGTGGGGGTAATATTATTGACATATTGCAAATTACTGTTCCCGAGGATACAGCTCAGATATATAAATTATCGGACAGCATGCTGTTTAATCCGAATGGTAATACAATGAATTTTACAGGCAAGGTTATACAGGGCAGCATTGAAAAGGCAAATGTTGACCTGACTGATGAAATGGCGGCGATGATTGAAGACTCAAGAGCATTTCAGACCTGCAGTCAGATCGTCAGGATGGCAGATCAGCTGCTCCAGAAGACAGTTACCGAGGTAGGCAGAGTTTAGTTGAAAGGAATTTTAAGTATGATAAACGCATTTTATGCTTCAAAATCGGGGGTTAAAAATTATCAGTATTGCCTTGATGCGATTGCAAACAACATTGCAAATTCAAGAACAGACAGTTATAAAGCACAGGTCATCAGTTTTACCGATTTGTTATATACAAATATACAGTCAGCTGATGGCGAACCACAGAACCTTCAGACGGGTAACGGAAGCAGAATTTTAATTTTCAGAGATATGACACAGGGAATTATTACAACCGGAGAAAATGGTATAATGATAAACGGCAACGGATATTATGCTGTTGAAAATCAAAATGGTGAAACCTTATATACAAAAAAAGGTGACTTTTCTGTCAGAGATATTGACGGTGCAGATTATCTTGTTACCGAAAACGGTGATTTTGTACTTGACCCAGAGTTGAACAGAATAATTGTAAACGGTGATGAGTTCTTCAATCTTGCAGCACCGGGTGAATCGTTAGAAGGTTCGATGGTACTTGGAATTTTTAAGGTCACTGATTCCAACGATTTAATTTCTGTCGGAAACGGAAGATATACGATATCACCTGACACAACGGTTACACCTGAGCTTGACACAGAGTCAAAACTCATCTATGATATGAATGAAAGTTCAAATGTCAACCTCATTACTGAGATGTCAAAAATGATAATTGCTCAACGGGGGTTCCAGCTTAATTCACAGATGTTAAAAACCGCTGATGAACTTGAATCATATGCGAATAATTTAAGAAATTGATCTGTCGGAGACTTAATTTTTTCTATCTTTCTGCGATATATATAGCGAAGATAAGTTAAATTATGTCTTTTGCAAAGAAAGGAGCCGGCTTTATGAAAATAGGTAGAAATGAAATTGACAGAGTATACAACAATCCTGTGATGTCAGAAAACAACTCGGGCGAAAGAAAGTCAAAAACAGAAGCGTCTGTATCTCAGGATAAAGTAATTATTTCAAATAAAGCTAAAGAATTTTCTCCTGTAAAAAATTCAATAGAAATAGTTATAAAAGAGGTAAAAAAACCAACCTCTTCCGAAAAACTTTTGCGTCTCAGAGATGAGATTGCTGCAGACAAATATATTGTTTCAAGTGATGCCATTGCTGAAGCAATTATCAGAGGTACAAAACCTAAGTAATAAATTGGTGAGGTCAGATAAACCGGTGATTATTGACCTTGCCAAAAATTTCACCGGGGAAATGAACTATTAATATGAATGACATAATTGAACTTAAAAATCTCCTGTCTTCAATGAATAAAATACTGAGTAAATTGTTAGAAGTTGAAAATGAAAAAACTGCTGTGCTTGAAAAAGGGAGCGTCGAAGTATTGAATACATTGATCAATGCCGAACAAGCTTTGATAATGGAGTGTTCAGCAGCAGAGAAACAACGGACAAAGCTTTGTAATCGATTAGAGGTACAATCAGTAACAGAGCTTTTTGAGAAAATACCCGAAGCTGAGAATAATATAAGACCTGTTTATATTGATATGTTCAATATTATAAAAAAAATTAAAAAAATAAGCGGTCTGAACATGAAGCTGCTTGACACAAGATTAAAAATCGTAAAATTCATGACCTCTCAATTAGGTGTAAGCGAAGAAAATCAGACCTACAGTAAAAAAGCGCAAATAATAAATTGATTTGATTGGAAACGGGTTGAAAAAATGAGAGCATCTTTTTTAGGATTTGAAATAGCAAAATCAGGGCTTCAAACAGCACAAACAGGACTTGATGTAACCGGTCAGAATATGTCAAAGATGAACACCGAAGGTTATTCACGTCAGGTCGTTGAACAGTCAACTGTATATTATGATTCGACCAGCTATAAATATGCTTTGATGAACAGTGACAAATTCGGGCAGGGTGTTTCAATAACACAGATTAATCAAATACGCGATGAATTTTTGGATACGAGATACAGAGCTGCAAATTCAGAAGACTCCTCATTATCAAAATCGTTATCAATTCTGACAAACATCGAGGAAGTTTTCGATGAAACTCTTAATGACGGTCTCAGCGTTATACTTGAGGAATTTTACACAAGGCTTCAGACGCTCTCGTCAAATACCGGTGATATTGAGTTTTCCGGACTAGTCAGATCATCGGCACAGAAGATAACCGAAACATTGAATTATTATAATAAACAACTTGAAACAATAAACGAACAGGAAAAATTTGATTTATCGGTATCGATTCAGGATATAAATACCCTGACAGAGAAAATTGTTCAAATGAACAAGGCAGTTCAATTTGAAACACTCCAGGGCAATCCGACAAATGAGCTTCTTGACACAAGAAATCTTTATCTTGACAAACTGTCAAGTCATATAAATATATCTACCGAATCAAATACCGACGGAACAATAAGCGTAAAAGTCGGTTCACAGTACTTAATAGATTCTAAACATGCATCGGTTGCGACAGTATCCCTACAGGATGATACAGATGGTCTGGCCATAATAACCGAAAGTGGTGAGCTTGAGGTCATATCAGGTGATTTAAAAGGTTATCTTGATACACTGAATGGGAATGGAGCATATGCAGAAGACAGCGGGAATGATTTCAACGGAATACCTTATTACCAGAAATCTCTCGATGACTTTGCTAAAAGCTTTGCTGAAATGTTCAATGAATTGAATAGCACCGAAAAACCATTATTTGCAGGGGATTCAGCATCAACTATTATCCTGTCTGAGGAATGGCTGAAGAATTCGAATTACATAACAACAACCACATCCTCAGATCCTTCGGAGGGTATGAATGACAATATTCTCAGGATGATCATCGCTCTTGATTCGCCAAGACAAATTTCTGATAAATTTAACGGCGCATTTGATGAATATGTTTCAAAGCTTATGACTGATATTGCAATTGATGTAAATTTCGCTTTTGATATGTCGAAAACAGCAAGTACAGTTCTTTCTTCTGTTGATAACCAAAGAGAAGCAATTAAAGGTGTATCTCTGAATGAAGAAACCGTCAATCTAATGAAATATCAGAAAGCATTTGAAGCATCCGCAAGAGTTATGACCGCACTTGATGAAATGCTTGATACTATAATTAACAGGATGGGAACCGTCGGACGCTGATAATGTAATATTCGGAAGGAGATATTTAAAATGAGACTAACTAATAATATTATTTCGAAAAATTATATAAAAAATCTACATGAAAGTCTGACTGATCTAAATGCTTCAAATACAAGGGTAACAGCCGAAAGACGCTACATGAAAATTTCCGAGGATCCTGCAACTGCCTTGAAAGCAATGAAGATCAGAAAAAATCTCTCAAGACTTGACATGTATAAAGAAAACCTTTCTGATGCTCAGGGACTTCTTAATCAATATGAGTCTACAATCTCAAATATAAATGATATTGTTACTGAAGCGCTTGCCCAAGTTTCTCAGGGTACAACCGGAACCAGCGATTCTGCGGTAAGAATCACTGTTGCCAATACTCTACGTGGTTATCAGGAATCGATTCTTGCAGCTGCAAATACAAGATATGCAGGTGACTATCTTTTCGGTGGTGAAAATGTCGGAGATATACCTTTTTTAACAGCAGATAATGGTGAGTTATTATATCATGGCGAAAGCATGAATACGGGATCATTTAGTGATGAATATAGATTTATTGATATAGGCATAGGACTTACACTCGGTGACGGTGGTGTAGTTGAACCAAAATCTGCAATGAATATTGCAAATACGGGTGCTGCATTATTGGGTGCAGGTGTTGACGAGAACGGAATCACCAATAACCTTTACAATTTACTCGGAAAAATTGCAGACAAGCTTGAAAATAACGATATCGATGATATCCGGATATATTCTGATAAGCTTAATGATAAAGCTGATGATATCAGACTTCAATATGTCAGTATCGGCGAGAAAACTAATTTTATATCATATTTCACAGGACGAATAGAATCAGAAAAATTGAATGCAACCGAAAAGCAGACAGAGCTTGAAGGTATAAATATTGAAGAGGCAATAATCGCCTTCAATCAGCAGGAGCTTGCTTATAATGCCTGCCTGCAGATGGGCACGAAAATATTACAACCCTCGCTTCTTGATTTTCTGGATTAATATCGTCTTGAATGTGAATACCGGAGGGTGTTATGTATATTTATCCTGTCTCATTAAGATACGAAATAACAAAAGCACAGCTTTTAATTAAAAAAATACCTTCGGAAGTCAAGGTGGAAACAGAAAAAAACGGTTATCAAATGAAAAGACATCCTGCTGAGATGAAAATTGATAACACAGATTTTTTTGAGTCTATCGGTATAAAATCACCTGAAAAAGTGTTGGAAGATGCTGCGGTTTATGGCAAACAGGCAGTACTCAAAGGAATGGCAAGACGCAGTGAAGAAAAGAATGCTATGCTTGGTCCTGATGGAATGACAGTCGCGGAAATTGCAGCACAGCGTTCTTACCGCACAATCCAAAGCACACTTGACTTTATCCCAAAAAGCAGACCTGAGATAAGCTGGGAAGAAGGTTATGTTGATATTAACTACACAAAAGATCAGCGGAATGTAACCTGGACACCTCCGGAAATAAAATTTGAATATATTCCATATTCAGTAGAAATATATGTTGACAAGTGGTCTGATGAGTTGGAACAAGTAAAAAAACCGCATAAGAATGATTGGCAGCTCTGGTAACAGATAATAATGGGAGATTAAAATGTTTATTAAAACAAAAGATTTTAAAAATGTTGAAATTAATGAAAACGATATAATAAAATTTCCACAGGGGATTTACGGATATGAGGATGTCAAAAATTATGTCGTACTTAACAATCCTGATAATCAATGGATGATGCATCTACAATCTGTCGAAGATGAAAATCCAAGATTTATACTGCTTGATCCATTCATGTTTATAGAAAATTATTTACCGGTTTTACCGGAAGGAACATTGGAATTGCTTCAAGCGAAAAAGCATGACGAAATAAATATATTGGTTGTTGCAGTAATTCCTGCAAGCGTCAAAGATATTACGATCAATCTGAAAAGCCCTGTTATTATCAATTTTGAAAAAAAGATTGCTGCTCAGATTATTCTGGAAAACCGCGATTACTCAGTCAGAACACGCCTCTTCCCCGCAGAAAAAGGTATTTCTGAGAGGGTGGTGTAGAATATGCTTGTAATAACAAGAAAACCGTCAGAAAGTTTTATTATAGGAGATAACATAAAAGTCATTATTCTCGAAGTTACTGGTGATAAGATAAAAATTGGAATTGATGCACCGAAGGATGTTAAAATTATACGCAGTGAGGTGTTTGAAACAGTAAAAAGCAATATTGAAGCTGTTTCAACTGGGAATATTCCGAATCTGTCAATATTACAACAAGTAGTTAAGAAGTGAATATTTATACAGTCTGTTGTCATGTTAACCGAAAAATGGTTAACATGACAATTTTATTTTTACACATTTAACAATTAACTTTATTTTATGAATAATTATACGATATATGTTGTGAAGTGAAATAATTCACAACAAAATTAAGGGAATGGAATCCCGAAAGAAATTCAAGGAGGAAATTATAAATGCGTATCAGTAATAACGTAGCGGCGATGAATACATATCGCCAGTACAACAGTAATGCAGTGGCAACAAACAAATCCATGGAGAAGCTTTCAAGCGGTTCGAGAATCAACCGTGCTGCGGACGATGCAGCAGGTCTTTCAATTTCGAACAAAATGAGAAGCCAGATCCGCGGACTTACGCAGGCAAACAGAAATGCTCAGGACGGCGTCTCGTTCATCCAGACAGCAGAAGGCGCTTTGAACGAAGTATCCGACATGCTGACCAGACTCAAAGAGCTTTCAGTTCAGGTTCAGAACGGTACTTATAGTGATGATGATAAAACTAATATCGGTTCTGAGATGAAGGCTCTCGGCACAGCAATAACAGAAATTTATACCAACACGAAATTTAACGGAATTGCTGTTTTTGGTGCGCAATCAGGTACAACCAATCTTACTACGGCTGCTCCAGGAACTGCTGCTACTATTAAGTATGGTGAAGATGCCAGCCAATCAATTACAATAGCCGGTGCAACTGTAACCAACCTAATTTTATTGACAGCAGAAACCGCAACAGCAGATACAGTTCCAGCTGATGTAACTGTTTCTCTTGTTGAGAACGCAATAACCGAAGTTAACACAACCCGTGCTGGCTACGGCGCTCAGCAAAACCAACTCGAACACGCTTCCAATAATATGGCAACGACAAAAGAAAATCTGCAGTCGGCAGAATCTCGTGTAAGAGACGTTGATATGGCAGAAGAAATGATGAACTACACAAAGAACAACATACTTCTCCAGGCAGCTCAGTCGATGCTTGCACAAGCTAACTCACAACCTCAGGGCGTTCTTCAGTTACTTCAATAACAGTAACTAAAATAGGGAATGGAATCCCATAAAAATTCAAGGAGGAATAATTAAATGCGTATTAGTAACAACGTAGCGGCGATGAATACATATCGTCAGTACAACAACAATGCAGTTTCAACAAACAAATCTATGGAGAAACTCTCCAGCGGTTCGAGAATCAACCGTGCGGCAGACGATGCAGCGGGACTTTCAATTTCGAACAAGATGAGAAGCCAGATTCGCGGACTTACGCAGGCAAACAGAAATGCACAGGATGGTATTTCCTTTATTCAGACAGCTGAAGGTGCTTTGAACGAAGTATCCGACATGCTGACAAGAATTAAAGAGCTTGCAGTTCAGGTTCAAAACGGAACATACAGTAATGATGATAAAGTCAATATCGGTTCTGAAATGAATGCTCTTGGTACAGCTATAACCGAGATTTACACCAACACAAAATTTAACGGTATCGATGTATTCGGCACTCAGGCATCATCATCTGCCGGTATACTTGATGCACAGACAGTTCCGGCAACACCACTTGCAGCTGATATAGCTGCTACAATCAAATACGGTGAGAATGCAAACCAATCAATCGATATTTTACAGGCCACAACAACTAATCTTAATGCAATGACAACTCTTACTGCCGGTGCAGTAACCGGTGCTGATGCTGCAGCTAAAGCAGCAAATGCGGCACTTGTAACAGTAACATCAGTTGAAAGTGCAATAACTGAAGTTAATACATCCCGTGCTGCTTACGGTGCTCAACAGAATCAACTTGAGCATGCAGCAAATAACATGGCAACGACAAAGGAAAATCTGCAGTCGGCAGAATCCCGTGTAAGAGATGTTGATATGGCTGAAGAAATGATGAACTACACAAAGAACAACATACTTCTCCAGGCAGCTCAGTCGATGCTTGCACAAGCTAATTCACAACCTCAGGGTGTTCTTCAGTTGCTTCAATAATCTGAAGTTACACTGATAAAAAAATAATACGGGAATGGAATCCCGAAAGAAATTCAAGGAGGAAATTATAAATGCGTATCAGTAATAACGTAGCGGCGATGAATACATATCGCCAGTACAACAGTAATGCAGTGGCAACAAACAAATCCATGGAGAAGCTTTCAAGCGGTTCGAGAATTAACCGTGCGGCAGACGATGCAGCGGGACTTTCAATTTCGAACAAGATGAGAAGCCAGATTCGCGGACTTACGCAGGCAAACAGAAATGCACAGGATGGTATTTCCTTTATTCAGACAGCTGAAGGTGCTTTGAACGAAGTATCCGACATGCTGACAAGAATTAAAGAGCTTGCAGTTCAGGTTCAAAACGGAACATACAGTAATGATGATAAAGTCAATATCGGTTCTGAAATGAATGCTCTTGGTACAGCTATAACCGAGATTTACACCAACACAAAATTTAACGGTATCGATGTATTCGGCACTCAGGCATCATCATCTGCCGGTATACTTGATGCACAGACAGTTCCGGCAACACCACTTGCAGCTGATATAGCTGCTACAATCAAATACGGTGAGAATGCAAACCAATCAATCGATATTTTACAGGCCACAACAACTAATCTTAATGCAATGACAACTCTTACTGCCGGTGCAGTAACCGGTGCTGATGCTGCAGCTAAAGCAGCAAATGCGGCACTTGTAACAGTAACATCAGTTGAAAGTGCAATAACTGAAGTTAATACATCCCGTGCTGCTTACGGTGCTCAACAGAATCAACTTGAGCATGCAGCAAATAACATGGCAACGACAAAGGAAAATCTGCAGTCGGCAGAATCCCGTGTAAGAGATGTTGATATGGCTGAAGAAATGATGAACTACACAAAGAACAACATACTTCTCCAGGCAGCTCAGTCGATGCTTGCACAAGCTAATTCACAACCTCAGGGTGTTCTTCAGTTGCTTCAATAATCTGAAGTTACACTGATAAAAAAATAATACGGGAATGGAATCCCGAAAGAAATTCAAGGAGGAAATTATAAATGCGTATCAGTAATAACGTAGCGGCGATGAATACATATCGCCAGTACAACAGTAATGCAGTGGCAACAAACAAATCCATGGAGAAGCTTTCAAGCGGTTCGAGAATTAACCGTGCGGCAGACGATGCAGCGGGACTTTCAATTTCGAACAAGATGAGAAGCCAGATTCGCGGACTTACGCAGGCAAACAGAAATGCACAGGATGGTATTTCCTTTATTCAGACAGCTGAAGGTGCTTTAAACGAAGCATCCGACATGTTGACAAGAATAAAAGAACTCGCAGTTCAAGTTCAGAACGGAACATACAGCGATGATGACAAAGTTAACATAGGTTCAGAAATGAAAGCGCTCGGTACAGCAATATCAGAAATTTATGCTAATACAAAATTCAATGGTATTGCAGTTTTTGGCACACAGGTTAATACAGCAGGTGTTCTTACGGCACAGGATGGTTCCGGAACAGCTTCAACAATTAAATATGGTGAAAATGCAACTCAAAGTGTAACAATCGATCAAGCAACAACAACTAAGCTTAGTGCATTAACAACACTTACTGCTGCTGCTACAACTGCAACAAATGCAGCTTTAGTAACAGTAACATCAGTAGAAGATGCGATTACAGAGGTTAATACCGAAAGAGCGGGTTATGGTGCATTACAGAACCAGCTTGAGCATGCTTCAAATAACATGGCAACAACGAAGGAAAACCTTCAGACAGCAGAATCCCGTGTAAGAGACGTTGATATGGCAGAAGAGATGATGAACTACACAAAGAACAACATCCTTCTCCAGGCAGCTCAGTCGATGCTTGCACAGGCTAACTCACAACCTCAGGGCGTTCTTCAGTTACTTCAGTAAGCTGAAGAAAAAGGTATCTGATAATTGAATTTCTGCGGGAGTTTTTTATACTTATATCGATTGAAAACATAGATAAAATTCAAGGAAAACCTTTGCTGAATGGCTTTTTCTGCAGGATTTTAGCGTTATGTTTTATGAGAGATTAGTATTACTCCCGCAGAATCAATAAAAAGACATATGGCATTATAATGTATCAGAAAATAAAATATTACAAATACGTGGTGTTGAGATGAGATATATACAACCGTCTAATTTAAAAGCCGGAATGGTTTTAGCAAAAAATCTCTACGGTTCACGCAGTGAATTGCTTCTTTCGGCCGGTAGTTTTTTAACGGATTCATTAATTAACAAATTGGAAGTTGCCGGTTGTGATGGCGCATACATAGTAGATAATTCGCCGGATGAACCCAATGTAAAAGGTATTATCAGTACAAAGCTTAAAGAAAATACTGTGAAAGCAGTCAGAAGCTTTTTTCAAGGCATTGACCGGGGAGATTCTTTGGTAACATCATATTCATTTTCAACAATGAAGCATTTGCTTGATGATATTATCGATGAAATATCCACTGATAAAAATGCCATGGTAAATATGGTAGATCTGAAGGTCTTTGATGATTACACATATTATCACTGTGTTAGTGTAGCGGCATTGGCAATAATGGTTGGAGTTTCTGCAGGAATGAACAGAAACGGTCTTTATAAACTTGGTATGGGGGCATTACTGCATGATCTCGGGAAGATTTTTATACCGAAAGAAATTCTAAATAAAGATGGACCTCTTACTTATGATGAGTATGAACAAATGAAAAAGCACAGTCAGTTTGGCAGTGATTATTTGAAAAGACAGAATGCGCTTCCGCTTGAATCGATCATAGCTGTTCTGACTCATCATGAAAGGTATGATTCGAAAGGGTATCCACTGGGACTTCCGGCTGCAAAGCAAACAATCGAAGGCAAAATTATTGCTATTTGCGACAATTACGACGCGATGACATCAGATCGGCCTTACAGGACAGCTTTTTCACCATCGGAAGCAATGGAACACATTATGGGTAATGCAGGTATTATGTTTGATCCCAAAATACTCGAATTATTCATTAAAAAAATTGTTCCTTATCCTGTTGGAACAATAGTTGATCTGAGCAATGGTGTAAAAGGAATCGTAATCGAAAATTTTCCGGACAGCTATATGAGACCAAAGGTAAAATTGATACCGAAATTAGGAGATCCGATCGAAAATGTTGTATATGATTTATGCAATGATCCGACATTATTGAATGTTACGGTTGTCGGAATAAATAGAAATAAAGAAACCAAATGATTGAAGCGTGGCAGTCTGTAAGAAAATCTTATAGACAACGAGTTTTGTATGTTCCAACATTCTTAACAAAAAATGCTATACACAGGAAAATTCATAAAACATCGTAGATCGTCAAGAAAGGGAGAAATACATATATGATTAGCGTATTGGTTGTTGATGATGCTGCTTTTATGAGGCTTGCAATAAAAAACGTTCTTGAAAAAAGCGGATTTAAGGTTATCGCTGATGCAAAAAATGGTCAGGAAGGCATCGAAAAATTCCTTGAATTTCAACCGGATATTGTAACAATGGATATAACAATGCCGGATATGACCGGGATAGAAGCATTGAAAAAGATTCGAGAAATTGATCCGGCTGCAAAGGTTGTTATGATTTCTGCAATGGGTCAGGAAAGAATGGTTAAGGAAGCAATACTCAGTGGTGCAAAATCCTTCATAGTAAAACCCTATAAAGAAGAACACATTACTCAAACACTTATGAAAATAGCGACAAGCAAATAGACAATGAAACGAGGTGTAATATATGGGTGAGCAATACAACGGAGATTCGTTGCTTGAGATGTTCGTGTTTGAAACAACTCAAAACACCGAACAACTCGAAAAAATCATTCTCGAAACCGAAAATGAAAGACATTTTTCAGATTCCGCAATAAATGAAATTTTCAGAATCATGCATACAATCAAAGGCTCTGCGGCAATGATGTCATATTCTTATATTGCTTCACTTGCTCATAAGGCGGAGGATTTATTCTTTTTCATTCGTGAAAATTCTTCGATTGAGTATAACAGTAGCCTGATATCTGACTTGATTCTTTTATGTATGGATTTCATCAGCAGCGAAGTCAATAAAATCAAAGAAAACACAGAGCTTGATATCAATGGTGCTGATGAGATAATAATACAAATCGAAAAATGTCTCGAAGATATAAAGGTGGGAAAGAACTCCAATCCTAAAGAAATATCTAATAATTTACCATCGTATTCATTCAAAGCTATCTTATATTATGAAGAAGGCTGCGAAATGGAAAATATACGCGCCTATTCTTTCATTAGGGATTTTGAAGAATATGTCCAAAATATATCTTATAATCCCGAAGGGATAATAGATAACGATGATACAGCATTTGAAATAAGAAAAAACGGGTTTTTAGTTTTTTTTGATTCGAATAAATCATACAACGAGCTAAATGACATTATTATGCAAACACCGTTTATAAAAGACATTGATTTAACATTACTTGATATCGAAAAGTGTTCTCATGAATGTACTGATATAAAGCCGGAAGATAAAAAAGACGTAAAAAATGTACTTATTCAAAATGAAGAAATACATAATAATAAAGCAGAAAACCATCAATCGGCTCAAAGTATAATCAGTATTAATGTTTCGAAGCTCGACAAATTGATGAACCTGATCGGTGAGGTTGTAATTGCTGAATCAATGGTTGTTGAAAATCCGGATTTGAAGGGGCTTGAGCTTCAGTCATTCCGGAGAGAAGCACTGCAGCTTCATAAGATCATTGTTGAAATGCAAGATATGGTAATGTCGATGAGACTGGTTCCGTTAACAACAACCTTTCAGAAAATGCACCGGATTGTCCGTGATATGAGCAAAAAGCTTGGGAAGGAAGTTATGCTTGAGTTCATAGGCGAAGAGACCGAAGTTGATAAAAATATTATCGAGCACCTATCAAATCCACTCCTGCATCTGGTCAGAAACAGCATAGATCACGGTCTTGAAATGCCTGAAGAACGTATTACTGCCGGCAAGTCACCGGAAGGCAAGGTTACTCTTGAAGCATATAATTCGGGCAGTAATGTTTTTATTCTTGCCAAGGATGACGGGCGAGGGTTGAATAAAGAAAAAATTCTTGCTAAGGCAAAGAAGAACAATATATTGTTCAAACCCGAAAGCGAGATGACTGACAGGGATATTTACAACATGATATTCATGCCCGGTTTCTCGACAAACGAAAATGTATCTGAATTCAGCGGCCGCGGTGTTGGCATGGATGTTGTTATGCAGAATATATTATCGATCGGAGGGGCTGTTACAGTCGACAGCATAGAGAGGCAGGGAACCACTGTCACAATGAAAATTCCTCTTACTGTTGCAATCATCGACGGAATGAACATTTCAGTTGGGGACAGACATTTCACAATACCGATTACAGCAATCCGTGAGTCCTTTAAACCAAAAAAAAATGATATTATATGCGATACTGATGGGAACCTGATGATAATGGTACGTGGTGAATGCTATGCTATCATAAAACTGCATCAGCAGTGGGATATAGAAACCGAAATTCAGGAACTGACAGATGGGATTCTTATAATGATTGAACAGGATGAAAGAAGACGCTGTGTGTTTGCCGACACACTCATCGGGCAGCAGCAGGTTGTCGTAAAATCAATGCCTGATTTTATCAGACGAACAAGAATGGTAGAAGGAGTGGCAGGCTGCACATTACTTGGCAATGGCAGTATAAGCTTGATTCTTGATACAGGTTGGCTTATGAATGCAGAAATAAAATAAGGGAGGGAAATTTAATGGCAGATTTGGTAAACAACTTTATCGTGCTTGAGGAGGATACTCAGTCCGGGAGATACTTAACCTTCAATCTTGGAAAAGAATTTTTTGGTATAGAAATCAAATATGTAACCGAAATTATAAATATGATGCCTATAACATCGGTCCCCGGACTACCAAATTATATAAAGGGCATTATTAATCTCAGAGGACGAATTATACCTGTTATGGATATCAGGTTACGATTCAATATGAATGTACTGGAGTACAATGACAGGACATGCATAATTGTAGCTTTAATAGACAATACAGATATCGGATTCATTGTTGACAGTGTCTCTGAGGTGTTGACCATTCCGGAAAGTGATATCGTTGATCCGCCGGAAATGAATAAATCGAGTAATAAGTTTATAAAAGGTATCGGTAAAGTCGGTGAAGATATCAAATTATTACTTGATTACCACAGCCTTTTGAGCTGCGATGATGCTGAAATTTTTACGAATCTCGCAGGTGGATAAACATAATAGAAAATTATAGGAGGGTAATTCAAATGAAAAAATTTCGATTTAAAAGCATAACAGCAAAACTTATTGTTAACATAGGGCTTGTTATAACCATAATATGTGTGATTCTAACTGTATATTCAAGCATTCTTGCATCAAACGCATTAGAAAAAAATCTTAATGATTCTCTTTTAAAAATAACCCAGGAATCCGGAGATAAAATCAGCGAACACATCAAGGGTGTACATAACAGATTAGAATCTCTGGTACTTGATGAGATGTTTCTCGATATAAATGCAAATAAGTCAGAGATAATTGATTTATTAACAAGAGCAGCTGAAACAACCGGTAGTTATGATATGATAGTAACAGATGCAAATGGCAACGGATATTCATTGAAAAACGATTCAATCAATATTTCAAATGAAAGTTTCTATAATACAGCAATAAAAGGTGTAAATTCAATTTCTAACCCAATGTACATAGCTGGAACATCTGAAATTTCGATTTTGTATATTATCCCATTCAGAGATTCGTCAAATAAAATAATAGGTACACTCACAGCAGTTCGTGATGCATATAAAATTACCGAGCTCGTTGAAGCTATGAAATATGCAACATCAGGCTACGCTTATATTGTAAATGGTGAAGGTACTGTAGTTGCACATAAAACAAGAGATTTAATCACTTCATTTACAAATTTTATTGACCAATCTAAATCTGACGAAACATTGGTTCCATTGGCAAATATAATAAGAAAAATGGCTAATGGTGAAACCGGAGTAGGTAAATATTTTTATCAGGGTATAAATAAATATTTAGGGTATTCACCTATAAAAGGTACTACATGGTCAATTGGTCTCGCAGCTCCTGAAAGTGAAGTTTTTGCTGATATGAATAGTCTTAGAATAAGTCTGATAATTATTAGTACTGTTGCGGTTATTGCTGGCATTATTATTGCCATGTTTATAGCATTCGGTTTCAAGAAGCCTATTAAAAGACTTGTTGAAGTAGCGAACAGTCAGGCAGCCGGAAATTTTAATATTGATGTCAATATCGACAGAGCTGATGAGCTTGGTACACTTGCAAAATCATTACAGACAGTTACGGACAGCATGAACGATCTTATGTCCAGCATCAGAACAGCAGCAGAACAGGTCGCCGCAGGTGCAAAGCAGATATCCGATTCAAGCATCGAGCTTTCACAAGGTGCAACCGAACAGGCAAGCTCAATTGAAGAACTTACAGCGTCGATTGAAGAAATAGCATCCCAGACTAAGCTTAATGCGGAAAACGCAACAACCGCAAATGCATATGCCGATTCGGCGCAAAAATATGCAGCTGTCGGTAATGATCAGATGAAGATGATGCTTAAATCTATGGAGGATATCAACACATCATCCAGTAGCATCTCCAAGATAATCAAAGTAATCGATGATATTGCATTCCAGACAAATATACTTGCACTTAATGCAGCGGTTGAAGCAGCAAGAGCAGGTCAGCATGGCAAAGGCTTTGCAGTAGTTGCAGAGGAAGTAAGAAACCTCGCAGCAAGATCAGCAAATGCTGCCAAAGAAACCACGACACTTATCGAAGGTTCGATCAGTAAAGTCAACGATGGATCGAAGATCGTCGATAACACAGCTGAGGAATTGAAAAAGATTGTTGAGGGTGTAGCAAAGGTTGCAGAGCTTGTAAAGAACATCGCTGTCGCATCTAATGAACAGGCAAGCGGTATTTCACAGATTAACCAGGGTGTTATGCAGGTATCGCAGGTTGTTCAGGCAAATTCCTCAACATCACAGGAAACAGCCGCAGCAAGCGAAGAACTCTCCGGACAAGCTGTTGTACTGGAGGAACAAATTACAAAGTTTAAATTAAAGAACAGCACAGTAAAAGCATATAATATGACAGTAAAAAAGCCTCAGGTTCAAATTAAAGAAATAAAAAAGCCTGAATCTAAGGAAATCAAAATTTCGCTCAGTGATAACGAATTTGGGAAGTATTGAAATCCTTTGAAAGGAAAGTTGGCAGGAGAAGCATTAAACTCTCCTGTCAACCCCTAAAATTATGAATGCTATAACTGATAAAGAATTTCAACAGATTGTTGGCTTTATTAAAGCGAACTACGGAATAAATTTAAAAGAAAAGCGTGCTTTGTTAACAGGCAGACTGACAAATGTACTGCAACAAAAAGGTTATGAAAGCTTCACCGATTTCTACAATGATCTTGTAGCGCACAAATCAAGCGAAGCGATTACTGCTCTTGTGAACAGAATAACTACTAATCATACATTCTTCATGCGAGAAAAAGAACATTTTACATATTTTCAGAATACTGTAATGCCGTATCTTGAAAATAAAGTTCTCGACAAAGACCTGAGAGTTTGGTGCGCGGCTTGCTCATCAGGTGAGGAGTCATATACTCTTGCTATGATTATTCAGGAACACTTCAGCAAGAATAAATTATTCTGGGACAGTAAAGTATTAGCAACCGATATTTCAGAAAAAGTATTGGCAGAAGCAAAAAATGGTATATATGCTGCTGAAAGGATAGAACCGCTCCCGACTGCCTGGAAGATGAATTATTTCAAAAAATACGATAACGACAACTACATAATAACTGACAAGCTTAAGAATGAGGTAATATATAGGAAATTCAATCTGATGGATAAGACATTTCCGTTTAAGCGTAAATTTCATGTTATATTCTGTAGAAATGTAATGATCTATTTCGATTATGAGACCAAAATGGAGCTTATAAAAAAATTCTATGACTTACTCGAAATCGGAGGATATTTGTTTATCGGGCACTCCGAAGCACTCGCCAGATACGAGACCGATTTCAAATATATAATGCCCGCGGTATACCGTAAGGCGTAGTACTTGCGGCAATCATAAGGTATAGCGTTGCAATGTGCCATAAAATGTAATATATCGATCAACAAAAAATAAAATGGACGAGGTAACGATTATGAACAGTAAAATCAAAGTTCTCATTGTTGATGATTCTGTATTGTTCAGAGAAGTCCTGGCAAGAGGGTTATCAAAGGATCCACAGATTGAGGTTGTAGCAAAAGCAAGCGATCCGTTCCAGGCTCGTGATGAAATAATAAAACATAACCCGAATGTTATGACCTGTGATATTGAAATGCCAAGAATGAATGGGATAGAATTCATTAGAAGATTGATACCGCAATACCCGCTACCTGTAATCGTGGTAAGCACAATTTCAGATGCAATATTTGACGCAATGAATGCAGGTGCTGTTGACTTTGTTACAAAACCTGATGATAAAGCTCCGGGTAATATTGAAGCGTTTATAATAGATCTTGCAGCAAAAATAAAAGTTGCCGTAACAGCAAAAATCAAGCCTTCTCAAATATTACATAGAGAAGAAACAAACAGAGCACATAATTTTGATAATAATAAAATTATAGCAATCGGAGCTTCTACCGGCGGTACAGAAGCATTATATAATGTACTTAAGCGTTTACCGTCAAATATACCCGGCATTGTGATTGTTCAGCATATCCCGCCTGTATTTTCGAGAATGTTTGCCGACAGAATGAATGTACAGACTTCGCTAAATGTAAAAGAAGCCGAAGGGAATGAATTTATTGAACCGGGAAGGGCGTATATTGCCCCCGGAGACAAACATTTGCGTATTCGAAAAATTGGGAATAGATATAAAACTGAGATATTTGAAGGCGATAAAGTAAACGGCCACTGCCCATCAGTCGATGTGCTTTTCGATTCGGTGGCAAAAGAATGCTCTCAAAATGCTGTCGGTGTAATACTGACCGGAATGGGGCAGGATGGGGCAAAAGGACTTCTAAAGATAAGAAATTGTGGCTCTGCTACGATAGGTCAGGATGAAAAAACTGCTGTAGTATATGGTATGCCAAAGGTCGCCTATGAAATTGGTGCAGTTGAAAGACAATGTGGCATAGAAGCTATACCGACTGCAATTATAAACGCGGTATCAGTGAGTTAAATTTTCAATTTGTTGAAACAATAATTTATATGAAATAATTAAGACAACAGGGTGTAAAGATGCACCTTGTTGTTTTTTCAAAATGTCAAAAATGTTGACAGCAAACAATTTTCAGAGTATTATGAAATCAGCAGAATAACAGAGTCATTTGAATATAAAATTACAATCGATTTTGCGATTCTTTTCAATAACATTGGTAGCGCCGGTGGACAGATATTTTGGTTTAAATATTTAAAACATACCGCCTTTACCTTGTTTCAGCATAAATAACAAAGCCAAAAGCGGAAGAATGGTAATGACAAAACATAATATTAAAATAATGGTATAATTAACAGAAATAGCTTGACAAATGCCAAATATAGTATTAATATATAATTTCAGCTGTAATTAACAGATAAAGGTATGAGTCCAATGGTAATATAAATATAGCAAATACATATATTTATTATAATAACAACAAATAGAAAGGATACAATTATGAAAAATCATTGAAAAGATCAATATTTACACTTGCAATATCATTATTTTTATGTTTGTCTTTTATTATAAACGCAAATGCTCTCCTCTTGGATAGTACTACTTTTTATTGTTATGCAAATGGTACCGGTAGAGGATGGTTATACAGTGATGAATATTACGATATTTGGGCTGTAGAAACTTATTCCACATATACATATGATTATATAACATGTAAGCTTGAAGTATTATTAGAATCAGGTGGAGAATTTGTTACTGTGATTAATAAAGAAATACCATCTGCAAGAGATGTTTATGATGAATATGATTCATCAAGTACTGTTCTTTGGGCAAAAGGATACCATGCAATCCGAGTATATGATTTTGAACAGTGGTTAACATATTCAGGCACAACAGATTATTAAATCAAAGAAGTTTAATGCCGTCTTTGACGGCATTAAACTATAGAAATATAATATTTAAATTTTTTGATTAAATATTTATATTTTAATATATAGAAAGGATATGAAGAATATAATGCAAGAAATTTGTATTCTTCGTAATATAGTAATATGAATAGATTAAAGCTTATATATATTATCATATTTTTTATTTTAATATTAACATCCTGCTATCAACCGTCAGCTGACATCAGCTATTACAGTTCCCCATCTGAAACATCAGATGAAGAAAGCCATCGTGAGATAGAACAAATCAATGTTATTGATTACAACGATGATGACTTAAACTTGAATTGGGGATATGGCTGCAAGCTTGATGGGATAGTCTTTTCTTTATATAAAGGTCAAATTAGATTTTTTGAGAATAATGAATTAAAAAAAATCTGCCGGTATCCTTTATGCGGCCATGCAAATGAGAATTGTGCTTCTGATACATATTATGATTTTGAGTTTATTGCTACAGACGGTGAAAACATATATTGTTTCGGCCAACATACAGTATATAACTATGAGTACATAGAGGATAAATTACAAGGTAAAATACCTGAGGGTAAAGCTTATTGGGACTTAATGGGTGTATATAAAGTCTCTATAAAGAATCAAAAAATCCAGATGCTTGATGAATGGGAGAGTACAGGAATTTTTGCGTCAATGTTAAGGATAAACGGCGATTATATTTACTACTTAAAGACAGAATCAGAGCTGAAGAGCGATTTATACAGAGTTAAAAAAACTGGTGGAAAAGCAGAAAAGGTTATTAAGGGAAATGATAGCTTTATATCAAATATAGTTTTCGGCGAAGATAAAATTTTATTCAGGAAAGGATTATCATATTACATTACCGATTTTGATAACAGCTTTACAGAATTATTTACCGATGAACGTCTTGCTTATATTGAATTCAGAGGCGAATATTTATATTTTGCTCTTGGCGGTTCAAAATCATATAATTGTGTAAATTCTGACAAATCGGTTGGACTGCATTTTGCTACCTTATACAGAATCAAAACAGCAGATTTACCCGATTTTACAAAAGCAGAATTATTGCTTGAGGATATATCGTTGCCAGATAGGTTTCTTGTTACGGATAACAAAGTAGTGTATTTCCCGAATGAACCCGTTTACCTTGGTGATACGACAGACCATCGTGGGAATGTATATGAAACCTTCAATAACTCAAACGGAAAGTTAATGATTTTTGATATACCTACTTTTGAGAATAAAATCGTGTATTCTGAAATCATAGGAAATCCATATTTTACTTACGCAGATGATAACCAGGCATTTTTAACCGATTATGAAAAAACATATTGTCTTGATTTGGATACAGGCGAGCTTACAGAGCTTGAAGTGGAAGAATGGTAATGAACCCTTTAATTTAGGAGTTGATTTTATTGAAGCTGGGGATTCCGTTTACATATGAAATGAAGAAGCTGACCGGAATACGGTTTATTTGGATCATTCTTATGCCTCTTCTCGTGGCAAATATGATTATCTGCTATAACACTGTTGAAAACCGTGCTAACAAAGATAACAAACAATATCAGGCGTTCTTCGAGGAGTATCAGAAAAATCCTGATGAAATTGACGAGTATATGGTTGAATATCTGAAAAAAGCAGAGGAAATATCAAAGCTTGAGCAGGAAGCGATGATGAATGGGGATAATAATTTTGTCGCTCCAAAGTTACCGAACAAATATGCCCCCGAAGGTATGTCCGATTACAATTTATATTCAACGGTTCAATATCATAAAACGACCGGCGAAAATTATGCTGCAAAAATCAATTCTATCCTTGATAAATCAAGAGAACAGCTACATATCTATGACCTGAAAGGCATTGATAAAAATAGCTTTATTTATGTTTATCAGCTTGCTGTTATTGATAAATATACAAAGCTGCTAAACACAGAATTCGTTTTTGAGTATCCTCACGGCTACAGAGAATTTTTTAGTTATAGATGGGTGAATCCGTTTATTTTTATAGCCGTCCTGTTTGTATGCATTTTTGTTTTTGTAAGAGAACAGCGTGACGGAACCGCTCCTATAATTCGCGCAACAAAAAACGGTCGAATCAATACAGCTGTGGCAAAGCTACTTGCAATTAATGCAATTTCATTTGTTGTCGTTCTGTTGTTTACGCTGACGACACTTCTTGCCGTATACCTCAGGATCGGGCTGTCTTCGCCAAATAAAGTGATGCAGGTGTTCTATGAGCTTTGTCCGTTCGGCATTACAGCTTGGCAGGGTATATTAGTATATACATTGTTAAAAGCATTGGTGGTCTGTCTTTTCACAACAATTGTTGTGTGTATATCGGTGTTCTTTAAGAATTATATACCCGTTCTTGCAAGCGGTGTAGTCGTTTACGGTATCAGCTATTTAATTACACTAATACCGGAAAGCAACCTTGACTCAAGAATTCATATCTTAAATTTGTTGAATGCAGCAAATCCGGTAACTTTATTCGAGCGACTGCGGATGTATGAGTTCTTTGGGGGTGCGATTACTCAGGAATCGTTGTTGATTTGTATATACATACCTGCAATTTTGATTTTTGCTGTACTTTGTACGGCAGGTTATTGTAAAGGTAGGGTTATTGCTTTTTCGTTTATAAAAAAGCTGCCAAAACCAAAATTTCTTGCTAAAAAATCGATAAAGCTATCCTTCGATACACATTCTATTTTACTTGCTGAATTTCTCAAACTTATAAATTGGAAGAGTATTTCAGTTCTTATAATTGCCTCATACATGGTAATATCAAATACAGCTGTTCGATTTCAACCAATAACAAATATTGTTGACGGATTGTATAAAGAATACATGGAAAGAGTCGAGGGTGAATGGACACAGGAAAAGAGCGATTATATACGCGAGGAAAGTATGAGATTGAATCAATTAATCGGCTCATATGAAGATATGTTGCAGAAGTATCAAAATAAGCAGATTTCAACTGATGAAATCAATGACTATTTAAATAATTATTATTCCGCACCGGCATATAACAAAGCCCTATCAATGGTCATGGAGCGGGAAAATTATATAATTGAAAATGAGTATGAACCATACTTTATATACGACACAGGTTGGCAGAAATACCTGTTGACAGACTACAACATATACATAACAGCGTTGATAATAATGTTTGCATCGATATCGTTTGGCAACGAGCATACCAGCGGGTTTGTCAATATCCTGCGAAGCACCAAAAAAGGACGACAAAAAACCTTTATCAGTAAATATGTTGTTGTAATTATGTGCAGCTTCATAATATCACTTTTCCTTGCTGTATTGCAATTGAGTACAGCTGTCTCCAATCTACAACTGCCTCTCTGGAATGCACCAATAACAAGCATCAGTCAGTTCTCGTTGTTGCCATCCGATATTAGCTTGTCGGGCTTCATATTTATCCGTTTCGCAACAACAATAATTTCATATGTGTTGTTAGCGTTGATTACAACCTCAATTTCACAGCTTTTGAAAAACGCAACCTTTGCAGCAATTTTATCAGGTGCGATTTTTATATTACCAAGATATTTACTTTTTGCCGGATATGCATATGTAAATATGCTTGACGGAACACGTATATATATCAAGAGTGCTGATGTTAATTTATGGGGGATATGGTGGATATATTTATTAATATATACTTTTATGGTTTTAGTGATTATGTTATTGCTGATATATAAAGCAAACGATAAGTATTGCACAACTAACAGGATAAGGAGTACAAAGGTATGATATTGACTATTGATAATATAAACAAATCCTATGGCAAAACAAAAGCACTGATTGAATTCAGTGCAGAGCTTAGTCCAGGTATCTATGGTCTCCTTGGACCTAACGGTAGTGGAAAGTCAACCTTGATGAATATAATCACAGATAATCTACAGGCTGACAGCGGTAATATATTGTTCAACAGCGAAAGCGTGATAAAGCTTGGCTCAAAATTTAGAGAAAAGCTTGGGTTTATGCCGCAGTTTCCCGGTCTGTATTCATCGTTTACGATAAGTCAATTTATGCATTATATGGCATCACTCAAGGATATTGATAGAAGCACTGCAAAGATACAGATTGAAAATATTTTAACAGCTGTTGAACTATCTGACGTTCAGAAAAAACGCATTGGTTCGCTTTCGGGCGGTATGAAGCAAAGGCTTGGGCTTGCTCAGGCTATACTTGGAAATCCTGAGGTACTTATCCTTGATGAACCTACAGCAGGGCTTGATCCGAAGCAGAGAATAGCAGTCAGAAATTATATTGCACAATTTGCACTAAACCGAATTATTATAATTGCAACACATGTTGTACAGGACATTGAGTACATAGCAAAAAATATTATAATACTTCGTAAAGGTGTAATAATTGAGAATGCAGCGCCGGCTGAACTGATCCAAAAAATTGAAGGAAGTGTTTGGTCGGTTGAATCCGATGAAAACAAAGTTGATGCAATCAAACAAAAGTATAAAGTAACGAATATATCTAAAAGCGAAAACGGTGTTACATTACGAATTTTATCCGTTGAAAAGCCATTTGAAACTGCTGTAAGCATACAACCGACAATCGAAGATGTGTACCTGTCATATGTTTATTGACAGATGTATATATTAAAGTAACAAAAGAATTGTGATATTATTAATTTTTAAAAACTATACAGTGTAGGTTTTTTAATTGCTAAGATAATTCATTTAATAGTTTCATATAGAATATAATTAGCAGATTAAGAAATTTGATTTGCTTTTTTATTTGTCTAAGTTATATAAAAATTTAGTAAAAAATATTAGAATTCAATATAAAATTGTTTTATATTACATTGTAAATGATACCAAACCGAAGATTTATATATAAAAAAATTAATCAATTGACAATGTAGAAAATTTATAGTATTATAAATCGATATTCTTATTTCGTATGGAGAAAGTTTGAAAGATAGATCTTTTAAACAGGGGGTTTTGTGTTTTCGGTCAGAATCACAACCGAAATACGGCATATACCGAACCACCCAAAGCATTCCGCTTCATCAGGAAAGGCATGGTCTTATTATGGGCAAAATACTGGTTTTAGCCGAAAAGCCGTCAGTTGGCAGGGAGCTTGCAAGGGTTCTTGGCTGCAAACAGAGCCGTGAAGGCTGTATTGCGGGAAACGAATATATAGTAACATGGGCACTCGGTCACCTTGTCACACTCGCAGACCCTGAATATTATGGTGAAAAATATAAAAAGTGGGACCTTGAAACGCTGCCGATGCTGCCCGTAAAGCTCGACACTGTTGTAATAAAAGAAACCTCGCGGCAGTATAACGCAGTTAAAAATTTACTGCGTGATCCCGATGTAACAGAGCTTGTAATAGCAACCGATGCCGGACGTGAGGGCGAGCTTGTTGCGCGCTGGATCATTGAAAAAGCAGGCTTTAAAAAGCCGATAAAACGGCTTTGGATATCGTCTCAGACAGATAAGGCGATCAAAGAAGGCTTCAGAAGCCTTCGTCCCGCCAGGGAATATGACAATCTTTTTTATTCGGCACTCTGCCGCGCACAAGCAGATTGGCTTGTCGGACTCAATGTAACACGCGCTTTGACCTGTAAATACAACGCTCAGCTCTCGGCAGGCCGCGTCCAGACTCCGACACTCGCTATGATCGTTGAGCGTGAGGAAGAAATACGCAAATTCTCTGCGCGTGAATATTTTACAGTGTCAGCTTCACTGGCGACATTCGATATGTATTGGAAAGACAAGAAATCCATGCAGATGCGTACGTTTGACAAAGCAAGAGCGGAAGAGGTTGTCCATAAAATAGAAAAGGGCGTAATGACTATAACAGAGGTACGCCGTGAACATAAAAAAGAGTCAGCTCCGCTTTTATACGACCTGACCGAGCTTCAGCGAGATGCTAACCGCCGCTACAGCTTCTCGGCAAAACAAACACTGGGTATTATGCAGCAGTTGTATGAGAAACACAAACTGCTGACTTATCCGCGCACCGATTCACGCTATCTTACAACAGACATCGTACCGACGTTGACTGAGCGCCTTAACAGCATAAACATCGGCTCTTACAGTATTTTTGTAAAAGCAATACTGCGTCAGGGAATACATGCTTCAAAACATTTTGTCGATGATACGAAGGTCAGTGATCATCATGCAATTATTCCAACCGAGCAGTATGTTGAGCTTGCGAAGTTAGACAATGATGAACGCAGGGTTTATGATCTGGTGGTTAAACGCTTTCTTGCTGTACTCAGCTCAGATTTCGAATATGAGCAAGTAACCTTGACAGCAGAATGCGGCGATGAGCTTTTCACTGCCCAGGGTAAGATTGTTATTCAAAAGGGTTGGAAAGCGATTTATGATAACGCAGTGCAGGATTATGATGATTCCGAGGACGAAAAAGAACAGATGCTGCCCGACGTAAAAAAAGGACAATCCTTCACTGTAACGCGTGTAAAACTTGGCACAGGAAAAACAAAACCGCCTGCGCGTTACAATGAGGCTACACTGCTCACTGCGATGGAGCATCCCGGCAAATTTATCGAAAGCAACCAGCTGCGTACTGTAATGGATGCCTCAAACGGCTTGGGTACACCGGCAACACGTGCTGATATAATCGAGAAGCTTTTTGCAACGAATTATGTTGAACGCCGCGGTAAAGATATTATTCCCTTAAGCAAGGGCGTACAGCTTATCGGGCTGGTTCCGGAGGATTTGAGATCACCCGAGCTTACTGCGAAATGGGAACAAAAATTAACGCTTATCAGTCGAGGTTCTCTGCAGCAAAAGACCTTCACTGATGAAATCAGAAGCTATACCACGCACCTTGTCAGCGGTGTCATTGCGAGTGATGCTAACTATCGACATGATAATGCAACACGCACACCCTGCCCGCAATGCGGCAAATTTTTGCTTGAAATCAATGGTAAACATGGCAAAATGCTTACTTGCCCTGACCGCGAATGTGGTTATCGCCAGAATCTATCCTATTTGAGTAATGCTCGCTGTCCCAACTGCCACAAAAAGCTTGAAGTTTTTGGTGAAGGGGACAAGAAAATATATATTTGTCATACCTGCGGTTTCCGTGAAAAATATGACTCATTCAACAAACGGCTTTCTGAAAACCATGACGGCGCTTCTAAAAACGAAGTTCGCAAATATCTTGATTCACAACAAAAAGAAACACCGACATTGTCAGCATTTGCGCAAGCATTGGCAAAAGCAAACGAAATCAAAAAGAGTTGAAGCTGATACGATTATGATTAAATTATAAGAAAGAAATATTTATAAATTATATAAGGTTCTTATATAAGGTCTTTAGAAAGGGAAAATAAAATGAGTAATGAATTTGTGGCAGCTTTACAAAATCGTTCTCTTGACGAGTTGATTCTGTTTCATAAAAGTGATTTACATAGTCATGCTGGTAGAAGTGGAAAAGTCGATTATATTGCAAAATGGGCAAATGTTAATATTGATAAGCCACCAAATAAATTTGACTCTATATCTCATATGCAAACATGGTATAATGAAAATATAAAGAAACATTGTTCGGGATTTACTGGGCAATTAAAAAGATGGGAGGCGGGTTTTGTTCAAGCCTCAATGGATAATATTACAGTTCTCTCGATGAGCTTTTCAAATTCCGAAATCAATTTTGTAGGTGGAATGGAATCATTTATTAATATTTTAAAATCGTATAATGAAACATTTGCTCCGAAAACTCTTTTTTTACCCGAGTTAACATTTGATAGAGCTTGTAATGTTAATAACGAATGTGGTAAACTTGAAGAAATATTATCATATAATTATTTTAAATCAATAGATGTTTGTTGTGATGAATTTGCTCAACCAATAAAAAATTTTATACCACTTTATAAAAAAGCAAAAGAACAGTCATTAAGGTTAAAGGCTCATATTGGAGAATTTGGCACAGCAGATGATGTTATGGAAGCAGTTGAAGAATTAGAGCTTGATGAAGTTCATCATGGAATAGCTGCGGCAAAATCTGAGTTTGTTATGAACTGGTTATCTAGGCATAAAATACAACTCAATATTTGTCCAACCAGCAATGTAATGTTGGGCATTGTTGAGGATTATAAATACCATCCGATAAAAACTCTCTATCATGCGGGTATTCCTGTTACAGTTAACACTGATGATTTATTAATTATGAACCAGAGTATTTCGGACGAATACTTGAATCTTTTTATTTCCGATGTAATGACAGCTAACGAATTAGATGATATACGAATAAATGGTTTAGGAGAAAAGAACCATTATTGACAAATAATAAAAAAATATATTTTTGGGTTTTTTTGTTTAACAAATTCACGTTTTTTATGTTATTTGAATTATTTTTTATGTTCGCCGCATTTAGTACAGAATTCTTTTTCATTCCATTCGCCGCACTCGCATTGCCATGATGGGTCATTTATATCCCAACCGTTTTGGTAGTATTCCTCTACAGAGTCATCATAATCAGTAGTGTTCTTCATGAGCCATGCCATTGTAACACGCTCGTCTTTTGCTTGTTCGCAATTTTCATTGCTCGGTGCTTTTACGGTTTTTGTAGTTTTATTTAATGAAGGAATTGCTATTCGTTTTTTCTTTTTTGGATCTGCGTTCATTATTATAAGTAGAAAAATACCAAGACCTATCATGATGAATGTTCCAAAACTCGGTATTGCATTCGCATCAATTGAATTAATAATCGGTGCAAATGAATAATAATGTACTTGATTATCATAATTCACAGACATTGCAGAGCCTTTGTGAGTTGTATGACCATTGTATTCATTTCCATCAACCATAAAACTGTAATCAACAGACCAGTCATATTGTCGTTCGGGTGGTTCATTATTATTGCTTCCGCCGACACGACGTGTAGAAACAGTTGCAATAGCAGTTTTGCCAAATATACCGAGGGCGACTTCATTAATAGCAATAAAAATTAATAATATACCGATTAATGAAATAAAGATTTTCCAAAATATTTTTACTGCTTTTGATTGTTCTTTCTTGACTGTTCTTTTTGACATTAGAATTCTCCCTGAATATAATATAAGAATAATTATTTAGTAAGATGATTATATATTGCTTTCAAATATATGTCAATAAAAAATATAGCATATTTTCTTCCTGTTGTATAATACTATGATTATCAAACAACCTTACACTTGTATCATTCATTTTGTATTTGATATTTTTTATAACATAAATTGGTTGTAATAAAAATCAAAAAATAACAAAAAATATAACCAGAGCAAAGTTGCTCCGCAAAGTTATAAAACTTCTGGTCAAAACTTTGTGTTATGACAAAAGGAGAAAAAATAATGGCAAACAGAACACTTGTACCTGAAGCAAAAGGCGCAATGGAACAGTTCAAGATGGAGTCAGCAAGCGAAGTTGGCGTAAATCTTAAGAATGGTTATAACGGCGACCTTACTGCAAGACAGGCAGGTTCTATCGGCGGACAAATGGTTAAAAAGATGATTCAGAACGCCGAGAATCAGTTAAAGGGCAGCAAATAAACTTCTACGCTTAAAACAAATATTTTGGTCTTTCATCGACTATTATGGCTTGCGACCGTTAGTTAACAGTGCAGGATATGCATGGTTCGAATATAGATCAAGATTCGGAAAAGGACGGGCAAACCGTCCTTTTTACTTTGCTGTATGGAATTTTTGATAAATTTCTTGACAAAGAAAAACTATTGTGATAGTATGTATACTATAATAATAGTTGGAGAGGGAATAAAAGAAATGGATCAGATCAAAGTATTTGACAGCGAGTTAAAAGTCATGGAAATTATATGGGCGAACGAGCCTGTTACAGCGAAACAGGTAGCAGCAGTCGCCGGTGAACAAATAGGCTGGAACAAGAATACAACCTATACAATTATCAAGAAATTGATTTACAAAAATGCAGTGGTACGGACTGAGCCGAATTTTGTCTGTACTACAACCGTATCAAAAAGCGAAGTTGTCAAAACAGAAACAAAGTCACTCATCGACAAGCTGTTCGGCGGCTCAAAAAAAGCGTTTTTTGCAGCATTGCTTGATGACAAAAAGCTGACAAAAGAGGAAATCGATGAGCTTCGCGAGATGATAGATAAGCATATTTAGAAGGGTTATATTGATATGAGCGGAGTATTCTTCTGGGTTCTGAATATGAGCATAATTGGAGGTGCAGCCGGCATCTTCATCCTATTACTGCGTAAAATCAGAGCTATACCTCGTTCGGTCATTTGTTATTTGTGGGCAATACCGTTTATACGTTTTACGATTCCGTTCATCATCGAAAGCAGGTTCAGTATCATGAATTTAGTGGCAAAATATGCGATTAAAACCGTGGTTGTATATGAGCCGGTGGCTTTTCCGATAATAACAATGACAAATATGCTTCAAACAGCCGAGAGATATTTCCCGATCGTATACAAAACCAGTCTGCTCGAAAATATATTTAATATTGCAGCAACCGTCTGGATAATCGGGTTTTGTGCTGCATTTCTGACTCAGCTGTTTCTTTACATCACAACAATGGCTGCGATAAAGGACTCAGTGCATATCAGAGATAACATATACATATCTAAAAAAATCGATTCGCCTGCCGTATACGGTATATTCAGACCTAAAATAATTCTTCCACAGAATGTAAACGAATCGGATATGGAATTCATTTTTCTACACGAAAATACACACATCAGACGTCTTGATAACCTTGTCCGCTTTATAGCAGTGCTGACAGCCTGCCTGCACTGGTTCAACCCGATAACGTGGATTTGTCTGAAGTACTTCTTAATTGACAACGAAATTGCCTGTGACGAGAGGGTATTGAAACACTGCGGTGAAGAAAAAAGAAAGAGCTATGCAACAGCAATTTTCAACTGCGAGGCGAAACGAACAATATTTGTGTCGACCTTCGGTGGAGCAAAGACAAAGATTCGTATCGAAAACATTCTGTCATATAAACAAGCAACCGTCTTTTCAACAGTATGTTTTATTGCATTTGCCGCTGCAATCGCATATATTCTGCTGACAAACGCAGCTGTATAAAATTAACATGGAGGTTTTATAAATGATCAAAAAAAAGTATTGGATTTTTTATTTCAGTTCTCTTTTATTATTGCTTGCAGCATCAGCATACCCGATTTATATGGGTATCAAAACACTCAACGCATATATCGAAAACGGAGCAATTGAGGTTGCCAACTACCCCAAGTACATAATACCATACACACCAATGTGTATCGGTATTTTGGTTGTCGCGGTTTTGTTTCCTCTGCTGTATAAGCTGTTCAAGAAATACTCAATGGTTGCCGGTTCTGTACTCGGTGTTGCCGCATTCTGGTTAAGTGAAATCGGCTTGGAGCAGATCAAGGTTATCACAGGCTATACATATGAAACAACAATCGAAAAAATAGCAGTACCGCTTGAATCCTAGCAACTCAGTCTTTGTGTCGCAACCCCACAGGTTTACCAAACAATTTATAAAACAACAGGAACTCCTGTATTTGCTGACAACAATCGGACTTATTTATGGATTTACAAGAATGTTTGGAATTGGTAATTATGAAAAGAGAAGACCGTTAATTGCACAATTAATCAGTGTCGTTGTATTTGTCAGCTTATGCATACTCGCATGCTTCACTGCATTTTACAGGACAGGTGAAATAAATATCGCACCGATATCGGCATTTCTGATGAGTGTGTTCTTTATCGTATATGGAATCACCTTCGGTGTATATTTCGGATGTATGCTTTTCAGAAAACACAAATTCCTGTCGATTATACTACCCAGCTTAATCGCTGTCGCAACGACTGTGGCAATGTACGTCGGTGAGCTGGTACTGATGGACGGGAAGCTGTACATCTTCGGAACGGGATTTTTGTTTACTCCTATCAGTGAAATACCATTCTCACCATGGGATTTTACGGTTATGTTGTTGTCGGGTGTATTGACATCAATTCTACTACTGCTACTGAACGAACAGAAAGCATTGATAATCCAACCGCATGATATTGTAACTGAATCATAAAAATAAGAGCATTCCGTTTTGTATGGAATGCCCTTTACAATTATTTCGATGACTCGCTATTTTTGAATTTATCAATTGTGAATCCGGTTATACCGAAACCGCCGTTGTCTTCGAGTGTGTATATTTTTATTTGATATCTATCATCACCGATTTCTACAGTATATGTAGATTCTGTGGTTTTTTGAGTTCCGTTGGTGCCAACACTTGAGTTGAAACCGCGATATGTGGGGGTAAGATTTTTAATTTCGCCTTCAAGCTCAATTCCGGCATTATCGAGACTCTCATAAAAATCATCAATATCATCAAGAATGTCAGTCGGGGTGCAGGGTCGCTTCAATTGCGTCAGTATCTTCATCAACAAGAGCAACAAGCAGATTATTTGTCACAGTATCAAGCTTTTCATTTTTCAGTAAGAAACACGACGAAAATGCAAACAGAACAACAAGAATTATAACAGCTCCTGATATTAACTTAAGCTTATTTTGCATAAAGTTACCTTCCCTTCAAATATTATACTCTTATGTTACTATATAGAATGAAAATATGCAAGAAAAACTCATATCATTTATGGCTTTTTCGCCAGATACATTGTTATTTTATCATATAGAGTTATTTTATCGTCAAAACTAAGAATTACATCTCGTATTCCTTCAAAAAACTTTGTTTTGTATGGTTCTTGCAGTGTTAAATGGTCTGAGTGAGTTCCGATTAATGAAACATAATCATCAGCATTATATACTCTTGTTTTATGATATTCACGACATTCAAGATCAATAAAACCGTATTTATCACGTGCATCATAATTCAATTGGCATTTATATTCTGTTTCCGGATGAAAAAACTCAGAATAGACTTCCTGTATCTTGGTATAAAGTGGCTCGTCAGTATACCCACCACCGGGTTGGATATCGGGGCGCATCATAAACATAGCAAACGTTCCGCTGCTTTTTAATATATCGTACGCTTTGGGATATCCGACTTTCTCTGGTATCCATTGAAAAGCTGCGGCTGAATATACCAAATCAAAGCTGTTACTTTTTAAATCATAAGTTTCATAGTCAGCATTTATGATATGAAAATTTTTATAATGGCTAAACTTATTTGTCATAAACTCCGTAAAGTTTTCACCTAATTCAATCGCTAAATACGAACAACCTGTCTTTAATACAGGCTCGGTGGCCTGACCTGTACCGGGGCCGACTTCAAGTGCAATTTTTTCAGAGTCAAGCTTTGCGTATTCTATTAAGTCCGCAAAAAGTTCATCGCAATAACGCGGTCTCCATTTATCAAATTTTTCTGGGATGCTATCAAAAACTTTTCTGAAATCCATGATGTCTCCTAACGCTAAATATAAATATTTTTCCATTAAGTATATCACACATCTTATCTTTTAGCAAGTATAGAATCTGTATGGGTAGATTCCAAAAGAAAAACGATGCAGACATGTTGACTACACCGTTTTTCATAACCGTCGTTTAGAGTATTGCTTTTAAATGGTTGAGTTTTTGAATATTATACTAATTCGATTTAGAAACAGTATTAGAATCTTGCTTCATACCCAAGCTCGTTGACTGTATCGACTATCAGCTTTTCGCTGACATCGCCGGTGATTGTCAGCTCTGCTTGCTTATTTGCGAGATCAACAGCAGCAGTTACATTTTCAAGTGCGTTAAGTGCTTTTTCAACCGCCATCTTGCAGTGGTTGCAGGACATTCCTTCTATTTTGAGTATCTTTTTCATGGTTTCTGTCTCTTCCTTTCTAATTTCGTTTTCCTCAGGAATAATTTCTTGCGGAATCTCTTTGATTTTCAATCTGAACGGTTTGAATCCGTACAGTCTTGATGCGTTACCGACCACAAACAGCGAGCTGAGGCTCATTGCAGCAGCGGCATACACCGGGCTGAGCTGCCAACCAAAAATAGGTGTGAAAACACCGGCAGCAAGCGGAATGCCTATGAGATTGTATATAAACGCCCAGAATAGATTTTGTTTGACATTCCTTATAACCGAGCGGCTCAGCTTTATTGCAGTGACAACATCGGTCAGGCGGCTCTTCATCAATACTATATCGGCCGCTTCGATGGCAATATCCGTACCTGCGCCGATTGCAATACCAACATCAGCACGAGCAAGCGAGGGTGCATCGTTGATACCGTCGCCGACCATGACAACAGTGTGCTTCTGTTCAACCAGCTCACGGACATGTCTTTCCTTTTCTTGAGGCAGTACCTCGGCAATTGCTTTGTCTATGTCAAGCTTGGAGCGAACATATTCGGCAGCGGCGTTGTTGTCTCCTGTCAGCATAACAACATTCAACCCCATCCGTTTCAGTTCTGCAACCGATTCCTTTGCTTCGGGCTTTATTGTGTCGGCAGTAAAGATCGCTCCGAGCAGTCTGCTGTTTTCTGCAAAATATAGCGGTGTTTTACCTTGCGAGGTATACAGCTTTGTAGATTCGGTTATTGTAGATATGTCTATACCGCTTTCACGCATAAAGGCAGCGTTTCCGCCGATTACAGCAGTGTTATTTATTGTTCCGCTGACACCTCTGCCTGCAATTTCGGTGAATTGTGTAACTGGGTATAACACAATCGCGTTTCCATCGGTATACCTGCATACAGCCTCTGCAAGCGGATGCCCTGATTGCCGTTCCAGTGAGCCTGCAATGCGTAAAAATGCATTTTTATTTATACCTGTTGTTACAATGTCGGTGACTGAGGGAGTACCAATCGTAATTGTGCCTGTCTTGTCCATCACAACAGTGTCAACCTTGTGAAGTCTCTCAAGTGCCGCTGCACTTTTGACAAGTATGCCGTTTGCTGCTGCTCTGCCTGTGCCGACCATTATCGCAACAGGTGTCGCAAGTCCGAGCGCGCAGGGACAGCTTATGACAAGCACTGCGATCGCAGTGTAAAGTGCGTATTCAAAGGGTTTTCCGAGAATTAGCCAGACAATTGCGGATAAAATCGCAATACCGGTTACAATCGGCACAAAAATGCCGCTGATTTTATCGGCAAGCCGTGCAATCGGTGCCTTTGAGGATGCAGCTTCATCCATCAACCGGATGATTTCTGAGAAGGTTGTATCATTTCCGACACGCTTTGCGGTGAATTTTATATATCCGTTTTTGTTGACAGTAGCGGCAATTACCTCATCTCCAACCGATTTGTCAACCGGAACACTTTCGCCGGTTATTGCAGACTGGTCAACTGCCGCATTTCCTTCGATGACTACACCGTCAGCAGGAATACTCTGTCCGGGTAATACAATAACAGTGTCACCAACGGTTAACTCCTCGGTTGGGATTGTAATTTCTTTGCCGTCACGGACAACAGTTGCTGTTTTTGGTGCCAGCCCGACTAATTTTGTCAATGCATTAGCGGTTTTGTTCTTTGAACGTGCTTCGATATATTTACCGACTGTAATTAATGTCAGTATGGTTGCTGCCGATTCAAAATAAAGATCCGCAGCATACTTGTGTGCTGTGTGTAAATCATTATGACCATAAGCGTAGCTCATCATAAATAGGGCGAACACACCGTAAGTAAGCGCTGCGCCTGAACCAAGGGCAATTAATGTATCCATATTAGGACTGCGTTTCCAAAGCAGATTGAATCCCCGGCTGTAATATTCTCTGTTTACAAAAACAATAGGAAGCGAAAGCAGAAACTGTAACAATGCATTCGACAGCATGTTTTCGTTCCCGCTCAGAAAAGAGGGAAGAGGCAATGAAATCATATGCCCCATCGCCAGATACATGAGAAGGATCAGAAATACTATCGAAACAGTGAGCCGTGTCTTGACGCTGGTGTGTTCATCACCGATCATAGGTTGATTTTTTTTTACTGATGTTTGACTGACATTTGCGACTGATGCTGCGTAACCTGCTTTAGATACCGCATCCATTATCACCTTGCTGTCAACATTATCATTGAATGCAACTGTCATACTACCGGCAAGCAGATTGACACCCACATTTTCGACGCCTTCAACTTTTGCAACTGCTTTTTCGACCTTTGATGCACAAGCCGCACAACTCATACCGTTTATTACAAATTTCTCTTTCATAACTCTCTTTCCAGTCCTAAAAATAAATTTTAGACATATAGTTTTATCTTTTCTGCAAATAAGGCAGAATTCGGCTTAAGCCAAATAAACTGACTTAAGCCGAATCAATAAAACTTTCAGCTAAGAAAGATATAAATCAGATTATCTGACGACTATATTAAATATTTTATCCTGGATATAGATCTTTTTAACGATTGTTTTACCTTCAAGCGCTGCCGTAAATTTTTCGGTTTTCCCGATTACGGTAAACACATCTGCCTCACTGCTGCCGACATTCATTGTGATTACGCCCTTGAGTTTGCCGTTGATCTGGACTGCAATTTCGGCAGATGCAACCTTTGTCAGCTCTTCGTCATACTCTGGGAAGGCTGCAAACGAAACAAAGTCGTTATGCCCGAGTCTTTCCCACATCTCTTCGCAAATATGTGGTGCAAACGGAGCGAGCATTCTGGTGAACACTTCAAGATAATGCTTGTCAAGACCGCCGGCATTGTAGATATCGTTCATCAGAGACATCATTGCGGCGATGGCGGTGTTGAACTTCATATCTTCGATGTCAAGAGTAACCTTCTTGATTGTGCGGTGAAATGCCTGTTCAATTGAAAGATCTGTTTTATCCTTGAGCATATCGGACAGACTATCGAATCTTTCAAGAAAACGTTTTGAACCTTTGATGCTCTGAGATGACCATGTAGCTGTCTTCTCAAAATCGCCGACAAACATCTCGTAAAGCCTTAATGTATCTGCACCATAACTATTGATGATATCATCGGGATTGATAACATTTCCTCTCGACTTTGACATCTTTTCACCGTCTTCACCGAGTATCATTCCCTGAGAGGTACGCTTTTTATACGGTTCAATGCAATTTATTACTTTAATATCATATAAAAATTTCGCCCAGAAGCGTGAGTAAAGCATATGAAGTGTCGCATGCTCCATACCACCGTTGTACCAGTCAACCGGCATCCAGTAGTCAAGCGCTTCTTTTGAAGCAAGAAAATCACTGTTCTTCGGATCGCAATAACGCAGGAAATACCAGGATGAGCCTGCCCACTGAGGCATTGTATCTGTTTCTCTCTTTGCAGCACCACCGCACTTCGGACAGGTTGTATTCACCCAGTCGGTCATGTTTGCAAGCGGAGATTCACCGTTGTCTGTCGGCTCGTATGATTCAACCTCAGGTAATGTGAGCGTAAGCTCTGACTCGGGTATTGGTTGCCAACCGCATTTTTCGCAATAAACCAGCGGAATAGGTTCTCCCCAATAACGCTGTCTTGAGAATACCCAGTCGCGAAGCTTGAAATTTATCTTGGGTGTACCGATACCCTTTTCAGAAAGGTATTCAGTGATTTTCTTCTTTGCTTCCTTGACTTCAAGTCCATTAAGGAAGCCCGAATTTATCATAACACCTGTTTCAACATCGGTGAATGCTTCTTCTTCGATATTTCCGCCCGCAACAACCTCAACTATTGGGAGGTTAAATTTCTTCGCGAATTCAAAGTCACGGGTATCGTGTGCAGGAACCGCCATAATCGCACCTGTTCCATATGTGATAAGTACATAATCGGAAACAAAAATCGGAATCTCTTCGTTTGTAACAGGGTTTATTGCTGTTACACCCTCAAGCTTTACTCCTGTCTTGTCCTTGACAAGTTCTGTTCTTTCAAAATCGCTCTTTTTTGCAGCTTCTTCTCTGTATGCAATTATATCGTTATAATTTGTGAGTTTATCAGCCCATTTTTCAATATAAGGATGTTCGGGTGAGATAACCATATAAGTTGCACCGAAAAGCGTATCGGGACGGGTTGTATAAACACGGAGCTTATCTCCGGCAGTGGTTGTAAAGTCAACATCAGCACCGTATGAACGGCCGATCCAGTTGATTTCGGCAAGCTTAACCCTCTCAATATAGTCAACTGTTTCGAGGTCGTCGATAAGTCTGTCGGCATATTCGGTGATTTTGAGCATCCACTGGCTCTTGACCTTGCGGATAACTTCGCTGTGGCAGCGTTCACAGGTCCCGTTAACAACCTCTTCGTTTGCAAGAACAACCTTGCAGGATGTACACCAGTTTACTGCCATTTCTTTTTTGTATGCCAGACCATGCTTGAAAAGCTGAAGAAAAATCCATTGTGTCCATTTGTAGTAGTTGGGATCGGTTGTATCGATTTCCCTTGACCAGTCGAAGGAAAGACCGAATGATTTTAATTGAGATGTAAAACGTGCAACATTATCTTTGGTTACAATTTTTGGATGTATGTGATTTTTAATCGCAAAGTTCTCAGTAGGAAGCCCGAAAGCATCCCATCCCATGGGGAACAGAACATTATAGCCCTGCATACGACGTTTGCGTGCAATAATATCAACTGCCGTATAAGACCGCGGGTGACCGACATGAAGACCTGCACCTGACGGATATGGGAATTCAACGAGCGCATAGTATTTGGGCTTGCTTTTGTCAACCTCAACTCTAAATGCCTTCTTTTCTTCCCATTTATCCTGCCACTTTTTTTCTATGGCTTTATAATCATATTTCATTTATATCATTTCCTTTTTGTTTATTCTGTAACTTAATTACTGTTCTATGGTTTCAACCGGAATATTTTCAGCATCAACCCATAGTCGTTCAAGGTTATAGAATTCGCGGGCATCTTTGGTGAATATGTGTACAATCACTGTGCCATAGTCCATCAAAATCCAGGAAGAGTTACCGAAGCCTTCGATATGGCTGGGTTTGATCTGGAGGGTTTCGAACAGCTTGAATTCGACCTCATCAGCAAGTGATTTTATATGTGTTGAGGAAGTACCGGTTGCAATGACAAAGCAATCGGCTATAACAGTCTCCTTCGACAACCCGAGCAGCATTATATTATTTGCTTTCTTTGAGTCAAGTGCGTTCACAACAAGCTTTCCAAGCTCGATTGCTTTTTGTCTTGCCTCGTTTTCATGTATATTAATAGAATTCATTCGTTATTTCCTTTCGATAATCGATTTATTTTGAGTATCATAGAGTTTCTTGCTATTATTGTATGTGGATGTAAAAGCTCATCACGCTCCATAATCTCGATAACTGTCATTCCGAGAGCCTTGATAATTGATTTTTCAAGCACGAATGGATCACAGTTTTGGAGCAGTGTGTCGTAGTATTGTCTTAGCTCTGTACACCCGTCATATTTTCTGTTTGGCTCAATGTAGTCAGCAAACAATATTACCATATCAAGCGGTTGCATATCGGGACTTCCGGTTGTGTGGCAGCGTATTGCATTGTAAACCGCATCGGATATATCGAACCTGCTTTTCGCAACGGCAGCAGCTGTAATTTGATGCAATACCCGATCCGAATTCAGTGTGAGCTCATCTAGTGTTATGTTATATTCCTGACATAGTCGTATATGTTCGTCGCGTGTCAGATATTTTGTTATATCATGAAGTATGGCAGCCGCTTTCACTTCTTCGATGTTTAAGGTAGGGAAGTGTGTTTTTGCAAGCCTGGCGGCAGTATCACATACTCCCAGAGTATGATTCATACGCCGTTCAGGTACAGCTGCAATCATTGCATCAAAATTGTACATTTTAATTCCTTAATATTTATTGATATAAATTATTTGCTTTTATATAATCGACAACCCTCTTGTCGAGATAATTTTCTATATTTTTACCTGATTTCAACTCAGCCCTTATTTCTGTTGATGAAATTACAGTTGGTGTATATACAAGTACCATTATATCTGCTTTGTATTTGTTTCTTAGTCGTTCACACTCATCTGATAATTGCTTTTCGGGCAGTTGCGAGCGGTTTGTGACAGCAAGCTTAACATGAGTCAGCAGATATTTGAACCTATACCATTTTTCAAAAATGAACAGCATATCATCACCGATACAAAGTACAATTTTGTGTTCGGGATACAGCTCTTCAAAGTGACGTACAGTATTATATGTGTAGGAAGTGCTGTTGTTCGAAAGCTCAAAATTTGACACCTCACCTAGTGTATTGAAAGCAAGCCTGCAAAGCTCATATCTTTGTTCCGGTGAGGGGCTGTTCTTATCTATCATTTTATGCGGGGGGATGTTACTTGGCATTATAATAAGCTTGTCAAGTTTAAATTCATCATTAAATGCTTTCGCTGCACGATAATGACCGATGTGAGGCGGATTGAAAGTACCGCCAAAAATACCCAACAGCTTCATTTGGGCAGTACAATTATTGGTTCTTTTGCAGGGCGGTACAGTACAAAGCGGGTACCGATAACCTGAACAATGTCAGCAGCTGTACGTTCAGCGAGAATTTTCGCAGCTTCTCTCGAGGTGAGTGGTGAGGCTTCAAAAACTCGAGCCTTGATAAGCTCCTTTGCAGTCAGTGCAGCATCAATCGTTTGAACAACATTGTCGTTCATCCCATTTTTCCCGACTTGAATGATAGTATCTAAATTTGCAGCGATTGAACGCAAATATGCTCTTTGTTTGCTTGTTAACATATAAAGCTCCGTTTCAGAATTATTTTATTTAGTGTTTACAGCTGCCGCAGCAGTTGTCGAAATAGCCCTCAAGATTAAGCTTGCCATCGATGAATCCCAGCCTTTTTGCTGTATTCGGGGTTGCTTTATCCAGGTATATTGCTTTTTTTGTTGCGTTTTTCTCAATGAAATTTAGTACCGCTCTACCGGCAATGATTAATGAATCCTCGTCATCATAATCTTCTTTATTACGCAGAACGAGAATTTCTCCACCATCAGCCGTCAGTTTGAACTGACAGACACCGATTTCTTTTTCATCTTCGTTTATTGAATATGTGAGTGCATTGTCGTCGGATACGGTGCAACAAAGCTCACAAAGTCTGCGTTTACTGTTTATTTCAAATATCGGTGATATTCTAAGCATTAGATCCAACTCGTCCTTTTAAATAATTTACTTCGTCTTTGGTCAGCTTTCTGATTGCTCCGGGTTGCAGGTTGCCAAGCTTTAAATCACCGATTGCAACTCTTTTGAGTTCGGAAATTTCTAACTTAACCATAGCGCACATCTTGCGAATCTGACGGTTCCTGCCTTCGTTAAGGATAAACTTAAGTGTTGTTGATTTCGAATTGCGGTATTCAATCGTCACCTTAACAGGCTTTATTTTTTCGCCTTCTATTTTATCGATTGCCATCAGATGATTCAGCATATACGAGGTAATTTCACCCTTTACTGTGACAATATATACTTTTTCGACATGGTAACGTGGATGCGTTAGCCTGAGAGCAAGCTCGCCGTCGTTTGTTAAAATCAGAAGTCCTTGTGATGCTCTGTCAAGTCTTCCGACAGGATAAACTCTGAATTCTATGCCTCCAAACAGATCAGCAACGCATTTTTCAGCATGTGAGTCATCCATTGTTGTCACATAGCCTGCCGGTTTATTCAGCATATAATATACCTTGCGTTCCTTTTCACCGACAACTTCACCGCGGAATTCGATTATATCGTCTTCGATAACCTTTTGTCCGATAACGGCAGTCTTGTTGTTGACCTTAACTTTTCCTTCAGAAACTGCAGCATCAGCTTCACGACGTGAACAAATTCCCGCGGCAGCAAGATATTTTTGTATTCTTTCTTCAGCCATTAAATAGTTTTCTCCAAAAATTTATTTTCTTTAGTCTTATATTATCTGTAGCTACCAGCGGCAGCTCATATATTATCCTGCTATCTGTATAATATGTTACCTTGCCGATTGGATCACCTTCATATACGGGAGCATATATAAATTGCGGAAGTGATATTATTGATGTTATCTCACTGTCAGCAGGGACACAAACATAAGCTTCTGCTGTATTCTGGCATATAACAGAATCGTTTTCACCACCTACAACATTCACCCTGTAGCTGTGATCCATTATACCGACAAGAGTTTTTCCTTGGTAGTTCTCGAAGCCCCAATCGTGCAGCTGCTTATGTATTGCCCAGTCGTTTGAGCAATCGAGAGTAACTGCAATCAGTGTCTGTCCGTTTCTCCTTACAGCTGTGACCAGGCATCTGCCGGTTGCTTTGGTATAACCTGTTTTGACTCCTACAGCACCTTCAAAGGAACTCAGCAGTTTGTTATGGTTGACAAGTATTCTGCCGTTTTCAACTCCATCATAGGGTATTGTCTTTTTCTTCTCGGAAACGATTTTTCTGAATATATCATTTCGCATAGCAACTGCTGTCAGTGTTGCAAGGTCCTCAGCGGTTGTGTAGTGGTTGTCATCCGACAGTCCGTGCGGATTTGAAAAGTGTGTATTTTTAAGTCCGAGTGCAGCTGCCTTCCGGTTCATCCTGTCAACAAAGCTAACAACATCACCGCATGCAGCTATTGCAAGTGTCGTTGCAACATCGTTGCCCGACTCTAAAAGCAGACCATACAGCAATTCTTCGGTCGTCAGTGTTTCGCCCTCAAGCAGATATATTGACGAACCTTCAATACCGACAGCTTCCTTCGGGATTGTGATTTTCTTTGATAAAGGAAGCAAATCGAGTGCAACGAGTGCAGTCATTATTTTCGTTGTGCTTGCCATTCCTAACTTTTCGTTCGGGTTAAGCGAGGTTAGAACATGCAACGATTCCATATCGATGAGCATGACAGACTTTGCGGTTGTTTCAAGCGGGAATCCGGTTGCTATATCATAACATAATTGTAGCGGTTCATCGCTGTTGTTAGCTGAATAACCTGCGAAACAAGCAAGCTCCGGAGAAAAAAGCGGAACAAACGACAGAATCAATAATGCAGTGATAATAAAGCAAGCGCCAATAATCAGTAGCTTTTTAATATATTCGGGTTTCAAGATCATACATCCCCTTTGTGATAACAAATATCAAACTAACAAATGAATCTCTGTTTTATCATTCTATAAAAACCGAAAATTATAGGTTTTTATAGAATGGCTGATGTAATTCATTTTTTAGTTTTATATTAATAATTTATATAGCTTTCAGGGGAATTATATGTTATATGGAACTATTATTCTTCGTCTGTAATATCCGTTTCAACTTCAACGGTTTTCTTATTTTTGTTTGGTAGGACTGATTTGATTTTTTCAATTATATCGGGCATGCGGTCAATAAGTCCGTTAACCGTGTCGATAGTTTTATTGACAGGGTCGGAGGGAGCAGAAAAGCTTGACGGAGATTTCAGGTCGATGACACGCACATCACCGTAAGCTGCGATAATGAATCCGAGCGGAATAACAGTAACGCCTGCACCGTTGCCTCCGGCAAAGTTCGCTGATTTATCGGGAGCTTTACCACCGAAATCACTGCCGCCCGATGCAAAGCCTACCGAAACCTTCGAAAAAGGGATAACTGTAATATTCTCATTGACAATAATAGGTGTACCGATTACTGTGTTAGCGTCAGCAACATTCTTTATATTGCTCAGAGCTGCTTCAATCATTTGTTTTATCGGAGTTTCGTTCATTGCCATAACCTTTCCTTTCAATCTTCTGAATTTTTTATAATTTATATTATACCAACAAATAAATTTTATTTTGTCATTCGATAAAAAACCGTAAATAATAAGTTATTCATCAAATGGCTGGTTAAATTAGTTTGTTATTTTCATATAGTAGTATTGCCATTTTTATTTCTCTTAGAATAGAATTTTAAGAATCCGCTACCGCCCTTTACTGTGCATACCAGTGCCTGCCACATAAGCAGTGAGAGGGATATTGATGCTTTGATTGATGATTTTTCACCGATGAAGTCCGGGATAACTTCAGCATTGTATACGCCTTTTTTCCTTCTCGGTTTTAGTGTTGTAAGTATTGCAGTCAACGAATACAACGCACCGGTTGCCGCACCGTACATAATTGCTGTTGTCGCAGCATCTCCTGTTGCAACAGTGACTGATATATTATATTTATCTATCCGCAGATAACCAAGAAATTTTTTTATCAACGACATCAGAACGTCGTTGATAAGCTTGATAACATCGCTCACATTCAGAGGTTTTCTCGGTTCTGCGGGTTCCTTTTCTTTCGCTTTTTTAGGTTTTTTTTCAGCTGTCGGCTTTTTTTCTTTATGAGCCTTTGTTGAAAATTTCCCCATGTCGAATTTAATAAATCCAATCTTAAGTATTACTGAAACATTGTCTGTATAAGAAACTGTGACTGACAGTCTGATAAACATCAGAACACCAATCAAAATAAAAAAAGCAATTAAAATATACAAAAATGTCATTATAACTCAACACCTTTATCGGTTATACCCGTTTCCGGTATGCTGCCCGTCAGCAGATCATCAATCGTCTGTTGTTCGGTGAATTCTTCACCGGTCATTTGCATTAACCCATTTTCGGACGAATGGGGAAGCTCGGATAATGAAGATAACCCGAAGCATCTGAGAAATGTATTGGTTGTAACAAACAGTGTAGGTCTGCCGGGTGCATCAAGTGTGCCATCCTCGCGTATCAGACCTTTATCGCAGAGCGATGAAACTATTGATGCAGAGTCTACACCTCTGACCTGTTCTATAAAAACGCGTGTTACAGGTTGGTTGTATGCTATTATCGCTAGCACCTCAAGAGATGCCTTCGATAACGGAGGTAGCTTCTTCAGCTCCAGCACTGCCTTGACATAGGGTGCGAATTCCTGCTTTGTGCAAAGCTGCAATGAGCCTTCAAGAAGTATTATGCCAATACCGCTGTTTGTTTGACGGTAGCGTTTCTCAAGTATATGTCTTGCTTTATATAACTCTGCTTCGGTTACTGCAAGTATACTGCAGAGCCGTTCTATCGGAACAGGCGAGCCTGCCGAAAAGAGCATTGCCTCAACAGCACCGGCAAGCATTTCAATATCTGCTGATTCAATTGTCGGATTTCCGTTCAAGGTGATGTCCATCGGTTTTTACTTCCTTTCGGGAAATTTCAAGGCTACATAAATAGTATTAGTGCCGGGCTTTCGGCTGATATCAATTCTTTCGTTTCCTATCAACTGTAAAAGTGCCAGGAATGCTGCGCAAAGCTCATTTATGGAATTGATTTGTTTAAACAGCTCATCAAAATCAACTTTTTTTATCCTGTATAATCTGCGTAACAGCCAAATTGTCTTTTCTTCAATCGAATACTCCCTTTTGTTCGAAAGGTTTTCAAACAGTTCGTTTTTCTGTTCGGACTTTGCAGCCAACCTTGAGTATATTCTTTCAAAGGCTTCAATCAGCTGTTCCTTTTCATGCGGTCTTTCATATGGAAGCTCAATTATATCAGGCTGCTTTGCAAAGCGGTCGAAGTATTTTTCTGATCTTATTTTGAGAAATTCCGCTGTAGACTTTGCTCTCTGATATTCGAGCAATGCATCAACCAAAGGCTTTCTTGGGTCTTCTTCATCATTCTTGGGTAATAGCATTTTCGATTTTATCAGCATCAACTCTGCCGCCATATAGATAAACTCGACTGCAATGTCCATATTCAGACTTCTCATCGCTTCGATATGCTCCATGTATTGGTCTGCAATATTCGAAATGGGAATATCGAGTATATCGATTTTGTGCTTTGAGATAAGCGTAAGCAGCAGATCAAGCGGTCCTTCATACTTTTCGATTTCTATTCTGAGTGTTTCCATAGAATATCACATAAACGGTGAAAATATCAAATTGAAAAACGAAATATAAGCAGATAAAACCGCATCACCGAAGAACCATATTATACCACTAAAACCACCCATAAATAATAAAATATAAAAACCTATTTGAATATATCTTTCATACCTTACAACATAATAAGCGGCTTTTTGAGGTAATGCGGATATTAATAATTTTGAACCGTCCAGCGGAGGTATTGGAAATAGATTAAATACTCCGAGAACAATATTAATTTTAATTAAATAGATAAACATATAGCTAAAAAGATACAATAATTTATCAGTAAAGCTACCGGTGATACCATATTCTGATAATACAAACATGTTAATATGAAATATGCCTAAGATATATAAAATTAACATTATTATAAATGCCATCAGAAAGTTCGAAAGTGGACCGGCAATTGACACGAGAGATATATCACGGCGGGGTTTTTTAAAATTTCTCGTTATTATGGGTACAGGTTTTGCCCAACCGAAGCCGACAAAAATAAGTAAAGCTAATCCGATGGGGTCTATATGCTTTGCAGGATTAAGAGTTAATCTCCCGAGATTGCGGGCAGTTGGATCACCGAGTTTATATGCAACATATGCATGGGATAATTCATGTATTGTAGATGCAATAAGAACACATGGCAATGAAACTAAAATATAGGGCAGCATTTCCATCAGATTACCTGATTGTATCGCTCTTAATAACATTATGGAACCCTTTCTGATAAATATTTATTTCAGTTCGACGATGCTTTTTTTCCATACATCGAGCGGTTTATAACCCATCAGTGTTGTTACGGTTGCGGCAATGTTCGCAAGTCCGTATTTGCCGTCAACAACAGTGTATTTATCTTTGCTTGTATTATCGTAGAAAATGCAGGGAACCGGGTTGAGGGTGTGTGCGGTCTTAGCCTTCGGCTTGCCGTCTTTATCACGTTTTGCGGCTCCTGTTTTTTTGTCTATCTCGTACATCTCGTCTGCGTTTCCGTGATCGGCTGTGATTATTGCAATACCGCCGACTTCGTCAACAACGCTGAGGATTCTGCCCAGACAGAGGTCGAGTGCTTCCATTGAAATGATAGCTGCGCGGAGTACACCCGTGTGCCCGACCATGTCGCCGTTGGGGAAATTTACACGCAGAAATTGATACTTTCCGCTTCTGAGAGCCTCGATAAGCTTGTCTGTTATTTCAGCGCATTTCATCCAGGGACGCTGCTCAAACGGAACAACATCTGACGGAACTTCAAGATAATCTTCAAGTTCCTCCGAGAATTTGCCGCTGCGGTTACCGTTCCAGAAGTAGGTTACATGACCGTATTTCTGGGTTTCGGAAACAGCAAACTGTGCAACGCCGGCTTTTGCAAGAAACTCCCCGAAGGTATTGCTGATTTCGGGCGGATTTACAAGGAACCTGCTCGGGATGTGTGCGTCACCGTCATACTGTAGCATACCGGCATACATAACCTTCGGGCGGGTGCCTCTGTCAAAGTAGGTGAAGCTGTCAGCCTCAAATGCCTTAGATATCTCAATGGCTCTATCGCCCCTGAAGTTGAAGAAAATAACGCTGTCGTTGTCAACAATTTTGCCGACAGGCTGTCCGTTTTCTGCAATAACAAAGGACGGGAGGTCCTGGTCAATAACCTTGCTTTCACTGCGATAAGTTGTAATTGCTTCCTCAGCGCTTGCAAACTGTCTGCCTTCACCAAGAACGTGAGTTTTCCAGCCTTCCTTGACCATGTTCCAGTTGGCTTCATATCTGTCCATTGTTATGCTCATTCTGCCACCGCCCGATGCAATCTCAACATCGTAGGAAGCATCACGCAGCTCTGCGAGGAATGCCTCGAAGGGAACAACATAATCAAGCGCACTTGTTTCTCCGACATCTCTGCCGTCGAGCAGTATGTGAACACGAGCCTTTTTGACACCGTCAGCCTTTGCTCTGACAAGCATTGCTTTAAGATGGTCTATATGTGAATGCACATTACCGTCCGAGAACAGACCGATAAAGTGGAGTGTTGAGTTGTTTGTTTTGCAGTTTGCCACTATGTCCGTCCAGGTTTTGCCTTCAAACATTTTACCGCTTTCAATTGCAGTGGAAACAAGCTTTGCACCTTGCGCAAAAACCTGACCTGCCCCGAGCGCGTTGTGGCCAACCTCTGAATTGCCCATATCTTCATCCGACGGAAGCCCGACGGCAACACCGTGTGCCTGGAGCGATACCATCGGGTATGTTGCCATTATCCTGTCAAGGGTAGGTGTCTTTGCGAGCGTAACCGCATTGCCTTCGCTTGCAGGCGCAAGTCCGACTCCATCCATTACAATTGTAAGTATGTACGGCTTTTTGTCATCGAAAACACCATTGCTTATTTTTTTGATTTCCATAAAGGTTTCCTTTCAAGCTGAGATGTGTGTAAATTTTATTTTTATCAGTATAAAATAATAAAAAAATATGCTTATAAAATTGCATTCATTGTATTATTATACACCAAAAATGCTTTGTTTGCAATAGGAGACAGTATAATTTATTTATGAAACGGTGAATATGGCGAAATGTAAACAATTTGTAAACATGATAATTTTTATTTTTTTGCGCAACATTTGCGGCCTGTAAAATGTATTATAAGTGAATTTAAATTTATTTATTAATATTTGAAATATTTTTCAATTTCCGCGACACCTTTTCGATTTTTTTTCGTTATATTATATGAAAGATTAGTATTATGCATAACAGACTGCTCGTATGATAGCATTATACAATATAACGGAAACATTGCTCTGCTGTTTGAAAGCCATAGTCATAATTTCGAAAACAAATCAATTATCATAGGGGGAATCAACAAAATGAAAGCATTAAAATTTCTAAAATTAAGCTTCACATTCCTAATGTTAGCAATATGCATTAATTATATGGGTTGTACTTCTTCTCTTTATACATGTGAAATTATTGATTCATCACAAGAAAATGACTTTTTTAACAATAATACCGATAAGCTTAGTTCGGTTGAAATCAATGGGAAAATTTATAACCTTGTATACAAAAAGAGCAGACTTTCTGAACTAACCAATGAAAAAATTGATCATTATTCAATAACTGCAGGCACAGGCTTGGAGGAAAGCAGCGAACCATTAATTAGTATTGATTCAGAGCATAATGACATATTATTTTACCTTGGAATAACTCCCTATCCGGCGATAGACGAAATCGAAAAATTATCTGATGAAGAGTTAAAAAATGCTGTTGAGGAATTAATGTCTGATGAGATAGACTTCGCAAAGTATAATGATTTTTCCGCTTTTTACCCCGGCTCTATAAGAAATTGTATTCTGACATGGCAGGTTAAATATGATTATACGCTTAATGTTAAATTAATAGTTTACATAAATAGCGAAGGGTTGATATACTGTGTGCAGAAAATTGACAGCTGCCGTGAGGGTGTGGTTGCTCCGTTCCTCAGCAATGATGAAAGAGATACACTTATCTCAAAAAAACTGCATGAAAAATTAAAAATCGACGCTAATGAAATAATTAATTTTACTATTGAATCCGAATTACTTACATTAAATCGTGGGAAAGATGCCGTTGATTATACAGTAAAGGCTACTACCGAAGATGGGTTTTACGATTTATATGTTATTCAAATCTTTAAAAATAAGTGATATGCTTTTCTCGATTAAAAATTTTTTATGAGAGATTAATATTATACACAACAAACAGCTCGTGCGATAGCATTTTATGATATTTTAACATTTATGTTGACTTTGTCATAAGGCGATGGTATTATGTAGATGAATATACCATATTAGCATTATTGTACTCATATGGTATAAGAAGTTACTACTAAGCTACAGAAAATGCGGAGCATTTTTCAGAGTCAATTTATTGACTTTGCCAACCGTTTAAATACGAAAAAATCGATTAATCTACTGTTGGCTTTATAATCAAAAGGACGGAAAAAATGAAAATAAAAACCGCTTTTATCTCACTCTGTCTGTGCCTTTGCTTGTTGATGACAATGCTTACAGGCTCAACTGCTTTGCCAGTGCTTGCACAAGCTGAAACAGCTACACAAAACGAAGCTGTGCTGACAGGCAACGAAGCTCTTACAGGCGTAACAGAATTGCCTGCTGAGGTTGGGGACGATGTTGTTTTCGAGGAATTAACTCGAGATGCTGTACCTGACATCGTAGGATATGAAAAAGCTATTGAAAAAGGTCATATCGCAAGGCTCAAGAGTGAAGAAAAAGATTTATATTCTGTTG
>MGOY01000002.1 GCA_001797275.1 Clostridiales bacterium GWF2_38_85 | reverse complement strand
TCCTTTTCGTATTGTTGCATTTTTCTTTCCTCTTTCCTTTATAGTTATTATACTATATTAGGTCAAGGTGTTACAACTTTATTATACCATGACAAAAGCACACAAAAGCTTTCCGCAATCGTAGAAGTTATTCGTCAATGTTTCTTATATTATATGTACTATACATGAAAGTGTTACTAATAACAAAATATCACGATATTTAATAATATATTAAAGGCATGCTATTATGTATCAAAAATAATTTTGATATAAAGTTAGGAGCTGTTATTATGAAATGTGATACCTGTGATGCCGATAATAACGTTGTTAAATGTAAAAAACCATCACCATGCAAATGCTGGGATAAAGATTTTATCTGCGGTCGCGGTTACAGAAAATTTATCTGTGAATGTCAAAGAAAATGGCCGGAACCACCCTGCTATAAAGGAGATTATAAAGAACAGGATGATTAATGGTTCTTGTATTAAAACTCAAATAAATTAAATATTCATTTATAGAATTAAGGCCTCCCTTCTTTACATGGGAGGCTTTCTCACTATAAATGATATGCTTTTATGGCGGTTGTACCACATATGTTATCACCTTATACATGTATCACAAAATTAAAATAGTACGTAAAATTTTGAAGTATTTTATATCATTCTGAAGATTAATACTCTTATTAAATATGTAACTTCATTGATTATTATTGCATATTATGATGTTAGACGAGAATATAATTTCTCGGAATTTCAATCAAGGAGGAGTATCTATGAAAAAATCGACAGACAGTGCTAGCTTAGTAGAAGTTATCGATAGAATACTGGATAAAGGTATTGTAATCGATATATGGGCAAGAGTTAATCTTGTTGGTATTGAATTGTTATCTATTGAGGCTAGAGTTGTTATAGCAAGCGTTAGAACATGGCTATGCTATGCAAATGCTGTTGGCTTATTAAAACATGAACATGATCGGGAACAGGAAGAATTAGCATTAGCATAAATAATCCCGGTTAAGCAAATACAAATAGTTTATGCTAGTATATATTTTGTTTTAAATAAGAGGATTTTTAATCTGAATTTTGAAACTTGAGTTTCAGAAGAAATGCGAGGTTTTTGCATTTTTAAGCAAGAACCTCGTATTTGGATAATTATTATATAAATATTTTATACTTATCTCGATTAAAAAATATAAATAAAATTTAGGGCAAAGCCTTTGAATTATGGCAAATTATGTTGAAATATAACATTATATTTTATGAGAGATCAGTAGTATATATAATTAGATATAAATATCGGAGGATATGAATATGAATGAATCGAATAGTAATAACATCGAAACAAAAAAAAACTATATTATAACAAGTTATATAAAAAGCTTAACAGACAGAGCATTAATATATATTAACAGTGGCTTCCCGATACATCTGAGGGGATCGGCCGGAGTTGGTAAAACATCGCTTGCTTTTCACATAGCCAATAAAATCGGAAACACAATCTTGTTTATTTGCGGGAGTGAAGAAATTAATGATGAAAATTTAATTGGCGGTTATGTAGGAATAAAAAAATATTATATTGAGGATAATTTTGTATCTTCTGTTTATAAACAGAAGGAGATATCAGATAAATTATGGAAAGACGGTAGATTGTTGACTGCATGTAAAGAAGGATATACAGTAATATATGACGAATTTACAAGGACACCTTCGAATATAAATAATGTCTTGCTTTCAATTTTGGAAGAAAGAATTATAGATATACCATATATAAATTACAAAGAATATTTGAAAATTAATCCTAATTTTAAAATGATATTTACCAGTAATCCTGACGAATATATCGGGGTATATAAATCACCCGACGCTTTACTCGATAGAATGATTACTATAGATATGGATTCTGTTGATGAAGAAACTGAAAGAAGCATTATTATATCTCAAACGGGAATCAGTGCAGCTATCGCAAACAAAATAACAAATTTATCAAGACTGATCAGAAAAAATATAAGTAATAAAGCCTATGCATCAATCAGAAGCAGTATAATGCTTGCACAAGTGATTCAGTCTGGAAAAATAAAAATGTCTCCAACAAATCTGAACTTTAAAAACGTATGTAGAGATATATATAATTCTTCAAATATCTCTATGGGATTGACAGAAGAGCAAAAAAACGATTTAAATACAGTTATCGATAATGCAATAAATATAATATTGACTGAAAACTAAATAAATTTAATAATATATTATGAGCTTAGTGAATATAAATATATTTAGACTTACGAATATAAGATCAGAAACGGAGTGTGCTTATGAAAATCTCTGAATTAACAAACAGCATAAATATTTTTTTTGAAAAAGATATGAAACAAAAATGCAGAATATTATCAATTATGCCGGATGATAAAAATTGGATAGTTACCTGTGAAGTAATGGTCGATCCGGATTATACAGTGAGAAAAGGGATCGGTGATATTGTTGAAATATATGAAGTTTATTTAAACTGTGACATGGCGGTAACCGGCTTCAAACTAAAAGAAACAAAAAGAAAAGCCACTGTCGATAATGAATAGAAGGTGAAATAATTTGTATAACAAAGATAACAACAATTTTTCATTGTTTGGAGGATTTGACAGACTGATAAATATAATCTCAGATATGGTCGACAACGATAAGAAAGAAGTTGACATAAAAGGAGATATTGGACCCGATTCTCAAAGAAAAGTAACCGGTAAATACAATTTTAATATCAAGCTGGGACCGGATAGTAAAGAAAGCATAGAAAAGATTAAAGCCTTTGATGATATCTTCAACAAGAAGGAAGATCCCGGTAAAACAGAGGAATTGAATGTTGATATTATCGAATATGAAGATAAGATCACAATAATTTCCGAACTACTTGGAGTAAATAGAGAAAACATCCAGCTTTCACTATCAGAAAAATCAATTGAATTATCTGTTTTAAAAAACGGAGTCAGATATATAAAAAAAATACCTTTAAGATTCATACCAGATCCAGATAAAACAGTTGAAAATTTCAACAATTCAATATATTCAGCAATAATATATAAAATTATATAAAATATCTTTTCAATTATCGGAGTGATTCATTGATGTATGATTATAACTTCAAAGTAGCAGAAGCTTCAGAGGTAGATGTCGGAAAAGCAATCATCAGGATTGATATTAATGAAATAATAAATTTGGGTGTCGGAATAGGCGATATAGTTGAGATAAAAGGAAAATCGTCTGCTGTCGCCCGAATCCTACCTGTACAAAACGAAAAGACAGGCAGAGACATCATCCTGATGGATGAGATTCTGAGAAAAAATGCGGGAGTAGAGACAGGTGAACAGGTTAGCATTAAACACATTGATACAGAAAATGCTCAAATAATTATATTATGCTGTATAGATAAAAAGGAATCCACTTTTGAGGATATTAAAAAAATAAATATATTAATGGATGGCATTCCGGTTATAAAAGATAACCATATAAAATTAAAAATGACTGAATATAATTCAAATGAGTATATTGTAGTGGAAACAAAACCTGAGGGAGTAGTGCGAATAACACAGAACAGTATTATAAAAATAAAAAACGAAGGCGCTGTAAAAAAAGATAATAGAGTTTCATATGAAGATATAGGCGGCTTTGACAAACAAGTTCTACGTATACGCGAAATGATTGAACTTCCTTTGAAATTCCCGGAGTTGTTCAATCAGTTGGGTATCGAAGCACCAAAAGGATTATTGTTATATGGTCCCCCTGGGACCGGAAAAACATTGATTGCAAGAGCAGTAGCAAACGAAACAAAAGCGTATTTCATTCATATAAACGGTCCTGAGATTATAAATAAATTCTACGGAGAAAGCGAAGCGAAACTAAGAGAAATATTTGAAATTGCGAAAAAAAACGCTCCGAGTATAATTTTTCTCGATGAAATTGATGCGATATCGCCCAAAAGAGAGAATGTAAATGGAGATGTAGAAAAGAGAGTTGTTGCACAGCTTTTAGCTTTGATGGACGGTATAAACGATAGAGGTCAGGTTATCATTATCGGAGCAACAAATATCCCGAACGCTATAGATCCAGCATTGCGTAGACCGGGCAGATTCGATAGAGAAATTGAAATCGGGATCCCAGATAAAAATGCAAGATATAAAATTCTATTGATACATACCCGTGATATGCCACTTGACGACACTGTCGATCTAAATAAGTTGGCAGAGTTTACCCATGGTTATGTAGGAGCTGATCTGCAATCGTTATGTCGCGAAGCTGCAATGTCAGCTTTCAGAAAAATTTCAATTGTTCCTGATTTGGCTCCATCAATCATCTCGGAAAGCATAATCAGTAATTTAAAAGTAACAATGGATGATTTCTACAGCTCGCTAAATGAGATTGAACCGTCTGCGATAAGAGAAATCTTTGTAGAAATTCCCAATACAAGCTTCGATGATATAGGTGGGCTTAATTATATAAAGAAGAAAATAACTGAAAACATAATATGGCCCGATAAATATAGGGAATTGTATAACTTCTACGGTTGCAGAGTTCCGAAGGGTATTTTATTCTACGGAGCACCTGGTACGGGAAAAACTCTGGTTGCAAAGGCTATCGCATCTTTTAAAAATTCAAATTTCATCTCGATCAAGGGTCCTGAGATATTATCAAAATGGGTTGGGGAGTCTGAAAAGGGTTTAAGGGAGGTTTTCAAGAAAGCGAAACAAGCAGCACCATGCATTATCTTTTTCGATGAAATTGATTCACTCGTCCCTGCGAGAGGTAGGAACAGTGATAACGATACTACTGGAAGAATCATATGTCAAATGCTTTCCGAAATAGATGGTATAGAGGAATTGAATGGTGTAACTATAATAGGAGCGACAAATCGCCTTGATATTGTTGATCCAGCGTTATTAAGACCTGGAAGATTCGATATATTGCTTGAATTCAAGGTTCCAGATTTAGGTGATAGGATAGAAATATTTAAAATTCATCTAAAAAATAAGCCTATAGCAGACGATGTCAATATAATAATGTTGGCAAATATGTCAGAAGGTTATACAGGTGCGGATATTATGGATTTATGTCAGCGAGCAGCTCTTAATGCATTATCGGAATATATTGAAAAATACGGAAATGATATAAATACAAAAAATAAAAAAAGAGTTATTTCTCTTGCGAATTTTTTGAATATTATAGAAACAAGGTGATTATATGTCGATGACGGGCAAATATATATATTGTTTTATAGCTGAAAATGAAAAGAAAATTTTCTGCAACTCAACTTTATCAAGTGTAACTTCAGCAGTATACTCAATACCATATAAAGGAATTTCTGCAATAGTCAGTGATACAAATATTTATGAGTATGATCCATCAAGAAAAAATGTACGTTCGCACCAACAAATTGTATCAAGAATAATGGAAAGCTATACTATCATTCCTGTTGCGTTTGGAACTGTCAGCAATAATAAACTTGAAACAGAAAAATATATAGCAAATAATTACGATAATCTTGTTAAGCAACTAGATTATTTTAAAGATAAATTTGAAGTAGGCTTGCGAGCTACATGGAATGATGATTTTTTTAACGAAGACATCGAAAATGACGATATAAAGGCATTGAAAGCAATAGTATCCGGAAAAGATGAAAATGAAGTATTGATTGATAAAGTCCAGTTAGGAAAGTTCGTAGAGCAAGCGACTCTGAGAAAAAAAGAGGAATATATTGCCCTAATATACGAACCATTAAGTAAAATTGCCGTTGAAAGTAATACAAAAGATGATCTACCGATAAAAACTGTATTTAATGCAAACTTCCTAATAAATAAAACAGATAGTGATTCCTTCGATAATATGGTTGAGAAGCTATGTAAACCGTATGATAAAAAGCTGAATTTCAGTTATACAGGACCATGGCCTCCTTATAATTTTGTTAATATAAAATTGAAGATAGAATCTGATAATAAAAAAAGGAAATAAACATATGGGCATTCTTAATGGAGTATTGAAAATTTTTCAACTTATATACGAAGAAGGCGAAAAAGAATGGCTTGATGAAACAAAATATAAAGAAGCTTTAAATGAGTTATACATCAAACTTGAAAGCGGCAGAATATCAGAAGATGAATATGAAAAAAATGAAGAAAAAATACTGGAGCAGCTTAGGACTGTACGCAAATATAAAAAAGAACACGGTTATACTAATGATTAAATAATTCTTTAATTTTTATTGGGGAGGTCAATATGAGCAATCAATCAGAAGAGCAAAAGGAAATAAGTCTTCTTGAATTGCTTGATAGGCTGTTGGATAAAGGTATTGTGATACACGGAGATATTATGCTGTCAATTGCAGATATTGATTTGATATATGTAGGATTAAGACTGGTAATTGGATCGATCGATACAATAAAAAGGGACAAGAAAGGTGAAAAGAATGTCGGAATTTAATTATTATATATATTGTATCACATACAGATCAGATTATGTTCCGGAAACAACGGGACACCGGAACGAAGCAATTTATGAAGTTATGTATAAGGATATAAGTGCTTTTATCAGCAAGATTGACTGCACTCATGTAGACCTAAGTTATGATAATTTACAATGCCATGAAAATGTTATATCGGAAATAATAAAAAATTGTACACTTCTGCCGATGAGCTTTTCAACGATCTGTAAAACCGAAGAAAAAATTAAATTACTTTTGGAAAAATATTATGATCAGTTTATATCAAACCTTAAATATCTTGATGGAAAAATTGAGCTTGGTATAAAGGTTTTTTATAAATTGAATTTTGACGAGGAAGATAAAAAGGTAAAAAATATATATAAAAATCCGAAAGATTATATGCTTAGAAAGTATGAATTATATCAAAACAGGCAAAAGCAAATAAACAATCACATATCAAAAATAATAAAATATCATAAACAGCTATCCGATCTTTCACATGACAGCTGTTATACAACCCCGATAAAAAACAATTTACTTTTTAATGCTTCATATCTAGTATTTGATGAAAAGAAAAGTGATTTTGACAAAACAATTGGAAAAATGAAAGATGAATTGACTGATTATATGATAATGTACAGCGGTCCATGGCCAGCATATCATTTTATTAAAATTGATTGGCAAGGTGATGAAAATGAGTAATATAAAAAATTTAGATAATCTTAGCAATCAGGATTTTACTGATGAAATAAGCAATCTTAATAACAGCATAAAAAATAGATTAAATGCAGATCCCGAAGGCGTACAGCAAGGATTGGCAAAGCTGGTATTGACATTGATTGAATTGCTGAGACAACTAATGGAAAAGCAAGCTATGCGAAGGATTGAGAATGGGACGGTAAATGATGCAGAAATCGAAAAGCTGGGAGAAGCATTTATGAATCTTGACATAAAAATGGCTGAACTAAGAGAGGTATTTAATCTCACAGAAGAAGATTTAAATTTAAATTTAGGGCCATTAGGCGATTTAATGTAATAAATAAAAACATTGTAAACTTCAGGAGGTATTATATGGGTTCGAGTTCATTGAATCAATCTACTTCAGGCTCAAGTCTGGGAGAGATTTTAGAAAAAGTACTTGATAAAGGCGTAGTAATTGCCGGTGATATAAGTATTGCATTAGCGGATGTTGAGCTGTTAACAATAAAAATCAGATTAGTGATTGCATCGATTGATAAAGCAGAAGAAATGGGTATTGATTGGTGGAAAACAGATCCAAATTTATCGAGTAAAGCTAAAGAAGAGCAGGAGAAAAAGGAAGCTCTAAAAAGAGAAGAGGAATTGCAGACAAAGCAGTTGCAGGAACAAAATAAACTGCTGCTTGAAAAGTTAAATAAATTAGAAGAAAAATTACAATAATGCTGGGAGGGTGAAATTGATGAATACAGGTATTCTCGTTTATTGCATTGCAAATACAATCGATGAAAATACTTTTAACATATATGGTCTTGACGGTATAAATAAATTGTATCTTATAAACAATGAAAATCTATATGCTATAGTCAGCGATGTAGACCTGGACGAATACAGCGAAGAAAAAATGGCAGGAAAAGGCGAGGATATAAACTGGCTTAAGGAAAAGGCTACAGATTTCATGAATGTCATATTGGAAATAAATTCGGTAATAGATATTATCCCTATGAAATTTTTAACTATTTTCACTGATTCCGAGCATGTCAAGAATATGATATCCGATAATTCCAAGTTGTTTGCCGAAACTTTTGTAAAAATAATCGGCAATGAGGAAATGAGTGTAAAAATATACTGTGATTTAAAAAAATACAAAGATAGTTGCATGGACGAAGAGATAAAGAATTTTGAAAAAATATTGGTTGGTAAGTCCAAGGGAGCTGCCTTTTTTTTAAAGAAAAAATTTGAAAGTGAACTGGATGATAAAATACAAGCCAAGGTATATAAGATTGTTAACGGTATTATAGATAAGGTAAGTGCTGTTGCAGCCGAGACAAAATCAAATAAAATACTTGCGAAAGAAATTACAGGGATTAATATTCCGATGATATCAAATTACGCTTTTCTCATAAAAAAAGAAAACAAAGAATTATTTAAGGAGCAGATCGATGTATCTATTAGTGACTATGAAAAAAGCGGTCTGACGATAGAGATGACCGGTCCATGGCCGCCTTACAGCTTTTGTTAACACGGCAATGCTCATTGTTGAATTAACTATTATACAGTTATCTACATATAATAAATATAGAGGTCTTCATTTGTATTAAGCTTTCGTAAAAGGGGTGACATCAATGCAGAACCAGGAAATATTAAACTATGTCGATAATGTAGTCTCTAAAGTAGATATTCCAGATGAATACAAAACACGGTTGGAAAATGAACTCATCAGAAATATTATGAAAGCGATGGAGTGTTCAAATATAGATGAGATTAAAAATTATTTATGTTCTTCGGAGGAACTTGCAAATAAACTGGCTTTGAAGCTTTCAGATAATAAAATAAAGGATACTCAGCTTAATAATAGTTATAAAGAATATGACAATATGTATACTCACCATCATCCCCATAAATATAATGGTGAGTATATGCGAGAACACAGTGAATTCAATCTTAAGCTTTTATATATACCATTACTACAATTAACTTCAGGAACTGAAAGAATAAGCATGCCATTAACAGATGACTGTTAATGATTATTTAATTATAATCTATATTTATATATGATTAAAAATGACTATGAGAGGGTATAGTACCCTCTCTTTTAAATTATATATTAAAATGTCATAAAAAAATAGATGATCGTTTATAGTATAGATTTCCCATACTTTATTTTTTCCAAGTTTTTCATTTCAATCAAACTTCTATTCTGTCTTTTATTTTTTCAGAACATTCCTCTGACTTACATATTCAAGTATCATATGTATTCAATTTTAAGTTATAGTTATATATCCTTGAATTACTTTGCTATATATAACTTTATCCATTCTATTTTTCATCTTTTATATATTCGCAGATAAGATAATAGCAGTCGGAAATACTCATTGTGCAGTAGTATGAAATTTGATATGATAGGACTATTGAGGACATTACATATAAAATATTAATTACATTTTTATTTTTTAAATAATACTTTCATTAATTATTATCACAAATGTTATAGTTCCGATTTGTTTAACATAACATATAATATATTGATTAATACTAAAATGGAGGAATTGTTATGGATGGATATAAAACTATTGAGGAATTTATTGATTCACCAAATACAGTAGATTTTACAATACAAAAAAGTGACGGTTTATATAAATATGTAGAAAAGAATCCATATATTCTTCTTGCAAGAGAATTAGCCGGCGGGTATGTTGTTGCATATATAGATAAAAAAAACATTGATAAAGCTATAGAAGATTTAGGTTCTACTTTTAAAGGTGCGGAATCAATGGTTATGGGGTTACTTGATCAGGAGAGTCTCGAAGCATCTGGTATTACACAAGTTCAACAAGATCCAAATTTAAATTTGACGGGTAAAGGTGTTTTAGTTGGTATAGTTGATACCGGTATAGACTATACAAATGAAGCGTTTAGATATAAAGATGGTACAAGTAAAATTGTTAGTTTATATGATCAAACAACAAGAAGTTCTTATTCGAAGGACCTTGTAATTGGTATTGAATATACTCAAGAACAAATAAATGAAGCATTAAAGTCTAATGATCCTTATTCAATTGTGCCGCAAAAAGATACAGTTGGTCATGGTACATTCTTAGCATCTATTGCAGCTGGGCGAAAAATAAATGGTTTCACAGGAGCAGCACCAGATGCTGAACTTATAGTTGTTAAATTGAAAAAAGCAAGATCTTATTATCGAGAAAAATATTGTGTACCTATGGAACAAGAAAATGCTTTTTCATCAACTGGCCTTATAATTGGTGTGGATTATATACTAAAAAAAGCTAATGAGCTTGATCGGTCTGTTGTCATTTGTCTAGGTATTGGTACAAATTTCGGCAGCCGTAATGGCTTTTCAATTCTTGAACAATATATTACTTTTGTCGGACAACAAATCGGAGTTTGTGTTTGCGTAGCAACCGGTAATGAAAGTCAAGCAGATCATCATTTCTCTGGTAAATTGAATTTTACAAATGACATACAGCCGGTTCAAGTAACAGTTGGTGAAAACGTCGGCTGTATATACTTATCAATGTGGAATAAAAATTCAGACAGGTTATCGGTATCTATAAAGTCTCCATATGGTGAATTGCTTCAACGAATTCCCGCTAAACCTGGCATTAAATATAGTTCAACTTTTATTTTTGATAAATCCAGTATTGTTGTGGAATATTATATGCCCATACGAGTTACGGGAGGACAGAATACTGATATTAAAATTTACAACCCATCACCGGGCATATGGACTGTACTTGTTCATGGAGATATGGTGCAGGAAGGCGATTATCATGTATACCTGCCGATGACAGGATTTGTAGATCCAAGCGTAAAATTCGTTACACCTGATCCATATTTTACGACAACTATACCGGCAACAGCTATAGGTACCATTAATTGTGGCGCTTATAATACAAGAAATAATAATTTATATCCTGAATCTTCATGGGGTCCAAATCGCATATATTTAATTACACCAGATTTTGTAGCACCCGGTGTTAATGTTGGTGGTGTTTATCCGGATGGATTTGGTGTTATGAGTGGTACAAGTGTTGCTGCTGCAATAACTGCTGGAGCTTGTGCCTTAATATTGCAATGGGGTATAGTAGAAAAAAACGATATTTCACTTAGTACATATCAGATACGTGCTTACCTGATACAAGGCGCATCGCAATCACCAGATATTGATTATCCAAATTTTCAATGGGGTTATGGCAGATTGAATTTGTATCAAGCTTATAAAATTATTAAAGGTATTTAATAATGAAACTAAAATTATATGGGAGGTACATTAAATAAATGAGTTCATATAATGGATATGATACTTTTAATGAATTTCTCGTAGCTCCGGATACAGTTGATTTTATTGTACAAAATAGCGAATATTTTCTTGAATACATCAAAGATAAACCATATATATATCCAACATTTTCATTAATCGGTGAATATTTAGTAGCATATACAAGCAAAGAAAAAATAGAAAAGGTTAGTCAGGAACTAGGATCTGCTTTTATAGCAGCAGAATCCACAGTATTAGGACTTTTAGATCATCAAGCTCTTGAAGCAGCCGGTATAATTCAAGTCATACAACAACCATTTCTAAATCTACGGGGTCAAGGCGTGTTAATTGGGATTATTGATACTGGGATAGATTATACAAAAGATGTTTTTAAATATGAAGACGGTACAAGTAAAATAGTAGGTATTTTTGATCAAACATTTGGGCATTCATTACCATATGGATTTATGCTCGGAACGGAATATACTCAAGAACAAATAAATCAAGCCCTAAAGTCTGATGATCCTTATTCAATTGTTCCTCAAAAAGATACAGTTGGTCATGGTACCTTTTTAGCATCTATTGCAGCAGGACGTGAAGTAGATGATTTTATAGGTGCTGCACCTGACGCTGAATTACTTATTGTGAAATTAAAAAAAGCAAGACCATATTATTTAGAAAAATATCTTATTCCTCCTGAGCAAGATAATGCTTACGAATCATCCGCAGTAATGGTAGGGATTGAATACATAGTAAAAAAATCGGAGGAACTTGGTCGTCCTGCAGTCATATGTCTAGGAATTGGTACGAGTTTTGGCAGTCATGACGGCTATTCGTTATTTGAAGATTACTTGAGTGATATTAGTAAATTAACAGGTATTTGTATTTGCACATCCGTTGGTAACGAAAGTCAGGCAAAGCACCATTTCTTTGGAAAAATGATTAAGCAAGGTGAGGAACAGAATGTTGAACTAAGAGTTGGTGATAATGCAAGTGATATTTATATATCAATGTGGAATAATGCTTCTGATAGAATTTCAGTGGCTATACGATCTCCGACAGGTGAATTAATAACCAGAATACCAGCAAAATCAGGTGTCAAATTTGAAGCAAAGCTTGTTTTTGAGAAAGCAACGGTTATTGTTGAATACTACTTTCCAAGCAGAGGTAGTGGAAGTCAAAGGACGGTAATAAAATTAATTAATGCAACTCGTGGTATATGGAATATAATTGTACGAGGGGATATTATTTTAAATGGTGAATATCATGCATGGTTACCAATAACAGGTTTTATTTCACCAAATGTCGAATTTTTATTACCAAATCCTTATACAACAGTTGTAATACCCAGCACAGCTCTAGGGCCGATTTCTTGCGGATCATATAATTCGTTTGATAATAGTCTTTATTCTCAAACATCATGGGGACCAACAAGGCTTCCCATGATGGCGCCTGATTTTGTAGCTCCCGGTGTTGATATAGGTGGTGTTTATCCTGAAGGATATGGGACAATGAATGGTACTAGTGTTTCCACTGCAATAACTTCCGGAGCGTGTGCACTCATGATGCAATGGGGGATTATTGAAAAAAATGATATTGCACTCAGTACATATCAGATTAAAGCTTACCTTATCAGGGGATGTTCTCGTTCGCCAGAAACAATATATCCTAATCTACAATGGGGTTATGGAAGATTGAATCTATTACAATCATTTATTTCAATGAGAGAGACATAATACTTTCATATGAAATTATATAATACTCGCAAGAGTTGATTTTGGGTATAAAAAAAGCGAGCAGATTATCTACTCGCTTGGAGGTGATATTGGTTTCTTTTATAAATGAAATTTGTTTATAAAATAACTTGCTACTCATTTAGCTGGATTTGTTATCCATTCTTCTCTTGTAATCTTCAAACTGCAAGCTTCAAATTGAGATGTAATCCCGTCAGGATTTGGTTAAAACTTATTTGCATTAAAGGTATTCACAATTTTCATTCCAAGCTTTTGTAATGGAGCTAATTTTTCGTTATCAGCTAAAGTCCATGTTGCAGAAATGCTCAATGCACCCAGTTCTAAAAAACCATAATTATATAATGCTTTTAATGCCTCATATTCGTAGTTATTGCCGAGATATTTTAGATTTATAACATGCCCGATATTGAGTGATTGGTTTTCATCAATATAATTAAAATTTATAAAGCAGACAACCTTTTTAAGAGCTTTTACCTCAACTGCCCAAAATTGATGCTCGTTTGAAAAATAATCACAAGCTCCTTTAATTCCGTTATCATCTGTAGGCCATTGTTCGTCACAATCACCAAATTCAGAATTTGCATTTGATAGAGAAATTTCTTGCAGGTCTTTCCAGTCATCAGGTCTAAATTTGCGTATTATCAAATTGTCAGTTTCAATTAAAACAATAGGTTTTGTTCCCATTTTAAATTTACCCCCATAAACTTGAATTTGTATAGACGCTCTAAGATATTCCTCATACGCACCTATTTTTCTTGTAACTGAAGGTGGTATCCCGTGAAATGATCGATAAGCTCTTGTGAATGCTTCAGGGGAATCATATCCCAAATTCATAGCTAAGTCGATAATTTTAATATCAGTATAAATCAATTCATGTGCTGCAACTGACATTCGTCTATTGCGAATATACTCTGAAACTGGAATACCGCAAGTTAATGAAAACAACTGCTGAAATGTCGGCAAAGAACAACAGCATATACGACATAATTCATTGTAATTAATACTTGAATTAAGGTTTTCTTCAATGTATGCAATAGACTTATTTAACTTTTCAACCCTATCCATTTAACACCCTCCTTTTTCATACAGTATAACATAACAAATCCAAATAAACCTTGCAATATATAAATTATAATGTAAGGCTATGCATCGAAGAAAGTCCTCTTATTAAAATTATTATACTATATAAAGATTAACAAAGTGTTTCTTGCTCATATATTACCATAAAAATGTGACATTTTTAAGAATTGCAAAAACATATTCAGTTCATCCTGCGGAACACCGTACAAGTGTCAATGACAGGTGACACTTTAGGTAAAAAATAAAATTTGCTTCAAGCTCACTTTGTCAAGGGCGACAAAGTCGCTTGCGAAACCCTTGATACACACTTTTGATATAATATTTGTATGGGTTTGACTGACCGCAGTCAGGCATAAACCATATTTACCTTACATCAATGCTAAATAATCATTCAAAACTTCATTTGGCGAGCGAAAATTCAAGCATATCTTTGCTATGTTATTCGATTTTATGTTGTATTTTTGCAGTTGTTGAATGCTTTGGATTTATGGATAGGGAAAAAGCCACATTCAATAAGCAGAATTAACAGTGCAGTTATTGTCCGAATTCTTTATGGTAGCGGTTTGAGAATATCTGAAGCAGTTAATCTTAGAATTTGCGATGTGGACTTGATAAATGGTGTTTTGACTATATGGGAAACCAAATATGATAAAGACAGACTGGCTCCAATGTCAAAAAGCTTAATAGCTGCTTGTCAAAAACATTTTGATGCTTTCCTTAAAAATTCCGACACAAAAGATTTTTTCTTTTCCCCTAATGGCGGAAAGCGGAAGTATTCAACACAAGCCATATACAATATCTTCAGAGATGCACTGTTTGAATCGGGAATCCCACACAGAGGTAAGGGATTAGATCGTCGTTTACACGATTTGCGGCATACATTTGCCGTTCACTCATTAAAGCAAATGGCTGACAATGGGGTGGACATTTACACTACTTTACCAAAAAAATTCTCGTCACATTGTTTGCGGCACAGCAAAGCCATGCATTTGCTTCAGTCTGGAGTCAACTTAATTTATATCCGAGATTTCTTAGGGCATGTAGATATTTCTACAACTGAGGTCTATGCGAAAGCTGATCCGGAAATGAAGCGGAACGCTCTTGAAAAAGCGTATATGCAATTGGCACCTGAAACAGTTCCTGTTTGGCAGAATGACACTGAGCTTTTATCGTGGTTAAAAGCACTGGGTAAAAAATAGTAAATTATCTATTCATGAGTTCCGCTATATCCTCTGCCAGTGCGTTTATGTTCCTCATTCCTTTGCCACAAATAATTTGAACTCCTATTTGTTTGCACAGATGTTCAATATATGAGCTGAATTTTTCGTCTCGAACATAAATGGTCTTTGGTCTGCCATACTTCATAATGTAATCATACAGTGCAGAAATAATGGCATTTTCACTTATGTCATCTTTTCCAAGCATATTTTGAGTAATGCAGTAGCCACTGCTTCTGTCCACAATTAAAAGCAGACGAGGGAAATACGGAATGTCATGCTTGTTTTCCTGTATCGGAACAGATGTGTAAATCTGGTCAAAATCCAGTGTGACGGAAATTTTCTTTTGCGCCTTTAATTTTTCAATTAACTCTTTATCTTTAATAATTAAGCATCTTTTTTCAACAGGAATAGGCGGCATTATCACAGCACCGTTTAGCCAATCCTTTTTTTCGGGCGAATAATATCGTAACAGCGTTTCGTTATTTTCAAAGTTCACTGATATTTCGCCAGATGCAATATATTTGAATGCTATTACAAAATTTTGCAGTGCAGTTGTAATTAAATCAACCTGCTGGGCATTTAAAAACCACGGATAATAGCCTTCCTTCATTTAACGGAAATATATCCAGTTATTTTGCCCTCTGAATTTAAGCCCCAGACCTTTGATAATCTCCCGTTCTTCTGGTGCAAGCTCATCACGGTCGCCAAAATAGCACATTAAGCAATTTTGTAAATTCATTGTATATGACAAGGGCTCATTTTCCGAAGCATTCAGCAAACTGTAAAATCCCATAATTGATTCATAGCCGGGATACACACCAATTCCATAGCACTCACCGTTCCGTCTCATTACAGAGATATAGACAGGCTCATCCCTGTCCGGCAGCTTGATAGTAATAAGATCTGTATCCTACAAAAAATTCCAAGGTTCAATATTTTTTATCACACCTGCAACTTCATATAACTTTTCCCACTGCTCCTTTGTCGGGGCAGTATTTTTATTCTTTACTTTACTCATTTTGTATCCTCCGTCCATTCAAGCTCGTTTTCCTTGCACCATTTTTTTGCAAACTCTGTCAAAGCAGTTTCCTTGAACAAATACCATTTTTCAGCAATTCCATGTCGGTTAATGGTATCCTTAAACCGTCGAAATGCACCTTTGCCGGAAATGGAAATACAAAGACACTCACTGATATGCCCATCAGGGAAGTTCTCGCTGAATTTTTCCATTATGCTGTATTCATCCCATAGATACTTGTCTGGCAAAGGAATGTAATCACCAAAATTCCGTAGGATGTCTTCTGCAACTTTGATTTCATCACGTTCCCATTTCAAAATTTCTATTGCAAGTTCTTCTTCGGTATCGTCAGCACTTGATAAATATCGGTCCTGAACAGATATGATTTTCCCTGTTGTTTTCTTGACAAAATAGCTCCACTCATCATGCATAAAGTCCATTTGTTCCACAAGTTCTTTTAAATTTATCTTTAGCATGCCGCACCTACTTTGCTTTTTATTTTGTTTATTATAGCATACCAAGGAACAAAAATCTATATCTTTAATTTTATTATGCAAAGTTAAATATCGAAAATTTAAGAAAGGATGGCAATTTATTTGAGTAACTTAGCATATTCACAAACTATCCATAACGACTTCTGTACACGGGAGTGGCACACTAAGTGGAATTCATATTGGCATGATGATACCATAGATTACGAAGAAGGTAGCTCAGTAATAAGATTCCTTACAGCATGGTCTGCTCCGGACACCATCGTGAAGCGGCTGTCAGAAATGTTTCCTGATGCTGAGTTCGAACACAGATGGAATGACGAGGATATAACTTACTTCGAAAAGCTGTGCAAGGACTGGGGTGTCAGATGCTGTGGTTCGTGGGAGCAGTACAACAGCTATATAAACGAACTGGGCGAGGATGCTGTAAGGAACGCTTTCCATACCGATGAGCCTGCCAATGATATGGAGATAAAGTGAAGAACATTTAAAAGATGGAAATAATACCATCGCTCAACTATAAAACTCGAATAACGGTTGAGTTGAGTAAAAAAATGAGTTATTTCTTTCTTTCAAGCGTTGTGATATAATCTAAACAGAAAGTAATACTATTTCTCATAAGAAACAGGTAGATAATAATTCAAAACTAAATCCTTCAGGATTAAGACTAAATCCTTCGGGTTTAGTTAAGAAAAAGTCCATATATCATGAACTTTTCCTCGAATTTTATCACTGTTTCTAAATCGAATTAGTATAACATTTACTAAACATGACGGAGTGATATGATGAATAATATTGGCGAAAGAATCAAGGAACTGCGTAAGAAAAACGATATGACTCAGGAAAAGCTGGCTGAGCAGCTTGGAGTTTCCTATCAAGCGGTGAGCAAATGGGAGACTGGTATAGCCTGCCCTGATTTATCACTGATTGTTCCGCTTGCAAGGCTGCTTCATGTCAGCACGGATGAGCTTCTGGGATATAAGGATCGCCGTGCGGTGCTTGAGAAGATGTGGCAAAAAGCTTTGCAACTCGGTGTACATGAAACCCTTAAAATGTCCGAAGCTGCGTTAAAGGAATATCCACATGACCAAACTTTCTTATACAGACGCGCCTGTGACGAGAGTTTTTATGCTGACGAAACAACCGATGCAGAACAAAAACGGGAGTATTTAGAGCGTTCTGTCAGGCATTTTAAAATGCTTATTTCCGAATACCCCGATTTCAACTTCGCTGTCGAAATGCTTGTTACGGTTCTACCCAAACTCGGGCGGCATGAAGAAGCATTGTCATATGCCATGAAGCAACCCGATAAAGACCGTCTGCTCAAACATTGTCTGACCGGAGAGGAATTAGAAAAGCACCGTCAAAAGCTGATCGAACAGAAGATGACTAATTTAATTACTGAGTTGATATCTAACCGTCACAATCTGCTTTGTATTCAAGCGGCAGTGAATATCATTAAAATCATCATAAGCGACGGAAACTATCTCGAGTATCATGACACCCTTATGCATTATTATGTCTGGCAGGCGCAGTGCCTAGTCAGGGAAAACCGGCACGACGAAGCCATAGAAGCACTTCGAACGGCACTTCAACATGCGAAAGAATGCAAGGTATTAGAGAAAGAAGGTCAGCTTCTACCATATACAACACCGATCTTGAACAGGTTGTCCTTTGACACGAAAAAGATATCCGATTTCAATCCGATGAGGCAACTTCATGATTATATAACAATCTCTGAATTCGATGCCATTCGTGACCGCGAGGATTTTATCGCACTGACAAAGGAAGGATAAGTGTTTGCAATGATGGAATGAAGGCAACCGTCTCAAATCATATCGTTAAAATCCTACGGTCTTATTGATATAACGCTGTTTGAATAGACATTTATATAAATTAACTGGACGATGATGCCGAAAGGAACGCACTGCTGCCGTTTCTGCGTATTTCGATTGCTCTCATTATAAGCTTTAGCATCACATCGCTGATAAGCTTATTGTTATGAAGATCATTGAACTTAATATGTGATGTGTTCTCATAGATGTCATGCGCAACTTTACACAGAGTATATCCATCCGGACTAATGGATTTAAGCTCGATGTTCTTAAACATAATTTTATCCCATCCAACAGATATCTCCGCTCGCCTCCACAGCATACTATTTGAAGTCAGTAGATACAAGGAAGATATGAATTGCGGTTCCAATTTTGTTATGGAAATTTTGACCGATTGGATTGATTCAACGAATCTTCTCTTATGCTCATTGTTTTTGTAAAACATAATTGCACATCCCTCCATAAATAATTAAAAAGCGACCTGCATTTATCATCACAAGTCACTTTATGTAATACTATTGGAAAATATAATATTATTTGAAAATTTATAGTGTGAGTTTAAATTTTATCGTCTCTCAATTTTTATGCCTGACATGATTTTAAAAATCAAATTCACAATTGCGATTAAATAGAAAAAAGCTCTGATAGTAGTAAACTAACAGAGATAATTTTGGCTCCCCCTGTTGGGCTCGAACCAACGACCCTGCGGTTAACAGCCGCATGCTCTACCGAGTGTACACAAATACACCACAGCGACCTAATGTGAAAACGTAATAATTTGATTCCGATCCGCCATAGGTACAGCGAATTATAGATACAACAAACATTATTTATTTTTACGAAAAACGCTTCAACATAGGAATGATTGCCTTTAATATTTATGATTATTTTACATAAAATATTTGTTTTTTTCTATCTTTATAATATCATCTTTTGATAAAAATGAATAAAATCTTTCGTTAAATTCTTTATCGAAAATACGATCATAAAATTCTATTTTCCATTCTTTTCTTTCGCTTTTAGATAACCCAAATGACTTTATTAATTCATCATCTTTTTTAAAGCATTTTATCAAATCTATTAATTTATCGTTATTGAAAATAATATTTGTATAATATAGGCAATAATATATATATTCAGAAACGCAAAGTGTTTCAGATAATTGTTTGAGTTTATTAATATCAAGTTTATTATGTTTAATATAGTAATATATATCGCAAAATAATCTTAATTTTATACCTCTTTGAGATAATAAGTATATAGAATTTAAATCTTTATAATTATGTAAACATAAAGTTATGAATTCTATTTCAGATATTAACTTTTTTATATTACAATTCCATATATGATCATCAACAATATAATTTAGCACATAATCTATATTAGCCTTATTATCATTTTCACCCCACATTATATCTATATTTATATCTATGTTGACAAATGGATATAATGAATTGTTAGTGTATTTCATAAAAGGCGCAATTTGATGACTATTAACTGCTTGAAATATTAATTCCTTTCTAGTATAGGGGACAATTTCGTTACTAATTATCTTTCCTTGAATAAACCCATTTTCGTGTAGAATTTCTTTAATTGTATCTATATTATCTTTTGAAACCAAAATATCGATATCTCCTGATGATCGAAGGCCAAATCGGTCATAAATAGTTTTAGATAAAACTGCTCCTTTTATTACTGCATATGGAATCGAAGATAATTCATTGAAAACATTGAGACATGCATGATGACATATTTTAGATATTAACAAATTTGATATTATTTTTATTTTGGCGCTTTCAATATAATCATCATTTTTATTTATACGTGTTAATAAGTACAAACAATCATGTTCCAGTAGTAATTTTGAGATGTTTATTTTAGGTTCGATATTATTATCAATTTGTTGTATTGATGAAATTATTTCTGAATATTCCATCTGTATTTACTCCATTAATTTTATAAAATGTATTGAACTTTTTATTTTTTTCCGTTTCTATGTAAATCCCGATTATATCAGTAATACCTTTTTTAAAAGCAATATCTTTAACTTTGTCAAGTAATAATAATTCGAAATTACGTCCAAAAACTCTACATGACAAAAAGAAAGATTCTATTAATAAACAAGTATTATTATATTTTATAACACAAGCAGTGATAATACCCATATCTCCATAAATATCGCTTGCTTTTAAATATAGAATTTCATATGTTGGTGAATTTTTGAGTTCAATCAATTCCTCAATAGAATATCGTTTATTAGATAAATTAAATTGACTTGTTCTTTGAGAAAGCTCAGCAATACGTGAAATAGCATAATTATCAGCACTTATTATCTCAATTTTTGTTTTTAACGATTTATGATATTGTTCAATATCATAATTTTCTTTCAATTCAATTTTTCGTATACCTTCAAACTTATATGATTCTCCCCTTAATCTGTCTTGCTGAGTAATTTCTAATGAATCGAAAAACTTACAACTCTTTATAAATTTAACGTATGAGTTAGGTTGTTCGTTATTCAAGGTTATTGTTTCAATATCAGGTATCATAGATTTAGCTAGTTGTGTTTCATATGGATCATCATCTATAAAAACCACACTATTTTTTGATATATTTAACTCTTCAATTATTTCACGAATGTTATTTGCTTTATCTCGATTATTAATACGAAAAGAGGAAATATGTTTTTTGTTTAACAGCATGTCTGGATGATTATCAAAAACATCCCATATTGTTTTTTCATCATTCTTGCTACACAAACAAATGATGATGCCCGAATGATATAACCTAATTATTTCTTTTTGAAAATTTCTATATGCACTGCCAATAAAGCTCCTGGAAAGTCGTATATTATTAATACCATCTTCTGCTACAATTCCTCCCCATAACACATTATCACAGTCAAGAATTAAGCACTTTTTTCTTTGAATATTTTGTGCGTTTACAATTTTAGCACAATCGTAAGCAAGTGCATTATATCCAAGTATCGAATATGGTATTTTCGCCATATAATATGTTCTATCGTTGTAGAAATTATCAGCTCCTATACGAGCAATAATTTTATTTATATTAATAAGATATAAATTTATATATTTGTCAGATATCTTATGTAAATATTCATTTGCTTTTTTTATTATATAATTTTTTGTGGTAATCCCTTTTGGTTCCGGCTCAAAAAAGTCATATTCAAAATCACATATAAATACACAACTAAATTCATCTTCAGCTTTTTTTATAATACTGTCTATTGTGTTATATATAATTTTTATTTCGTCTTCAATTATCACTTCGTAAATATTATCAAATAATTTTGGGAATAATTCTTCTAATTTTATTATAATAAAAACAAGATTTCCTGAAAGCGTAGAAGACATATAATTACTATATTCAATTATTTTAATATTATATTTGCTATTATAAAACTTAAAATAATCATCAAATATAGGTGATAATGTATAATTACTTATCACCTGAATTTCTTTATTTTCTGTGTTAACATTTTTAATATATGCAAGGATATCACTATACTTAATGTCTTTATTCATAGCAATCTACTTCTATATATTTAGAGATCGTTGATATACACATATTTATCGTTTTAAAATTTTTATGTATTAAATCACTGTCACGAATAACAATACGAAACTTTTCTTCAAGTAATATTATAAACTTAATGAATAAAATTGAATCGAGATCATGTTCAGAAAGCAAATCATCACTTCTTATAATAATTACATCAATTTTTAAAAGCTGTGTTAAAATTTCTCTGATGTTTTTTTCTATCATTTTAATACAACTCTTTCTTTTATTATTTTGTCAAGCTGAAACCCAATGAATTGTAATTTTCTGTACTTGCATTCTCCGTCAGTCCCCAAAGGATAACCAGAAAAATACTCAGCCATTGCCATACAGCCTTTCTGACATACATCTTTAAGTATGCATTTACAACAACCATAATTTGTTTCCTTGCGTATTTGAACCATTTTACTTATATGAGAGTAATTATCCAAAAACTCTGTTTCATTAAAGTCGAATATATTACTTAATTTAAACTTATTTGAATAAAGCAGCTGACAAGGAATTATTGTACCATCTGTTTTTATTGCAATGTTAAGCGGTGAATCTTGTTTATCAAGTGGACATTCATTGGTGCATAAGGGTAGAATTGCTGAGATGCTATATTTTATATTTAATTCATTGATTAATTTTAGAATATTAAGCTTCTCATTTGCTGTTATAACTTTATTTTCCCATTCATTATCCGCGTTTCCACTTCTATTTATAAATGAAAATTCTGGGATACCTCCATTGTTGCATATATAATCAAAGAAATTCTCGACATCATTAATATTTAGCTTTGAAATTACCATTTTTACATGTGGTTTTCTACCGGTAACATTTAATGCTCTAAAAAGCTTTTCTGACTTAGCAAAATTTCCTTTGCCACGGATAACAGAATTAATTTTTTCGCATGATCCGTCTAAACTTATTTGAATAGATAAATTTGAACTTGAGATAAATAAATCAATTAAATTATTATTAAATATCGTCCCATTTGTTACTATATCAAATTTATATTGAGGAGTGCATTTTATATAGTCTAATATCTTCAGAAATTCACTGTGTAAGCATGGCTCTCCTCCTGAAATACTAAAACGTTTACAGCCATAAGCATTAAGTTGCTTAATAATAATTTTTAGTTGTTCAAATGTAATTTCTTGTTGTGAGGTATTCATACCCGATCTATTATAACAAGTGATACAATTTAAATTACATTTATTAGTTATTTCTATATATGATGCAATAATATTTGGCTTCATAATTGTATAATTACTTTTTTATCAATAAGTTCATTGATAAAATCATAAACATCCTTCTTTATAACTTCTATATCAACATCATAAATCGTAGATAAACTATTTATTAAATCATCAATATCTGTTTCACCATCTATTTGATTTAATATATCTATACCAATTTCTTCAATAAAGTGAGTATCTCCAACATCAGGATCAAATATGACTAAGTTGCCAGGATCAACATCCATGAAATCAAAACTATCGTTTTTCATTATTAACATATGTAACACCCTCCAAATATTGATTTTTATACTTAAGATAAATATCGCTGGCTTTAGTTGCTTCAATTTCATAACCATTACTAACGAATTCTTCGTTAACACTTAAAGACATTTCTATAAATTTGTTATCTATACTAGACATATTTTGAACCGATCCAATTATATCCTCTTTTTTTATATCCTCTAACCTAAAGCTGCTATCTCCTTTACAATAGTATATATCATCTTTTATTTTTATAAGCCTATGTATTAATAAATCATTTTTATATATAAATACGATAATATCACCAATTGTATATTCACATGAAGGTCTCAGAAAAATAGAATCGCCTTCTTTAAGTTGCGGGTACATACTATTACCTGTCACGCTCATCTCAACACAATAATTTTTTCTTAGCATCATTTTTAAAATTGTTGCTTTAATTTCAGTAGTCATATATACCTTCTATATTCTAATATATCATAAACATAATCCAAATCCTTGTACTTTAAAATCCTACATTCTCTTGCAATGATACTTAAAAATTTTAAGTATTCTTTTTTTATCGAATATGATGTAATTGTACTAGCCATTAATTTTTGAATTGCTTCATTGGTTGTCATATTGCACAACTCATTAATTTTTTCATTTCTTTCAATGAAAAAAATCTTGTTTAGTCTTAGATTGTTTTTAGAGAATCGAGAAGGTGAATAAACATACCTTTTGTTTCCGTCATTATATATCTCATGGATTTCATCTAAGTCATACAAATGATTTTTTATAATATTATAACCCCCTTTTCTTAAATGGATCGGCTTATGATATGGATAAACATTATTATTATTCATATCAATAAACACGCAATCATCTGTTACATATTCAAATCCTTGAATGCTTAAATATGATATGAGAGTTGTTTTACCGCCACCTGTTGGGGCAATAAAAATTAAGGTATTATCTTTAACAGAAACAGCTCCTGCATGTAATGCAAATATATTTTCATAATAAAAGGTTGTGTCAAATATCATATTTTCAATTAATTGTAAAGGTGTTTCTGTTACCGTTTTTTTATTATCACAATATATCTCGTACATCATTTTTTTTGTTTTTATTATAAATATTTGGATGCATTCCTTTTCTGTGAAATCAACTACATAACATCCATACGCAATCTTTAATGTTTCAACTATTGTAGGATCATCTGTTTTTATCATAATATCATTATTTTGAAACGGACGTACAATGTATTGGATCATATATTACCATCCCAAATATATTTTATATAAATTATACATAAAGATAGATAAGAAATCAATACATTTTCGCTTTATTTTGATATTTTCCCTTAATTTATTTCATTTACCTCTTGCAATATATATTTTTCTATGATATTATATTGTTAAATTAAAATATAATGTTATTTAATGGAGGTAAATGAATTGACATATAACAGTAGTATTGGGGAGATATTCGACACTCTTTATTACGGTGTTATATATTTTAATAGATCAATATTAGAAAAGAAAATTATCCATAAAATAGAAACTTTAGAAAGTGCTTTTGAATATTTTGACGAAATAAAAAATGACATTGTCGAACTTTCTGAATACATAACACCATTCTTTTTTTATGATGGTGAGACAATTCCATTTTTTATTGATATATTTATTAAGAATTATTATGAAATTTCAAGTTTAGATGTATTATTAACTTTTATAAAAGATAAACAATTTAAAAAGTCGTTTTATATTTATGTATTGAAAAATTCTTTAATTGAAATAGATTTTGAAATTATAGAAAATGATATCAGATTCATTCACAAATCGATAGATAATATAGATTATACGGTTGATATAAAATATAAGTTAATGTTCACCTTAACCAATTTCGAATATATTATAAAACTACTAGAAAATAATTTGATTAATATTTATTCTGTTATAAATAAACTACATATTAAATATTCAAAAATTATTAAATCAATTTTTAATAATTCAAAGACCAAAAACACCTTGAAATTATATAGCGACATATGGAAAATAGACGAATCTAAAATTAAAAAATCAATAATTACAATTTCCTTATTAAATCGATATATATTTTTTGAATATCAGAAGAAAAATACCAACGAGTTATTTTTATTACTCGGAATTAAACATCAAGAAAACATACAATACAAAAAGTTAAATAATATAATTGATATCAGAAATGTAATGCCTTTATTTTCAGACCCATTAAGAATAGATATAATTGAAGCACTAGATAAAAACGGGGAATTAACATTAAGCCAATTATCCAGGTTGTTATATGTTTCGACGACAACAATGCAAAGACATCTGCATTTACTCTATACAAATCAAATTATAAAAATAAGCAAGCAGGAAAATGTGCAATTATATTATATTTTAAATATACCATATATAAAGATTGCCATAATATCTATCAATGAGTTTTTTAACAAGCTACAAGATTCTTGATTTTATTTCAGAAAGGATGCGACAACATGGAAAAAACTTATCGCCTTGTATGGAGAAAGCCAATTATTAAGACAATTAAAGCTGATGAATTAAGAAAAGAAATTTTGATTAACGCATGTTCAGATTGGACTCCATGTGGTAGTCTTATTTCTCAAACAAGTTCAATTCCTGAGGATCCATTCATGTTTAGGTAAACATAACTGCTATTGCTTCGGCGTTGTAGCGGTAGAAAACAGCAAAACAAAAGCTTTGGCTTAATTAAGCCAAAACTTTTGTTTTGTGCACAAGTAATTTGAAGTATGTCTATAGGTTACAAATAAACATACATATTACCAGATGGCTGCTCACCATTTGGTAACCCTCTTTCATAATTTCATCTCATAATAAGCCGAAGCATTATTTACAGTCGATTATATATCGACTGTTTCTTTATGTCAAGTAATTACCGAATATAGGGAAACAAGGCTGCTTGAAAAGATTCTATTTCCCACATTGAGGGAATGTTGGGGTATTGTTATCATATGTTACATTATGTATAATGATATTGAGAATGTTATATATAACTTATTGTGGAGAAAATTAATGAAGTCAGATGAAATTATAGTTAAAATTGATGAACTTGGCCGAATACTAATTCCTTTATATATAAGACGCGAAATGTGTATTGATACAAAAACTATTTTAAATCTTAATTATAATAATAAAAAACAAACATTGCAAATTTCAAAAACACATGAAACCTGCTGTATATGTGGTATCCCCGAGAATTTGATTCCAATTGGCGAGAGCAAATTAAAAATATGTAAAGATTGTTTAAAGCATTTAGCTTATTTTAACGAATAAACCCTCACTCACCAGCAAAAGACCATCATATTTTGATGGTCTTTTGTTTTTTATATCTCTATTAATTCATCCCCATAATACTTAATCATATAATATTTATCATTCATAAATATGAGTGATTCGCAGTTTAGGTAGGGGTTGAATCCGTTTGTATAGCTTGATAGGATAACCTTGCGAAAAACAATATTTTTTTTAAAATGTGATTCATTGTTGCTTGTTACAGAAACATAATAATTATCGTGATGATATTTAATAATCTGAATAATGCTATAATCACAATTATATACATGATTCATATAGATAAAACTATCTGCCAAACACTTTATTGGAAATATATCTTTCACTTTTTCGTACTCATAATTATCTCCTCTAAAATCAATATATATTATGTTAGTGTTGTTATTACTTATATTTTTTAATATCGGATATTTTACATTTAGATTTGTATCATAACCCATTGAATATGGTTTTGCAAATGAATTCGCTAAACTATTAACAATAGATTTTTCATTACAACATACAACTAATGGGCCTAAATATACTTGAGCCCAACCTAAACCAGTAAAATTATTCTTAATAAAAGATGATTTGTTAACCTCAATATCATCTAATATTTTATAAAAGTTTAATTTTGACTCCGTCTTTATTTCTTTTTTGTTTATGATTAATTTATCATCAAAAGCATTATAATAAGAAATTTGTTTAACTCCAATTGTATTGATATTTACCTGTTTATGTGTTCTCTTAATTTGTACAGCAGCATAATTATTTCTCTTATCAATTTCTTCAATTATTAAATCATCTATTTTATTATGATTTATATCTCTTGTTAAAAATAAAACTTGGTCCTTATTTTTTTTATTCGAGAAAGAAAATAAGTCGTTTATAATTACTTTATTGAAGATACATAAATATAGCTGAGAATGAGATAAAGAACTTATTATATAACCGTTGATATTACCATATTGATTTAATGTCTGAATTGGTATTTCGTAAGTATGTTTATATAATTTATCTTCTTTTGAGGAAAGCGTTATAACTTTCATATTGCACAAATTTTTTAGTTTATCTATATCTGGGGTTCCTGATCCAAGCAGAATACCTGCAAACCTATCAGGATAATTTTGAGCTAGAGTCCATGCAGTATATGCACCGTTTGAAAAACCGGTTAAGAATATTTTATCAAGGTTAACAGAACACATTGATAATATATATTCCAGACTTTCAAAGAATTGAACTTCATCTATATAGCTACCTGTCAATATGCCTCTTCCAGATATATCTGCAACAATATATTCATTTTGATCATAAAACTCATGAGAATGGAAATCGTGATAATATGCAGAGCAAATAATTAATAACGGATATTTGCTTGATGAATTATAATTTACAGGTAATACATATTCTATATATTCATATTGTCTATCTAGTTTTGATTTAAACACCAATCTCTTTTTATTCTGAATAATATTTTCCTTATATTCCAGTTCAATATTCATTCCTTGATTTTTTAATTTAATAAGTATTGAACACATATCAGCATACCAAAAGCTCAAAGGAATTTTATCAAAATAGTATTCAAAATACCATTTATCAAATACGCTTAATGACTCATTTTCTATCATTTCGCCAACAATTTTAGATATTTGATTTAAATAATTTTGAAAGTTTTTTATTGTTATATCTCTTTTAAAATAAACAGTTTTTTTGTTATGTGTATATCTAAAACTAAGTTGTACGGCATATACATCATTCGGCAGGCTGTTTCTTAATGAATTCAAATCTACTTTTTCTATATGACCGAATTTCCCTTGATATGTATATAAACTTTTTGTAGTATCATAATCATTATAAATACCGTTATCGGGATTATATTTTGCATAAATATCTAAAGTGTATTCTTTTGAAACTGTCACCAATGATGTATCACAGCAAGATAATATAAACATATATTCATCTTCATCAATATAAGAGTAAGTTAAATTTTTATCTGTAAGAATACAATTATGATTATCGATTAAATAATTGTTTTTAACAAATAAAGATAATGATGAATTATTAAAATTTTCTGTTTCAGCACAAATATGAATTTCAAACGCTTGTTCACTTTTTCCGCTATAAAACTCAAGGCAAAAAATATTAATCCCTTTATTTAATTGAATTTTAAGATTACATGGATATAACAACCGATAATTATAGACCAGTACTCCATTTACCCAGAGTCGTATAGCTTCATAAGTATATATGATTATATTTGCAACTTCATCACAATTACATTCGACAGCTTTAAAACAACGTTGCCAAGTATCACTTCCCCCTTTATAACTACTTAACATTAATTTTTCATTTATATAAATTTTTGAGTTATTACTTGAAATGTAATTATTAATATATTCGTTATGAGCAACAACATTATAAGCAATGTCAAATGGACTGTACTCTTTATTAGGTCGAAAAAACTCAATATCCCATTCAGTGCTGGGGGAGATGATCATAAAATCAGATGATAACATATATACTCCTATTTTCTAAAATAAAATAAAATCCTCAATAATTTCTTCAATATGATATGGAGAACATAAATTATATTTACATTTTTCAAGTAAAATTAATACCTGTTCTTTATTTGTTGATATATCTTCAACTTGCTTGATATTGCTACCCCACTTGATTTCAATACCGTATACAATTTTTTCGATATTTTCATCAAAAATTTTATGAGTTTCCATAAGTCTGTATTCATAATCCATTGTATTACTTAGTATTTGAAAAATCATAACTATATAACCTCATAAATTATTATTACGGCAAACTATTCTATAACTATATTGTAATACATATTGTGCCATAATACAAGTGTTTTGTTGCAATTTGTTAAGGATTAAATACACACTCGTTCCACATCTCAAAATCGAATACGTATCTTCCTATTTGTTGAAAATACTCCTTCGGTGTTTATTGTTTTTCATCAACTCAATCATACCAAAAAAGCAGAGCTTTCTCAACCATTTCGGTTTGATTCGCTCTGCTTTTTTTCGTTTTTGAAGCTGCCCTTTGCTACAGCGCTCTTTCTGTAATTACAGATCAAAAATAGTGTTGTTTATAAAACTTCTGTCTGAAAGACAGGCGCATTACTGCAGACAAGTGATATGTTGACACAGAAGAAGAAACAATGAATTTTTCGCTCATGTTTTAACTATATTCATAATAGGTGTAAACAATCGTAGCTATTATAATCTTTCGGCATTATTTTTCTTTTCTGACTTTTATAGTCGGAGTGTTGATTACCTCGCAAAATCCATTTGTAATCGAAAATTTGAATTTGTCATCTCCCTTAAATTGGATTTGTCAAGAAATGTGCAGTCGAAAAAACGCCCAAAAATCAAGACAGCATATTTTTAGATTCTCCGAGCCCGAGGTAGTAAAGCAGCACCGCTGAAGGCGGCTGGCCGACAAGCATTTTTATGACACCTGATCAAAAACCGTTTTATGCAGGCACATACTTCCCGAAGACTGCTCGATATGGTATGATAAGTTTTCGCGAATTACTGCAAACAATAAGCGATAAGTGGAAAAGATAGCAAAATATATAATACGTGAGATGACCTCATTAAATGGTGGTTTCTATTCTGCACAAGATGCAGACAGCGATGGAGTTGAAGGTAAATACTACGTTTTCAATTACAATGAAACAATTAAGCTCCTTGGCGATGTCGGTAAAGAGTTTGATGACTATTATGACATAACTATGCAAGGAAATTTTGAAGGAAAGAATATTCCTAATTTATTGAGGGGTTCATTAATTGATGACAAATATAATAACAGCTTAAATATACTCTATGAGTATCGTAAGACACGAACAACACTTCATCTTGACGATAAACAACTGACATCTTGGAACTCATTGATGATAGCTGCATTCTCTATGCTGTATCGCATAACACAAAATGACATGTATCTTCAAATTGCTAAGAAAGCTGTTGATTTTATCGAAGAGAATCTGTGTTCAAATAACAATTTATTCGTCAGCTTCAGAAATGGAGTTAAATCGGGTGCAGGGTTTCTTGATGATTATGCATTTTATATATTTGCCTTAATCAATATGTATGATACAACACTTGATACAAAGTATCTCGAAAAAGCAAAGCAGCTCTGTGATATAACAATATCAGAGTTTTATGACAACGAAAATAGCGGTTTCTTTCTGTATGGTAACAATAACGAACAATTGATTTTAAAGCCGAAAGACACCTATGATGGAGCCATTCCAAGCGGTAATTCTTTTATGGCATATAACTTAATCCACTTATCCAGTTTAGCCGATGATAACAATTATGTTGACAAAGCAATAGAACAATTAAAATTCATGTCATCACAAGCAAAAGTTTATCCTGCGGGATATAGCTTCTATCTATTAGCTTTGTCTAAATACCAAAACCCAAAAGAAAATATTGTTTGTGTGTTAAAGGAGTATTCAGATATCGAAAAAATTAAAGGTAAAACGAGATTTGGTACAAATATTATTATTCTCACTCAACCGACAGATGAATATAAACTGCTTAATGATATGACAACATTTTATATTTGTAAAAACCACACATGTTTTCCATCAACAAACGATATGAAAAAAGTGATTTATATTTAAACTATTCTACAAAATCAATTGCATCTTTGCTTATGGTTTGAAAGTCAACATTGATTTTATATTTATCGTAAAAATTCAAACTATTATTTAATATACCTGAGTATGTGTTTTTCGGTGGTTTGCTATCGCTCCGACAATTCTTGCTTTTGGAGACATGGTGCAGGAAGGTGATTATCATATATACCTTACAATGACAGAGTTTTATTGATCCAAGCGTAAAATTCGTTGCACCCGATTCGTATTTTACAACTACTGTCCCAGCGACATCAATAGGTACTGTTGATTGTAGAACTTATAATACAAGGAATAATGAGTTACTTTAAAAAATTTTCTTGGGACCAACTCGAATATTTTTAATAACACTTGATTTTGTATTACCAGTTGTTAATGTTGGTGGTATTTATCCGAATGGATTTGGTTTTATGAGTGGAACCAGTGTTGCTGCAGGTATAACAGCTGGAGCATGCGCTTAAATACTACAATGGGGAATTGTAGAAAAAAACGATATTTCACTTAGCACATATCAAATACGTGCTTATTTAATACAAGGAGCGACACAATCTTCGTATTTTGTAAATCCATTATTTTCCCATAATCTAATAGTATTTTTATATTGATTAAAGATATACATTACTTCATCAAGTTTCTTTTTATCCTCTAAATAAATACCTAACATATTAATAATTCGATATATTTCAATTTGATCATTTATATACTTATATAGAATTGTAAAATCTTTTATTATTTTTTCTACTATTTCACTATTATGGCATATATTGTACATATAATTGTATAATTTATAGTATTGATTTGATTTTTCAAAATAGTAAATATCATAAAATTTCAGAAGTTTTTTTATATTAGGTGTATAATAAGGTTTATCCCTTTTTTTTCTCATATATACTTCATAATCATCGCATACTAATATTATCTTATGTACAAAATAATTTTTACATATATAAATATTATTTTGTTTTAAATCAATATTGATATATAATTTAATTTTCTCTATATCAATGTATTGATTATAATGAATATTATATACCTCTACGACTTTTTTAATTGGTATAATACCATTTAAATTAGTTAATGCTATTATATATTTCTCAAATATTTTCATAATAAATAATATTTCATGTAAATCGTAATCAACTACTATTTTTGTAATATATGTCCTTATAAAATAAAAGTATTATTTATAACATCATCATAAACTAATATTTCTTTTTTCAATAACATATTTATATAATTTCTAATTTCATTTATACATTCATTTGATGGATATCTGTTTTTCATAGTTTCAATTAATTCGTTTATATCTAAATTTTTATTATCAATAAACTTTAATAATTCAATACCGAATTTATCTACTATATGAGTTGTGTTATTTTGTTTATCAAATATTATTAATTCACATCCTGATGATTTAATATAGGTTAAATTGCTATTTTTGTTTAACTTCACGATTATACTTCCCTTAACTAAATTTTGTATTTATCAGTATACTATGATTAAAATAAAAAATAAGATTTTTCTATATAAATTTACATCATTTATCTATAAAGCAATAATTGTTTGATAATCCTATATATTGATTTTTTATGGTTTTTTCTATTTTATGTTTATTATCTTGCACTTCTATCTCACATATTTTACAACAATATCTTCCTTCAGGGATAATCTTACCACACATTATACATCTATCTTCACTCTTATATATCATTATCATTTAACCATTCTTTTAGTGTTTTACTTTTATTAAATTCAAAAACAATTCTTAAATCGTAGTAATTATTATTTAATTCCATTGTAATATATGGATAATAATATTTTTTATAATTTATTAATATATAACACTTTTTGCTTTTAAAACTTTCATCATTAAGTATTTCATGTTTACTATCATTAGCTACTATTAAAAGTGAGGTGTATAACTTAGGTTCACTTGAACTATCCCAATCATCAGCATATATTGAAATTTGAAATTTATTGAATATACTAATTAATGCTAACGAAATATCCTTCTTTATATCAGAGTATAAAAAAAAGTCATATTTATTATTTTTTTTCATTAATAAATAGTTATTATTTAGAACCTTTTTTTGCTGTTTAACATCAAACAGCTTTTTTGTTTCAATTTCTATATATATTTTTTCTAATGAAATCATTTAAATCACCATCTAATTTGAAATAAATACTATACTTTTTATTTCAAATATGTTATAATAAATTACAATTATCAATTTAAACAGTAAAGGAGTTATATATGAAATATATCAGAATTAAGGACTATATTTATGATATTTTGTTTTATTGTAAAAATAACTTTGTAAATAATAATAATAATTATAGTAATAATTGCAATATTAATATTACTATAAATAAAGATCTTTGGATGTTCTTTTATCCTAATAAATATGACATTTCTTTTTTAGATAATCTTATAATCGGTAATAATTTTGTTAATTTTGAGTATATTTCAGAAAAAATCAAAAACAATGATTTATTTGAAATATTATTAAAATTTTATTCAAATGATAATATCGATTATAATTCAATATCTATAAATAATATATTTAGTATCATTAATAAACTAATAATACCAGATCAAATAAAACTAAAACTAATTGATTTTAGCTTTAATAGAAACCAATATAAGAATCTTCTTATAGATGAATTAATTATTTTAAATAAGAAATTCGAACAATATTATAATAGTAATTTTGAATACACTACCCTTTTAGAAAACAAATTGCAAGAAAATATAGATTTTTATATTAATAAAGCAAATTATAATGAAATATATTACTATATTTCATTAGTAAATAAAGAAATTTTATCAATTAATTATTTAAATAATATTTCTTATATAATAATAGGTGAGGATCAATTAAACAATATTAATAGTCCTAAAAATTTTGATTTTAATTTTATAACTAAAGTTTTAAGTGATGAATTGCGTATAAATATTTTAAATTTATTAAAAGAAAAAGGAGAAATGAATACAACTGAAATTGCAAAAGCATTTGATAAAAAATTAGCTTCTATTTTCTATCATTTAGATTTAATGCAGCAGGCTAATATAGTAACAATTCGCAATGAAGGACGAAAAGTTATTTATAACTTAAATATACAATTCTTTGAAAACTTAGGCACATATATTAAAACATTTTCGACGAATGACAACGTTATGTTATAATAACAATAAATCTAATAAAAATTAAAATTACAGCAGATTTTGAGTATTTTGCTGTAACTTTAATTATAGGGTTTAAAAATAGAAGAAATGTTTAAAAATAATTTTTTAGATCTTTTATTAATAAAGTAACTTATTAATATACCAAGAGCAAGAGCAATAACTGATGTTATAAGTACTATGATGAATATATTATCTTTTTCAGAATCGTTATAATGAATTGGATAAGATGATTCGTTATCGTTATCCATGTATGCAATTATTTCGTCAGTTGAAACAATCTCTCCACTATATTCACCAATTCCGATCGCTAGAACTGTTATATTTTTACCGATATCCGATGTGGAAACATTGTATATTTCACCTTCACCAACTCTTTCCCCAGCTACATACCATGCATATGATATATTTGCACCATCAGGACTTAATTTTGGCTTAATTCTTAATGTTTCACCTACGTTCGGCGTGCCCTCTATTTCTATATGTCCAGATATATCTATAGTAGGAACTTCAGAGTTTTCATTGAATATTGGGATAGATCCATCAAATTCAGGTAGTTTAAATATATTAAATTTATATTCTTTTTTCGTACCATCCTCTGCTTCACAAGTTAATATTATCAAATTATTATCATCTATATTATATAAAATCGATTCTATTTTTTTAGCTTTATTGTCTACAGGGACACCACCTAATGTTATTTCACTAGTTTTATTAGTAACATATATTATATAGTTGTCAATCTCAGAACTAAAAATTGGAGAAATTATTCCTTCCGATATGGTAACGTTACTTACTAACGCATTATTGCTTGGTACGTAATTTGGATCTGGTTTTCTTGTTACACTTAAAACATAACTTTTTGTAGCACCATTTTCAGCTGTAACATTAATACTTACTTTATTACTGCCAACTATTAAATTGTTTCCTGCTATTTTATAAGAAGCTTTTTGACTATTTGTTGTAACTGATATATTTAATGATGTTACGCTATAATCAACTGTTGCATTATAATTGGCAGTACTCGAAGAAAATTGAGGTGAAATAGTCGCATTCGAAACGTTAAGGTTTGCAATTGATGCATCATTCGATTTTGGAGCAGAAATTACTGAACTATAAGTTAATTTACTGTATGTTATTTCATTATCACCATCTGTCGCCAATAAACCATCTATTGTTGCAACTATCGATGAACCTGTAGTGATATTATTAGACACTTTGAATTTTGCGACTAAGACTGTTTTAGTACCGTTTATGGGGTTTGTTAATGTATCGTCATATGCAACAAATTTATTATTGTTAATATCTAATTTCCAACCATTCAAATTTGTAGTAACAGAGGTTAATACAAGTTTTGATGAATCATATGTAATAGATCCTCCAAATCCATAGAATCCTTTTCCCTCTAATTGTAGTGAAAGGGTTACTTGGTCTCCCGCTCGTATAACACTTGGCCCACTAATGCTTGGAGAAGCTGCATATGCATTTATTGATAACAGTAAAATAAATAATAAACTACTTACATACTTAATATAACGTCTCATGATATCCCCCATATTAATAACTTCTTGGTGTTATTGTGCTTTTTCCAATTATATGTGATTTTAATTGGATAAAGTCAGTTATATTTAACTTTCCGTCACCATTAGTATCAGCTGCTTTTGCATATACATTACTTAATTCTTTTTGATTTAATAACTGGCTCTTTAACACTATCATATCTGAAATATTAATTTTTCCATCACCATTTATATCACCTGTAAGAATTATAGTATAAGTATTTATCACTGTATTTCCACTCATAAGATTTACAGTTGCGTTTGTTGAAAGTAAAGTATCGCCTGAAACTTTTATATTGTTGATATATACTTGTACATTATCTTGCTTAACTTTAGATAAAAATTGGATTACTGTTGTTCCGGTTGGTATCGTACTAATATATTTGTTTGTTTGATTCACATTTAGAATATCAGATGTTATTTCATTATTAATTATAATATTAAAAACAAATATAGACTTATTACCTGCCTTATCTTGTGCGGTTATTTCGTATTTACCAGCTACCAAGATTATACCATTTTCAGGTATTGATGTTTCTATACCATCTTTCTTCAATGTTGTACTTTGTAGATAATTATCACTTACTTTAACAATTGCTTGACCAATTATCGTACCATTGTTACCAATAATCTTATTGTTTTGGTCTTTTATGCTAACAGTTGGTGCTGTTTTGTCAATATAAAAAACAACTTTTGTAGTATTTCCTGCCAAATCTGTGATTAATAATGTATTTGTTCCTTCAATAGAAACTTTATTACCACTTACAAAGTCTATTCCATTTATATTAGCGGTGCCTTCGTTAAAAGTGATACTAACATCATTTTTATAGTATTGATTGTTTATAACGCCTGTGGCTATAGGATAGACTTTGTCAATATTGTTTATTATAATTTGCTTTTTTGATACATTGCCAAATTCATCGGTTGCAATAAATTCAAAGCTACCGTTTTCTGAAAATATATGGCTTACTATGTTTAATGAACCTTCATTTGTTGAAGCAGTAACTACAATATTTTGGTTCGTCGGAGTTTTTATATAATCACTAATTGTTATAACGGGGGGGTCATATCATAGTTTTTAAATTCTTTAGTTAATATAGCACCATTATTAATATTCTCAATTGTTATTAAGAAATCGTTTTTATCATATATAGACCATGGAATATTTATTTCAAAATTACCATTTTGAACATTTGTATATTTATATAATAACGGTGTAGTCTCTGTTGATTCTGTTATTTTAATAATTACCTGTGGGTCACTCGACTTGCCAACAATATTTATAGTTTTATTATTAAAATTGTAATTAATTAACGCAGATAAATTTTCATTGTCAATTGAATGTTCCGAATTTACATTATTGATTAATATTTGTATTTTATCTCTTGTATCAACATCAGATATTGTGGAATTTTCTATTGCATTTTTATAATATATTAAATAATCATCATCGATGTTATAAAGCTTAATTTTTTCGAGTTGATCAATTGTCAACCTATACGCATTTTTAGTGCTCGCATAATTTATAATAATATTTATTTCTTCTACTAGATTTTCCTCATCCACTGTAGAGAAATACTTAATTATTTCCATACCATTATCGATATTTGCAATATATACTATATAATCGTTTTCAAGTAATAATGAGCAAAGCTTTTGAAATTGATATTTATTATCGATAGTATCTACATAACTATACGAAACTGGAACTGGATCATTCATTTTATTAATTTTAATTACCACTTGAGGACAAGTCGCTGTTCCATTTACATATATTGTTTTTGTGTTATCATTGTATGTCATTTGAGCTGTGATAGTATCATCGTTTATTAAACATATTGCATTAAAACAAGTAGAAATACTTAAGATTAGACACAATAGAACAATAAGTAACTTTTTAATCATAAAAGGTCCTTTCTACTTAATGATAAAGTTATCAGAACATAGTATTCTGGTAACCGCAAGGAATACTAATAATATATTAGTACCCCTTGCAACTGAGTTATTTTAACGTAACTCAGTTTATCAGTACATTTATATAGAAAACAGTAACAGGAGCCAATCCTGTTATCTGTTTTCTATTAGATTTATTTCCTATTACGAACTAAAATTACTACAGAAGCTAATGTAACCATAGCAATTAAAATCCATATTAAGTAACCTGCGTCATATGTATCAGGATTTGAATCAGATGTTGTATCCGAAACATTAGAATCATTTGATATTTCTTCAGATACATCAGAAACGACATTTGATTCCTCTTCCGAAACTGTATTTGATTCTTCTGAAACAGTATTTGATTCTTCTTCTGAAACAGTGCTTGATGTTGATGTCTTATCGATATTTGTTATTATAATAGTAGTTCTTGAAACATTTCCTGCTGCATCAGTAGCTATAAATTCAAAGCTACCGTTCTCACTAAATAAATTGCTGGAAGCATTCAATGTTCCCTCATTAACAGAAGCATTAACAAGAATATCTTGATCAGTAACTTCTGTTGTGTAACTACCAATTGTTATAACAGGCGCAACTTTATCGATATTAACTATTGTAACTGTTATTTTAGTTACGTTACCAGCATCATCGGTTGCAATAAACTCAAAACTACCATTTTCATCGAATGTGTGACTCTCTGAGTTTAATGTTCCCTCATTTGTTGTTACTGTTACAGCAATACTTTGATTGGTAGGTGTCGTAATATAATCACCTATAGTAATTATTGGTGCAATATTATCAACTTCTATTGTAAAATCATCCGTTACAATGCTGTTTGTGTCAATATTTTCTACAGTAACATTATAATCACCTGCAGAATAGGTTGAAACTGGTCTAACTATTGCGAACGAATCATTTGCCACATCAGCGCTACCATACCATACGGGAGTAACCTCTCCGGACTTCGTTATCTTTATAATAACTTGCGAACAGGTTGCACTTCCTGTTATGGTCACTGTCTTAGCCACATTATTATATGTGGCCAAGATAGATACACCTGTTCCTAGTTTTGCAGCTTCTTCATTGTTAACTGTGTTTATCAATGATTGAATTTTAGCTTGGGTATCAACATCAACACTGTTAACTGAAGCTATTTTAATCTTATATGCTTCAAGATTTTCAATTATAACAGCTATAACACCTGTATCATTTAGCTGTAAAATCGTTAGTGGATCAGCGTCGTTTGCGTCTGCATATGCTTTTATTACATCAATTGCAGTATTTTCACCACTATTATCGGAAGTTGTAAATGTGTCTATGATAATTGATCCATCATCAAGATTTTCAACAGTAACATTATAAATTCCTTCTGCGAAACTAGACCATGGTCTAGTTACAGAGTATTTGTTATCGTTAACTGTAGCGAATCCATAATACAACGGTGATGTATCCTCATTAGTAGTTATCTTTATGACAACTTGAGTACTAGTAGCTGTACCCGAAATAGTAACTGTCTTTGATACAGGATCAAAAACCGATGTAGCAGTTACTGCGTCTTGTGCACTTACTGTTATAGCATAAGTCGATGACATTAAACATAATACAGTAACCAGTAATACTGCTAATAGTTTTTTCTTTTTCATCAGTATGATACCTTTCTACATTACTTATTCATTCGGAAAATTCAAACTTGTAAATAATGATTTTATATGTGGGCTCTGTGGATCTGTCCAATCTACTCTACCATCAACCAGTACAACATCAACTTTCATAACTCCAGCGCCAACAACTATTTGGTTATCGCCTTCTGACGCATTCTGAGTTATATAAACTTGAGTTTGACCATCTGATAATGTATAGATTAATAATAACTTTGGATCATTAATAAATGTAGCACTATCTCTGTTGATAGTAACAGTTGCTTCAAAGTTCGAACCAACAGCTATAAATTCACTACCTTGGATTCCATATCTCTCTACTGAAGGATCAACCATGTTAAATACTACTTTATAGTATGAAGTATTTGTAGTATCATTGCTTACAACTTTTGCATATAATGTTGAGCTTGATGAAACAACAACACCTGTTTCACTTACTATACCAGTAAAATCATTATTGGCATATAAGCTGAGAACACCTTGTCCTTCTACTGCAAATGTTGAATTTGTAATTGCTGATTCAGAAGGGACATTAATTGTTAATACAGGTAAATACGCTTTATCCTTTGAACCAACGGGTATCGAACCTTGTATTGAACCAATTGTAACTCCATTAATTGCTGCAATTGATTTCGCTACTTTTTCGGCATTGAGTTGATCATTAACTGAATTTATGATTGTTTGTAATTTAGTTGATGAATCTACATCATTAGTTGTTGCTTTTGCGATTGCAACTCTATATGCTGCTATATACTCATCAATAGTTCCAGTTACACCGGCTGTCTGTAACTGAGGTATTGTAAGTAAGCTTGCATCATCGTTGCCCGCATATGCTTTAATTGTTTTAATTGCTTCGCTTCTATTAATTTCAGAAACTATTGTTTGTATTTCACTCGTGGAGTCAACAGAATCTGGTACTGAATTCGAAATTGCTGTTTTATAAAGATCAAGGTTTGAACCAGTTCCACCTATGACACCTGCTACAGTCAGCATATCAAGTGTTAACCCACCAGCATTGTCATTAGCAGCATAACCTTTGATAATATTTATTGCGTTCGCTTTTTCTGCTGTATTGGTATCATTTACAACTTTTTGAATCTCTGTTATTGTATCAACATCTGCACTAGCTTTTGCTGTAATTGTTGCTCTATATGCAGTAAGATTTTGTGTAAGTACTCCTGTGATGCCGATTACTGTTAAATCGAGTATTTCTAAAGCATTAGCATTGCCAGCAAATGCTGCAACTTTATTTATAGCATTCGCTAATGTATTTGTAGCATCTATTACTGCTTGGATTTCTACTTTAGTATCGACAGCAGTTCCTGTTTTTCCTGCAATTGCAGATTTATATAATCCAAGATTTGCAACAACATAGTTAGCAATACTAATGTTATCAAGTTGAACTTTTGTTAATGCACTAGCATCATTGTTATTTGCATATCCTACGATTATATTAATAGCATTTTGTAGATAAATGTCAGTATTAACTTCTGTTATTACTGCTTGAAGTTTAACTGTTGTATCAATATCAGATGCATTTAATAATGCTATCTTAAGTTTATATGCACTAAGATTTGCACTTATTGCAGCAACATTACCAGATAATGTGGCATCAGTTTTTACACCGGCTTCAGCAAGTTTATCAATAGTTAATGCACTTGCATCATCCAATGTTGCATAACCGCCAATTACTGAGATAGCTGCTGTTACTGCTTCAGTATTTGCATTATTAATTAATGCTTGTATCTCTGCTTGTGAGTCAGCAGTGTTTGATATTGCGTTTACTATTGCAGTCTTATATCTTGTAAGGTTTTGAGCTACTACATTAGTAATACCTGCTGAAAGCAACATATCTGTTGTTAAGTTATCTGCATTATCATTTCCGGCAAAACCTGAGATCGTATTTATAATAGAATTTACTGCAGCTGTATTGGCAGCATCAATTATACCTTGTATCTCCGCTTTCGTATCTGCACCTGCTTCAGTTGCAGCTGCTACTCCAGATTTGTATCTACCAAGATTAGAAACAATAATATTCGATAAACCAATAAAATTCAGTTGTTCTACTGTTAAAGCACTTGCATCTTTTGCTTTTGCATAACCCTTTATTACTAATATGGTTGCATTAATAGCAGCTTGGTTAACTGTGTTTATTATTGTTTGAATTCCTGATGTTGTTGAAGTTGCAGCTAATGTAGCATCAGAAATCTTAACTTTATATTGTGCAAAATTTACTTCCAATACTCCAACTGCACCGGCTGCTTTGAGTTGATCAGTTGTGAGTGCAGAAGCGTCATCATTCCCAGCATATTCACTAATAATACTAACAACTGCTTCTCTAGCATTGACGGAGCTTATAACTGCTTGAATCTCAGCTGTTGTATCAATTTTATCAGCAGTTAATGCTGCGATTGAAACTTTGTAATATGCTAAATATGAATCATTGGTCCCTGTAACACCTGCGTCTTTAAGTTGTTGAATGGTCATCGCAGTTGCATCGCCGGCGTATCCTTTGATTACATTAATTGCATTTAATAATGCTTGATTTGTATTAGCATTATTGATAATTGTTTGAATTTTTGCTGTAGTATCTGCTTCACTTGACGTTGCACTAGCTATAGCAGTTTTATATGCAACCAGATTTGCAACATTTGTATTAATTACACCAGCAGTAGTTAATTCAACTATTGTTAATGCTGCTGCGTTATCATTCGCTGCGTACAATCTTATTTTTTCGATAGCCGCTGCTTTTGCTGCTGCATTATCTTTAACAGATTGGTTAACTAAGTCTACTAAAGCTTGTATTTCCTCAGGTGTATCTAAATCAACACCATCTTTAGCAACGATAGCAGTTTTATAATCAGCAATGTTCTCAACTTTCGCAGTTTCAATATTAACATTTGCTGAAAGTAATTGTGCTATAGTTAAAGAATTAGCATTATCTCCATTCGCATAACCCATTATAGCAGTTATAGCTGTGTTCTTAGCTGTAGTATTTACTGTATTGATGATGACTTGTATCTCTGCAGTTGTATCAGCTCCTGAGAGTGTAGCTGCTTCAATAGCACCAACATATCCAGTCGATTTTGTTATATCTGCATTATGTACGCCGAGATTAACAGAAATCGTATTTATAACTCCAGCTTTAACTAATAAGTTAAGTGTTAATTCCGAAGCATTATCATTTGCAGCAAAGTCGGCAATTGCTTCGATCGCTGCTACTTTTTCAGCTTCAGAAGTAGCAATTCTAGTATTTACTTCATTTATTAATGCTACTATTTCTGTAGTTGTATCTACTTGCATTGCAGTTGCATCAGCAATAGATTTTTTATATTCAGTTAAATTAGCATCCTTTGCTGCGTCAGTTGATACACCAGTAGCTTTTAATAAATTAATTGTTAATAAAGAAGCATCATCATTCGCTGCATATGTTTTTATTGTATTAACTGCAGCAATTCTTGCAGCTTCTTGTGCTGCTGCTGCATCAGCAGATGCTTTTGTGTTAGCACTATTTATTATGGTTTGAATTTCAGCAACTGTATCAACAGCAGTTGGGGTTAAAACTTCTATTGCATCACGATAATATTCTAAATTAGTAGCAATAGTATTTGTTATCCCTGTTGCTAATAATTCATCAATTGTCATAGCATTTGCACCACCAACTGTACCTGTTGCATAAGTTTTGATTTTTACAATGGCTGATGCAGAATTTGCTATGTTAATATCACTAACTATTTTTTGAATCTTAGCAGTGGTATTAACATCGGTAGCATTAAGCGAAGCAATTTTAGTCTTATACTCACTTAAATTTACTTCGATCGCTGTTGTAACACCTGCGTTAGTTAATTTTTGAATAGTAAGTGCACTAGCATTATTTCCAGACGCATAACCTTCAATAACATCGATTGCAACATTAATATTAACTATATCGACCAGAAGTTGTATTTCTCCTGTTGTATCGACACCATCGCCAGGTGCGTTAGCAACTACAACTTTGTATTCATCTAAATTACCATCAATAGTTCTAATAGCTCCTGCATCTTTTAATAATTGGATCGTTAAAGCAGAAGCATTATCATCACTTGCATAACCAACAATTGCATCAATCGCTTGAGTTGGCGTTGCAGCATTAGCAAAAATGCCTGATGATAAACTTAAAACCATGCAAGTAGATAGAGTAGTTGCAATGATTTTAGATTTCTTAGATCTTGCCATTAATTTTTGCCTCCTAAAATTTATTTTTTTTAAAAGTATCTGAATAGATCCTTTGCTTATGAAGTATCCCCCCCTTATAAAGGTAACACTTTTTTTGTCGAGATATATATTTCATATAATACCATCCTAATATTTATGTAATTTGCATTTTAACTAGTTAATATTGATGAATACATAAATATATATCCTTTCAAACATTATATTCAATATTTTTTGTATTTACTTGAATATATTGTTTCGCTTGTAATGAATATAACATATGAAAACAAAAAATGCAAGGGTTTTTATAAATTATTTTAATTATTTTTGTATTTAAGTATGCTTTAGTTTTATTATTTTTGTATTTAAAATAGTATCACATATAAATTAATAATGAATTTTAAGTTTATGTAGTTTTATTTGATATGTCCAATATAAGATGTGATAATAATTTAATTCTATATATTATCGTCCTAATATAATTAGTGAAGCAATAAATATGTATAATATCTTTATACTAACATATCATGTCTAATATCATATTTGATGGATAATGCACCTTTGTCATGGTTGTCATGGTATAATAAAGTTGTAACACCTTGACCTAATATAGTATAATAACTATAAAGGAAAGAGGAAAGAAAAATGCAACAATACGAAAAGGAAT
>MGOY01000001.1 GCA_001797275.1 Clostridiales bacterium GWF2_38_85 | reverse complement strand
TCTATGTCATATACACCGCTCCCTTCGTTATCTATTCTAACAACTCCGTTGTCCGTTACATTGGACTTCCAATAAAATTGTATAAAAAAATAAGCCATGGTCAACAAATAATCACTCCAAATATATATAAAATGGTACCAAGGAGATGATCGTTATCTACCGACAGTATCTGTAAAGTTGGTCTTGCGATGCACAAAAACGGCAAGGATAAATCATGTGGCAAAACAAGGCAAAAATACTGTTGTCCGTTCAAGAACAATAAAATGACTCTTTATACCCCCGCTGTTATAAAACTATTCAAACGATTAGGTATCAGCTTTATCTGAGAATGGATTCTGATGGATGAGTTATATATTTACACAAATATTTTATATATGGTTAGTCAACCTTAAAATGATTTAAAAATGAAGTGATTTTTGAATCGATATTTTTTGATTTATTATTTTGGGTTTCATAATTTATTATCAGTTTTTCACTCGTACCCATAAAATCTTTTATTATTGGAATACCATTGTTATCAGTAACCATATCTTCTATTAAATATATTTTATTATTTTTCTTCGGTTTGCTTTTTTTAAACATTAATACACCTCTATATTAAGCATTATATACCATATTTCTACAATGTCAAGAACTGGGCAAAAGATAAGCCTACCCGAAGGCGAAATTATACTTTAATTGCCAGGAACTCCTTTAATGGTCTTGTAGTTATTTCCATTATACAAGATTTCTTCGTTTTATGCTCTGCTTTTTTATTTTTTTCGTAAAGCTCTTACTCAACCCCAACATTTATCATAAAACCTAAAAAGCACTCGGTTTTTGAGTGCTTTTTATTTGTTTTTTGACAACCTTTTGACAACCTAAAAATGCGTTTATGTGTGTCAAAGTGTACTTTTATATTTAATAAGAATAAATAGACAAATAAAAAATACCACTGAATTCACTATGTTTTATAGTAAATCAACGGTATTTTTTGGTGGGCGTTAAGGAACTCGAATCCCTGACATCTCGCACGTCAAGCGAGTACTCTACCAGCTGAGTTAAACGCCCATATTAAATTTGACGCTGTTCGCACACAGAGCTTATATCTCTTGCGGACAGCACTATTTATTATACACAATATTTGTGTTTTGTCAAGACAGAAACGAATATTTTTCGCCTTCTGTCTATATCATTTATATAAGGAGTCGTTAAATAAATATCAAAGCAATTCATTGTGCTTTTTTCATTAATTAAAGTTATATTACAATTCAAATTAATGAATAGTTTCATTAAAATAATTATAAGGGGCAGAGTTATTATTTTCTCGAACATAACCTCGCTTTTTAAATTTCTCCCCGAAAAATTCACCCGCTCGCTCGCAAACCTGCCTGAAGCTGTCATAATCAATGCAACCGAGGTCAGGCTCAGGCTTGGCTCGGTGTTTACCCTGTCTGTCGGTGACCGTTCGGTTGCAGTAGATAACGATGGGCACATCTGCAGTCTATCCGATGGAATCCGCTGCACAAAGCAGGACATCGATGACTGCATGTCGCTACTGTCTTCATTCTCACTCTATTCCTTTGACGAAACCATTAGAAAAGGCTATATTCCTCTCCCTGGTGGCGGCAGAGCGGGGATTTGCGGAATGTCTGTCTGCGACAAGGCAGAGATAACCGCATTTTCTTCCATTTACTCAATAAACCTTCGTATTCACAGACTTTACAGATATTTCGCCGGTCAGCTGATTGAGTATTACAAGAAATTCGGGCTTGGCGGAACTCTGGTTTTCTCACCGCCGGCGCTCGGCAAGACAACCCTTCTGCGTTCTGCAGCAGTGTTGCTTTCGGAGGAGAGCAATGGCATACCGTTGAAGGTGGTTATAGTGGACGAGCGATGTGAGTTGTTTTTGCCGGGCATGTGCGGTGGGTTGATCGATGTTATCAGCGGCTGTCCCAAATCCGAAGGAATCGAACTTGTTACTCGAACCATGTCTCCCCAAGTAATTATCTGCGATGAGATTGCTCAAAGCGATTGCGATGCACTTATCAACGCCCAGAACAGCGGGGTTATCCTTATTGCATCGGCACACGGCAGGGATTTCGAGAGCATCTGCCGTCGTCCTTTTATAAAACGTATGGTTGACAGTGGAATATTCGAATATGCAGTGAAAATCGATGATAATTTCCGCTATGAAATTGAAAGGATTTGATTCAGCATGAAAAACAAAGAGGAAAAGCATACATATATGCGTACCTCCACCATTCTTTCGTTCAAATTTGTGTCCGATAAGGCGTGGAGGTTAGCTTGGAACTTGTCGGAGCGGTTATGATTTGTTCGTCCTGCTTTATCCTTGGTGTGCTTGCGGCAAGATCGGAGAAACAGACCTGCGACAGGATTTCCGCACTGCTCCGGCTTGTCATACATATAAAAAATACGATTTCTGTCACACGCATTCCGCTTGGCGAAGTGTTCGGCAGATACAATGATAAAATACTGACCGAATGCGGTTTTCTTGGGATATTGAAATATCCCAACTCAACCAATGATTATTCGGTTCGTTGGCAGCGGGGAATACAGCTGATGTTGCTGCCGCCTGAGATATCGCAGGCAGCCATCAGTGTCGGTAGGAGACTTGGCCGACTTGACTTGAAAACCCAGCTTGAACAGCTGATTTATCTTGAAAATATACTCGCAGAAGCTTTAAAAGAACAAAGAAAAGCTTTGGAAGGCAAGCAAAAGATTTACAAATCAGTATCGCTGCTGGTCGGAGTGGTGATATCAATTCTGCTTCTTTGAAAGAAAGGGATGTTGTTTTGCAGATTGCATTACTTTTGAAAATCGCCGGTGTCGGGCTTTTAGTCAGCGTTGCATATCAGATACTGCATAAATCGGGTCGAGAAGAACAGGCCACTTTTATCAGTATTGCAGGTGTTATCATCGTTATGCTATTGTTAGTTTCGGAAATAGACAACCTGTTTTCAACCATCCGCAGCGTATTTGGGTTTTGATTATGGATATATCAGCATTTTGCTTTGCGGCGGTAGGTATTTGTATTATCATTGTTGTTATCAGACAGCTCCGCAGCGAGATAGCTCCCGCACTTGTTGCAGCTGCTGCAATTGTGATGTTTGCAGCGCTGATAAAAACAGCCATGCCGCTTTATGACTTCGTTACCGAGCTTGCCAAAGGCTACGGGATGGAAGGCTATCTCGGCATAATGATAAAAGCGTTGGGCATTGCTCTTTGCAGTAGGATATGTTCGGAAATCTGCAAAGACTGCGGTGAGAACGCAATTGCCATCAAGGTTGAGCTGGGCGGGAAAATAGGAATTTTACTGTTGTCTATACCACTTCTACAGCAGATAATAAAGGCGATAAGCGGGTTGGTGTAATGAAAAGGTTGATAAAAATATCGGCAATCTGTTCGGTGTTGTTAATTTTATTCGCAGTACCTGTGTTTGCATATGAGGACGAGCTGACAAACTCTATTGCCGCAGATATCGGTGATTCCGATTACGATGAGTATGTTGACAAGGATGAAGTTGCCGGAGATAAGGACATAACCATAGCTGCAAAGCTGCTTCAAGTACTCAGCGATTCGATAAGTGAAGCTTTCAAGAAGGTGTTCGGAAGTTTTTCGATTCTTGCAGGTATTCTTATTGCTGCATCCCTGCTGTCTGGGTTGAAAGGAGACAACCCTGCGCTCAGCAATACATACGACTACATAAGTGTACTTGTGCTTTCTGCCGCCGTATTCAACATTGCCCAGGTTGCATTTACAATAACTGCAACAGCTTTGAAAACAATCACTACATTCTCGCTTGCATACATCCCCATCACAACCACACTTTATACTCTTGGCGGAAATCCGGTTGCCGCTGCGGCAAACTGGTCCACAATGTCGTTGTATCTGACATTAGTTGAAACGGTGGAAAGCAGTGTTCTGATGCCACTGCTGCTTTGTTGCTTTGCACTCTGTTTAGTTTCAGCTCTTCCATCATGTGTACAGCTTGGTTCATTATCGTCATTAATCAGGAACAGCGTAACAACTATTCTCGCTTTCCTCTTTTCAATGCTTTCGTTTGTTTTGTATTTTCAGACAACAATTGCAGCCGCCGCAGACTCGCAGGCGATGCGTACAGTAAAATTCGCTTCGGGAGTTTTTGTTCCTGTTATCGGAAGCATCATAGGAGAAGCCGCAAAAAGCGTATACACAAGCGTGGGCATGATAAAAGCAACCGCCGGTGCTGCAGGAGTTGTCACGATGCTTTCAATTGTTATTCCGCCATTTATTTTCGTTGTTGCAGCGAAATTATCGATTCTACTGGCTGGTATGTTGGGAAGGATTCTGGGACTGGAACGGGAAAGCAGATTTCTGTACGAGGTAAACAGTCTGTTTGGAGTGCTTCTTGCAATTTTAATCGGTGCATCGGTGGTTTTCTTCCTGTCGGTTGCGGTTTTTATAAATACAAATGCCGGTCAGATTTGATGAGGTAGCACATGAAAAACTATTTTATGGCTCTAGTTGTTACCGCTGTTATGGGAACAGTGTTTACAATGCTTTCCGGCGGTGTTTTTGAGAAATATGTTAAATACATTGTCTCTCTTATCTGCATAATAATAATTTTATTGCCAATTCAAAGCATTTTAGGCGTAACCTTCAATGTTGAATCATATACATATAATGAAAGTATGCCGACTGTCTCAAACAGTGATAAATGGGTACTTGATGTCAGCAAGGAGCGAATAATCAATACGATTTCGAACGCAATATTTCAGAAATTCGGAATAAAACCCTGCTCTGTCGACATAGAAATAGAGAGTACAGAGGGTGATATTGTTGTAAACAAGGTAATAATTGTTCTAAAGGATACAGACAGCAAATATAAATCCGATGTAAAAAACTATCTGAGTGATTTATTAAGTATTGAAGTCGAAGTAAATATTAAGGATGATGCCGTTGAATGAATTAATCAAAAAGCTATCGAACTTCAAGGGGATAGGCTTTATTATTCTTGCTTTAGTCGCAGGGTTTATACTGCTGCTTTGGCCTAATGGGGAGAAAACTACAGGCAGTACAGTTGTTGTTGCCGACTCAGACCAATTTATAACAGCTGCCGAAAAGCAAGCGGAAGTGTTGATATGCAAAATTGAAGGCGTAAAAAGCTGCGATGTTATGATAAGCATATCCGACGGATACAGCTATCTATATGCAAGTAATCAGCGAGTGAAAACTGACGGCGAAAACAAGGATGTTGAAAAGGAGGTTGTTATTGTTACCTCCGACGGCAAACAGTCACCCATTGTTATTTGCGAATACACTCCCAAGATATCGGGTATTGCGGTTGTGTATAATGGAGACAATAATGCTGCAGATCGTATAAAAGTGCTGCTTGCAACACTTTTTCAACTGCCAAACGAATATATTTATGTAACTAATTAATATATATATTATACATACATAACAGGAGGTCTTTTTGTGAATTTCTTAGAGAAAACCGGTAAGGGTGTAAAAAAGATTATCGAAAAAATAAAGGAAGTTGATTATAAAAAAATATTAAACAATAAAGTCTCTATTATGATCGGCAGTTTTTTGCTTATCGGCGCAGTTGTTACAGCTGTTGCGGTTATAAGCGGGCAGATTGACGACAGCAAGGATGTTCTCAACAACGAAAGCCAACGCTCGCTCGGCCAGTCTGTGCTTGTGAACGGCGATGTCAGCGATATAACTGAAGAGGTCGACGAAGAGGATTACTTTACTGTTGCTGCAATGACCAGAGAAACAGTCAGAGAAGAAGCTATGGATGTACTGCAGCAGATAATCGACAACCCCGATGTGTTGCCCGACACCAAGGACGATGCAATGGCAGATATGAATGCTCTTGTTGCTGAGATGACAAAGGAAGTAAATATTGAAACATTGGTCAAAGCAAAAGGGATAACAGAGGTGCTTGCGGTTCTGTCCGGCAACAACTGCAATGTAATCGTAAAAACCGAAGGACTGCTTGATTCAAGTGTTGCACAGATTCTTGAGATAGTTTACAACGAAACAGGTATCCACCCCGATGATATCAAAATAATCGAGACAACATAATCGTATTAATACTAATTTCTCATAAAACATTACGCTAAAATTCTGTGAAAAAATCATATAGCAAAGGTTTTTTCTTGAATTTTATCAATGCTTTTAATCGGAATTAGTATAAGAGAAAAGCAGAGCTGTGATTTTTTACAGCTCTGTAGTTTTGCTCTTTCTTTTGTTTTGTATGAAGCATATAAAGCAGGAGTGCCGGTTTCAGCTTCTTCCCACGAAATAAAACTTATAGCAATTCCTTTATCTTCGTCGGATAATTCCAGAGAAACCGGTTGATAGTATGCATTTTCATTTGATTGTGCTTCGCTTACATCCGGACTAACCGGATAACCCTCAGGCGTATCATCAAGATCAATACCTGCTTTTCGAGCTTCATTCTTGATTATTGCAAGTGCTTCCTGCTCACTCATAAATGCCGGCGGTGCAACAACTTCGCAACCTAAAGCTCCTGTGCCCTTACCATGCTCAAATATAGGTGCAACCGCTGAAGGTCCGATATATACTAACGAACCATCACTGGTTTCGGAATATGTTCTTATAGTAGATTCACAGCTTGCAAGCGATATTGCTGTCAGCGCTGTTATTGCTGCAATAACAGCCTTGTTATGCTGCCAGCGTGAGGGCAGTTTTTTCAATAGTTCTGGATTAATGCTTGCTGTCTGCATATCTGGGTATTTGGGTGCTTTGTAATAAGAAACAGGTTTAATCTTCATAAACAATTTCCTTTCAATTGTTACTTAACAAGCAACTTATAGGTTGTTAACAAAGCCTGCAATTCTATAAGCGATTCTTTTGTAGCCTTCGTTTGAAAAATGCAGACCATCAGGGCGAAATATACCGGTGTCAAGATAGCAGCTCATGCCGCAGTTTGTATACAGATCAAGCACAGGCAGGCTGTAATAGTCTGCTATTTCAACGATAGCATCCCGAAAATCTTTTAGAATATTTCCGTTTGCATTTTGTTTGAATGTTTCCCAACCGTATAAGGTACTCCTGAATTTTGGTGGAGTTACAAAGAAAATTTCCGCATACGGATATTTTACTGCAAGACCTTTAATCAATGTATCCAATGCACCGTAGAATGTAGAGATGTCCGAATCGTCTTTGTCGCCAAGCGGAGAACTGACCCAAAAATCATTTGTACCCCCGAAAACACAGATTATATCTGCGTCATTATCCATCGCCTGATAACGTTCTGCCATGCCGCCTTTTCCCGACAGAAAATCACCGCAGATGCCGTAATTCCTGCACATCTCGAATCCGCAGAGTTTCTGCATATAGGCTGTCCAAGGTGTCCCCATATCACCGATTCCGCTTATATCCGCTTCTGTCAGACTGTCGCCGAGCGCATTCATTTTTTTGCCTGCCCATCTGTTATATTGCTGCATATATATTACCATGTCTTTCTTGATGAATTTGAAAGATTTATCTTTCAAACTTTTAACCTCATATAATTAATACATTTTAAGTTCAATTTTTGTTACAAAAAACACATTAATTTCTCCCGTTTACAAATTGTTTACAATTTTATTCCGATTATTTCTACAAACACCATCTCCGGATGATTCCACAAGCGTGGAACTTTTCTGCTGTTTGACAGCCCTCTACTGATTACAAGCCGGTTATCATGCACTCCTGATGTATATTTTGGGAATATCCCCTGACCGGGAGAATACAACCCCTGTCCGAAGATCCTTACCTGACCGCCATGTGCATGACCGGATAGAATAATATCGATATCTTTTTCTTTAATATATTTGTTATAATACTCCGGGTGGTGTGACAGCAGCAGCTTAAACCCCTCAAGCTCAGAAAATTCCTGCAACCATTTCAGGTTCCCAACAGTCGGAAATCCGCCGATGTGGAACTCCTCGAATCTTATATGTGTGTTGTTAAGCAAAACAACTCCGGCTTTATCTACTTCCTCAGGCAAAATTCCTCCGTATCGCCTTTCATGATTCCCAAGCGAATAAAATGAAGGTGTAATCTTCGCGCAGGCATAAAGGAATCCGATCGAGTTATCGGTTCCGTGCGTGTAGCTGTTTGCAATATCTCCCGGAATAGCTATTATATCGGGTTTCCTGTCTTTGATTGCTGCAATTATTTCTTCGTACGGATAATTATGCAGATCTGTTGCGAGTGCAATACAAAGCTTTCTTTTCAGTTTTGGTGTTTTGATTTTATAGGTTGTTATATCCATATGTGTAATTATACTTTCCATTCTAAACTAACAAATAAATTATGCTTTTATAACCTGATAAAAAGCTGAATACTAAAGACCTTTTATCAACTCACTGGTGTGTTCCGTTTATTAGTTTCATATATAATATGAAATAAAGTCATTTTGTTATAATTATATTATATAATTTTTGGAAGCAAAGTGCAATATAAATTTCTATATTAATAATCTGTAATTTACATACGATATATTGGTTGACATATATATAAATTGCATTTATAATAAAATTGCAGAATCAATCTTTGAAAGGTTGACACAAGATGAAAGAAATTGACGGAAAAGCATTATTGGCAAAAAATAATGATGAGCTGCTTGCTGATTTTATCGACGAGCAAAAACAGTATATCCTGAGCTGCACATACCGTGCAACAAAGAAATACATAACAAACAGCGATGATGAGTGGTCTGTTGCACTAATTGCATTTTCTGACGCAGTAAAATCCTATGATGGCAAAAAGAGCGAATTTCTTACATATGCCGAAACAATAATTAAAAACCGTCTGATTGATTATTTCAGAAGTGAACAAAAACACCGTTTTGAGTTAACGGTCAATCCTAAGGTTTTTGAGAACGAACCGGATGATGATGATGAAGAGCTTTCGATTAAGCTTGCTGTAGCTGAAAAGCTGAGTGTTACCAAAGATGATTCTATTAAATATGAAATTGAAGCGTTAAATGTAGTTTTCAAAAAATTCGGATTCTCCTTCTTTGACCTTGCCGATTGTTCACCCAAATCAATTAAAACTAAGGAAGCCTGCAAAAAAGCAGTGCTTTTTGTGCTTGACAATAAGCTTATATTTCAGGAAATATACGAAACAAAAAAATTACCAATAAAAAAGATACAGCAAAATATCTACCTACCCCGAAAATTACTTGAACATCATCGTAAATATATAATAGCAGCGATGGTGATACTTTCCGGAGAGTACCCGTATTTAGCTGAGTATATGTCATTCATTAGGAAGAGAGGGGCCACACAATGAAAGCTGTAGTAGTTGAAATAAAAAATAATATGGCGGCATTGCTTTCTGATGAAGGATGTATAGTGAAGGTCAAGAACACAAGCTATAAAATCGGTCAGGAGGTAGAAATGAACATGAATAAAAATATTAAATTTAAAAAGGTTGCTATGCTTGCAGCGGTTGCAGCATGTTTCCTTCTTGTATTTGGCGGTGGAGCAATTGCTTATTACACCCCCACAACATATGTTAGTCTGGATGTAAATCCTTCAATTGAATATCAGTTGAATATGTTTGACAGAGTACTTTCAGTTAAGGCTGTAAATGATGATGGTGCAGAGATAATTAATCAAATTGAGCTTAAAAACCTCAGTAATAAAACTATTGATGAAGCAATTAAAACAACTGTTAATCAATTAGCTGAAGCAGGATATTTCGCAGATGGTGAAGCTGATATCGTTATCACAACATCGGCAAAGGACCTTAAGCAAGCCAGTGAACTTGCTGACAATCTTAAAGAAACCGCAGAAGAAACCTGTGAAGAAAACGAATGTGAAGCGGTTGTAAATGCTGAAGCTGTCGGTGCTGAGCGTGTAGCTGAAGCAAAAGAGCTGGGTGTAACACCCGGCAAACTGAATCTTGTTCAAAAGCTAATCGAAAGCGCTGAGGATCCCGACAGTATAGATCAAACTGAATGGCTCAATAAATCCGTAAAGGATATTATGGCAAAGACAAATGAAAACAAAGAGAAGAATAAAGAGCAAGAAGCAAATCAAGGCGAAGAATCTCAGAACCAGGAACAGAATCAGAATGAAGAAAGTAATGGTAATGGCGAAAGTCAAGGCAACAAACCTGATGAGAGCCAAGGCAATCAATCTGATGAAAGTCAGGGTAATCAATCTGACGAAAGTAAAGGCAATAAGTCTGACGAAAGTAAAGGCAATAAGTCTGACGAAAGTAAAGGCAATAAGTCTGACGAAAGTAAAGGCAATAAGTCCGATGAGAGCCAAGGCAATCAATCTGATGTAAGTCAGGGCAACCAATCCGATGAGCGCCAAGGTAATCAATCTGATGAGAGCAAGGGAATCCAAACAGATATAAGCCAAAGCAATGGAAACAACACAAACAGTAACGGCAATTCTAACAACAGTGCAACCGGAAAAAGATAATATCTTGCTTCAGTTAAAAGTACATCCTATTGTTGGTCTAATTACAATGATCTTGCTGCAATTGAGGTTGTATCTGTTCCTGAAAATGACCCCGGCAACAACCAGCTCTTGCTTCTCGGTGATATTATTGCTGCAGTTCTGCTGCTTTTCGGAGCTTTGGTTATAATTAAAAAAGTCAAAGAAAAAGCAACATAAATTATGCCTGCCAAAACGGCAGGCATATGTTTTATTTCAATCAGCGCAACGGTCCGCAGCAGAACCCGTGATGTCTCGTATCTGGGCAGCATCTGCGGTTTCTCAGATCATCAAATATCTGATTCGCCCTGCACTGTTCGTTTATATTGCAGTCTCTTTCAACATTACACCGTCTGCCGGGACAAATACAGCCGCATATGCAGTTGCATATTTTCCTTATACAGCCGCAAATTCCACACCCGCAGCCTCTGTCGCAATCATTCTCAAAACAATTTCTGTAACCACCGCATAAATTTCTGTTATACATAATAATCTGCTATTTTTCGCATAATAATCTGCGTCAATAGCTTCCCTCCTCATTCTTATACTATATGAATCGTATTATTTATGGCAACTTCCACACCTTTACAATTACATGTTTAAATATTAATTTAGTGGAAGTACGCTCGAAGGTATAACTAAGCCTTTTTTGAAGCTAAGCTATCACATTATATAATATGACAATATTCGCGATGTGTTAAAATTACATAAAATTCATTCAGTCAATACTTGACAACACAGTAGAAACTAATATATAATTAGATAGAAAAATCTAGAGGTATGATTGTGAGAAAGAAGTTTAATGCTCGTTTATCGGGCTTTATTATCCTGTCGCTTATTTTGCTGTTAACAAGCTGTAATAACAACAGCAAGCCTGTTAGTAATGACGAGAGTGTCAGTGAAGCTTCCGCTGAATCTGAAGCTTCAACAACTGATGTCTCTTCCGATAACACAACAAGTGAAACAAGTGTTGCAGAAGAATCAACACCTATAAGCTACACAGTTACGCAAAAAGAAATTATAATAAAGCCTGATACTTATATTGTATATCCTTATTTGCAGAGCGATAAAGCAGACTACTCTGCTGTAAATGCGTTGATAAAGTCAAGGATGGACGAGGCTTTCATCGGTGGATTTGTCGATGCTGATGTCAAACTGAATTATGATATAAAAATGAGCAGCGGAAATATTTTGTGTATTGGGTTAGATTTGTATTATTTTGAAAATACAACGATGCCACATCCGATATGTACATTTATACCATTAAACATTGATTTACAGGATGCAAAGGAATTTGAACTTACAGACACTTTCACAATTGATGAAGGCTTTATAGCTGCATTCAGGAACAGCCTTGACAGCGTCGAATTACCCGAAGCAGAACAATACCTTAGTGAACTGAGCGATGAAGAACTTCTTTCCGACCTCGAATACGCAGATTTTTATATGAGCGGTACAAAACTTGGAGTAAGTGTCTTTGTTCCTCATATGATGCATGATTATGCAATTGTCGAGATTGAGTATGATGAAATCCCTCACTCGAATCCACCGGCTTTCATTGAAGCTACTGACTACACTATAACTGAAAACAAGGTTCTTATTAACAACAACATAACTATCAAATACCCTGAGTTTTCAAGCGAAACACAGGACTTCTTTTCTCTTAATATGTGGGTTCATATGTTAGCTGCCGAATTAGTGGATACAAACCTCGATATCAATCTTGATGGAATTACTGCTAATGTTGATTATCAGATTGCATATATGACTGACGATATAATCAGCATCGTCTTTGAGGGAAATACTGAAGTTAACAGTATGAATATGACATTCCCGTTCCACGATATAGATACATCCAACATCGACCTTTCAACCGAAAACCAGTTGGATCTGGTAGAAATCTATACCGTCAACAAGAGTTTTGCGACAAAATTAAAGGAAGCTGCTGCCGCTTCCGATGATGAAAACGTAAAATATATTTTGGGAAGTATGACTGATACAAATTTACTTGAAAAACTCAATGAAATCGATACATACGACAGCGAAAACTGCTGGTATTTAACCGAAACCGGCCTGGGACTTAGTTTTGAAGCCACCCGTTCGATGGGCGACTATGTCAAATTCGAGATACCATATGAAGAGATAGAAGAGTTTTTGAAATAATAGAACGAAACAAAGATAAAGTTGGATGCTATTAGACATAGTCGCTTTTTGAAAAAAGCTACGCAAAAATTTTAAAATTAAATTTTTCAACTTACAATCTGTAGACTTAATAAGTATTCTCTGATATCCTTGCATAATTTTCCTTTCATATCGTTAATTTCTTTTGGAATCTTATCATATACCTTGTCATGAGTCTCATCATCCATTTGTATGTCTCTTGCTAATGTAAATGACATATTATACGGAATATCAATTTCATATTTTTTGAATATATTCCCCAATTCATGACATTTGTTTCTTATTAATATAAAATCATTATATAAATATTCTTTATAAAATGGAGCATTTTTTTCTATAGTATCTAGAAAAGAATTATATGATGAAACAAAAGTACTATATTTTTTAAAATTAAAATCTTGTTTTACTTTTTCATCCAATGGCACATCTTCCATTATCTTATACAAAGATAAAGTGTTCATAATACAATTATGCATATCATTCCATATATTAATATATATTCTAATCTCGTTATCATATTGAGCTTTAGAAATATAACTAGCTCTCTCATATAGAATATTTATTTTTGATAATTCTGTTTCTAGTTTCGCCTTATAATTTTCAATTTCTATATCGTATTGATGTTTTTCTTTCTCAAGAATCCTGTTTGCCCATACCTTACCTAACCAACTAGATAATCCAAATAAAACGATTCCACTCCCTCCTAGACTCAAGATAATCGCTGATGCAATTTTAAATATTTCCGCCATATAATATTCTCCTAAATTAAAGTAATTTACTTTTATTCTACACCTTTTTCATCCATTGTCAATGCTTATATTGGAATTTGTCGTTATTTTGTACATTTTATTGTATTGTGTAATTGTTTTGGCTATTTGGGACGTCAAGGATGCCGTCTCCTACGAAAAATATTCAATACCTCAAAGGCACTCACTATATAATTATTCCACATAACAACAGGCACCGTTTGGTGCCTGTTGTGTTGTAAATGAATATTCAATAATTGACCTTTTTCAGGAACATACGATAACAAATGACGAGGATAAGTAAACTCATCACAACACCGCCCGCGAGATAGCCAACATAAGGCAGATTTGCACTGCTTTCAAACGGGTACAGCTCGTTCATCAGTCCCTTTATGCTCCAGAAGTTGGGGAAGATTCCAAGCACATATTGAAGCCCGTCCTTGAACGTGTTCAGAATCATTATGATAGGTATCATTGCCGCCATACTGCTCATCTTCATCAAAGCGAAACCCTCGACCTTGTTCTTTGCAAAGCTTGCCTGAAACAGTGCGAGTGTCGGTGCGAACATTCCGGCAATCAGCGCATATGTGAGGATATGCCACGCTTCAATGCTCTCAAAAAGTGATACTCCGCCGATTATATATTCGTCTGCCGCGAACTGCTTGATTCCGAACAGCACAATCAATATGCTTATTACCGCAAACACATAGATATATATTATCTTGAACCGCAGATATCCCGAAAGTCCCATCGGTGTAACCGAAATTGTACTGATTGTCCGTTCATCCTTATGCTCAAGCAACAGAAACGAGCCCATTGCACCGATCAGAAACGTGCCGAACGATATCAGCATTATTATCATGATCAGCGTTGTATATCTCAGCGCCGCCTCATCTGTACCGATTATATCAAATATCCGTGGAAACACAAACACACTTAGTGCAAGCAATACCAACGGAAACGCAAGCAGGTAAAGCTGGAATCCGTCACGATATATTGTTTTTATTTCATATCTTAAAAGTTGAAAATACTTTGACATAGCTTTAGCCACCCCTTTCCTATATCTCAATTGAGTTTCTCTTGAATTTCGGGAATACAACAAATCTGAACAGCACTACCGATAGCAATATCATATAACCGATTGCGATTGCTATCTTTGCCGCATCATATTCATTCATTACCGCGCTATTTACAAGTGTATATACGCACTGTGAAGGTGATATCAGCATCAGTAACTCATATTTTTCCGGGATTATTCCGAATCCGAAAAACAAAGCTGGTATTGTAAACACAGCCATATATGTCATCAGTATACCGAGCATGGACGAAAAATCACGGCTATACAACGAAAGCAGCATACCAATTGCCGCATGTGCGACCGATGCAACAAGTACAAAAGCAAGCAAGATCGCATAATTATATGTGATTCCGTGTATGAAGTAGAGTGCGATTGATGTTATTATCGCAGATTCCAAAGTAAGAAACATTGATGCTATCGTCTTTGAAATCAGGATTTCGCTCTGTGTTACCGGTAACATCAAAACAGATTTAATTGTTCCCTCCTGCTTTTCAAGATGATAGGATGCACCGAGCAGAATTATTGACATAAGCGCAATATCTGCAAACAGGAACAGCGGAGTTAACTCTTTCGCTTCATCTGATGTGATAAGAAAGAAAAGTATGCACCAAATTAAAGTTGTTGCCAGGCTGATAGGCAAAATCTTATACTTCCCGAGCCGGTTAACCTCTCCAAGCGTCAGTTTTATAATATTTTTCATTTCAAACCAACTCCTGTTACGATAATAAATATATCCTCCATCGATGTTTCTCCGCTGTGGATTGTCTCAATCTTTTTTGCCTTCAGCAAAGAATGGAATTCATCATTATCACCTATTCCATCAAGCTCAAAGGTTCTGGCTTCGGTTGCACCGTTTTCATGATACTCAACCTTTACCTCTCGTTTACCATATTTCAACTTCAGATCTCTTGGTGTCGAGGTTTCACCGAGTGTTCCCTCAACACAAAAAGCAATTCGGTCGCAGAGCTGTTCGACATCGTTCATAAGATGGGTTGTCAGGAACACAGTACCGCCGTTTTGCTTGTATTCGGCAATCATATCCTTGATGATTTTTGCATTCTTAGGATCAAGTCCGTTTGTTACCTCATCGAGGAACAGCACTTTCGGATTGTTCAACATCGAACGCACGAAGTTAAGGCGTACCTTCATGCCCTTCGAATATTCTATAACCTTTATATTGCGGTGCTCCCAGAGTCCAACTCGCTCCATCAGCTCTCTGATGTTTGCTTTATTTTTATAAAAAGATGAAAAGTAGTTCATGTTCTCAATTGCTGTGAGCTTGCCGAAGTGTACCGGCATCTCAAACCCGACACCGATTTCCTCATAAAAGGCATTTGTTTGCTTTTTCAAATCTTTATCGAAGTATGAAATCATACCGTTGTAACCGTCAAGCAGTTTCGTCAGTATTTTTTGCGTTGTGGATTTGCCTGCACCGGATGGTCCAAGCAAACCGAATATCTCTCCCTGTCTGACATCAAAAGTAATTCCTTTGATAACATCGGCTTTTGCTGTGGGATATTTGTATGTTAAATTATCAATCGTAAAAGCGTTTTGCATTGTCCCGGCTCCTTAATTCTTATTTCTGATACCATTCTCCAACACATCAAAAACCATTGTCAGCGATTCAAATGCATCCTCTGGTTTTGATGAGCTGAGCAGTTTATCCATATTAGTAAACAGCAGTGACAGCAGTTTTGTTACAAATTCGGGCGGATATTTACTGTCTATCTGTCCGGATCTTATTGATGCAGCAATCAGTCCCCCAAAATTACTTTGAAAATCGTAAGGAAAATACTCATGTATCAATTCTGTCAAGCTCTCACCCGAAGCTAAAATCATGTTTGTAAAGCTGTAAAGCCGTTTATCCTTGAACATAAATTCAACCGTATCTCGAGATAGCTCTCTCATAGTTTTGAAAAAGTCGCCGCTCGGCATTCTATTTTTAAGAAGCGGCGTTAAAAACTCAATCTTTTTTTTCACAATTATATCAAGAGTTGCAAGATACAGACCGAACTTATCTCCGAAATGATGATAGAGCGAGCTTTTACTCATGTCTGCACTTTTCAGAATGTCATTCAAAGAAGCGTCTTCATATACTTTCTGTGAGAATTCATTGATTGATGCCTCGTAAAGTGCTGGATATTTAATCAGGGGATTGTTTTCATCTAATATTGCTTTATAATTGAATTTTTGGTTGACTTTTATTTTTTCGTTATTCATTTTTTATTGATCTTCATATTTAAATTTTGTTTTCTTTGGTTTGTTCTTTATCTTTTTGAACACTGCAATTTTGATATATGCAATAGCTACAACACCTATACCTATAAGAACCCATGCCCACCATTCCATAAAAATGCCTCCATATAAAATTTATTGGACTGCTCGGTCTGTACTGCTCAGTCCAATTATATGATAGATATATATTTTTGTCAATAGCTTTTTTGAATATTTATTAAATAAAGCTCCCTACACACATGAAAGTATAAACATGTGCATATGGAGCTTCGCTTTTACCGGGCTGACATATTGTTTGAAAGAAGCACTATTTGGTCCGGTATTCATCAGGAAGATTCATATATAACTACTCAGATATAATCTATTCCATCGCTTTGAAGGCTTCAATGGTTTCGTTCATTTCAGCTTCATAGCTTGAAATGTTCTGCTCTACTCTTGCCGCAATACCCGGATCAAGATCGATTATCATATATGGATACAGAAACAATGAGCCGCCCCAATCATATATTGCCGAAAGATCGTAGGTGCGGTTGCGGAATATAAGATCGAGCATTTCTGTTGAGTCGCTATCCTCAAAACGCTTATTTTTTAGAGTTTTTTCATAATATTCGTTTGTGACATCTTTATATCCGCGATATGCCATTGCTTCCATGACATAGGTTGTTTTGTCAATATCATTGTTCAATATCGGAATTGTTAAAAAGGTAGCCCAGTAAACCGTACAGGAAGACGAATACACCGCCTGATTTTCATCATATTTCGGCATCGGAAGAATACCGTAATGGATATCAGCATCTCTCATCTCCGCGTTGCTGACATACATTATTGAGCTCGGGAAGAAAAGGGCGTTGCCATTAACGAAGTTCTTTTCAAATACATCATGATAATTCGGATCATTCCAGACATAATACTGCGAGCCTTCAGCGGTATAATCGCCGTTGCAGACAAGCTCGTATACCTTTTGCCATGCATTTACATTCTCGGTTTCCATAAATCTGAACGAGGGCATATCATTGGCATCCTTGCTGATCATTGATTGCTGACATCCCCACATAAAAGTAATGCCTTCGTATGTACCTGCGAGCAGCCCCCATCTGTCGTTGCTTGCGACAGTCATTTGGCTGTCGCCGTCACGGTCCATTTTCGCTGCTTTCGCCATCTCCATCATCTTATCTATTGTCCACTCCCCGTTACGAACAAGTGTAAATGGGTCCTCAAGATCAAGTTCCTCGATTATATCTTTGTTAAAATAAACTGCCCAGGTTGCTTCGTTGTCGGTAATAATTATATCTCCGGTTACGAAATGCAGCTTATTTGCAATCGAGATATCTCTTATCGCAGTCTGATCCCACCAAATCTGATCTAAGGCAAGATTCGACCCATCAAGATTATTTAAATCATAAAGGCTGCCCTCTACAGCAAGTTGACAAATATCATGAATGCCGGCTGCTGCGATATGGAAATCCTGGCTGCCTGATTCTATACTCTGTCTCACTTTGGTTGTAACATCACCCCAATTTGTAACCGATATTGCACTGATTTTGCAGTTGTATTCTTCCTCAATTGCTCTGTTGCGATTATAAAACGCATCATTTACCCGTTCGCCGGTCAACTCATCTGTATTAAACTCGCAATCGTCATAGTTGTCATCTCTGTTAGAAAAATATAGTATGATTAATTCAAAGCCGTCAAGATCCCTTTTTTCAAGATGCGGAACCAACTCCTCTTCAGTGGAAACCGCCGCTGAATTGTCTTGCTCTGAATTCGCTTTGCCATTGCCGCTGCAGGATGCAAACAAACTGATGATAAGTGAAAAAGTAATACTAAACATTATCGCTCTGAATAGCTTTTTCATGAATAATTCTTACCTCCCAAATAATAAAATCTTAAGAATTGATTATTTGACCTTGATTTTTAGGTTTTTTTATTTATAATATATTATATGATATCATATTCCATAAAAAAGAAAAATTAAATATCTGATGCAAAAAATGAGGAATATCACAATGAAAGAAATTGCATATAACCTTTCTCAATATTACAACGATAATCTTCCGATTAATATAATGATTGGCGGAGTTTCGTATTGCGACGAAACCTATTGTATCGCAAGAGAAGATTCAGAATTAAATTCTTTTGAGTACATATACAAGGGTTCGGGAACAGTTAAAATCGACGGACAAATATTTACACCAAAAGAAAATGACATCTACATACTGAAAAAACACAGCAAGCACCGTTATTGGTCAAGTGAAGAAAACCCTTGGACCAAGGTTTGGATTTGTTTTGACGGACCGCTTGCAGACAATCTTATGAAAAGCTATATCTCTAAGGATATATTTCTCGTTGAAGCTTGCGATATATCCAGTGAAATGAGTGAAATAATCGAGCTGATTCATACAAATGAAAATTACATCGGCACAGTTGACAGAGTAACGGTAATATTGCATAAGATATTCATTGCAATAAAAAACCGGCTGAGTAAAAACGACTCCTCGTTCGCCAGTCATATTGAACAATATATTGCCGCAAACATAAACAAAAAGCTGACTCTTGAACAGATATGCAGACATTTTGCATACTCAAAAAATCAAATAATAAACGTTTTCAAGGAAAAGTATAACTGCACACCATATAAATACTACATAAATAAACGCGCAGCTGCTATAAAGCAATTCTTATCAGACACAAACCTTCCAATAAAGGAAATTGCACAGCTGATGAATTTCCCGGACAGATATTACTTCGATAACTTTTTCAAATCCGTTTACAATGTTTCGCCTTCTGATTATCGTAAAAGGCTGCGTGAAACCAAATCAATTCCGCGATAAAGCCCTAAAAATGGAAAGGCCCCTCCACGGCGGCATTTGCCTTGGAGGGGAGGGTATAGAGTTGGCATTGTAATTATATTTATATAGATAAAGGTATTCGTTCATCTGAAGGAATACCTTTTTTTACTCAAAATCAACTACTGTGCCGATGAAAATCGGGAGATTCGTGTTGTTGTCAACGATCGTATAGACAAACAGCTGGTTTATTATCTTGCACCTTTTTTGAGTATTATGAATTCTTCTTTACGGTTCTTGACCGCTTCGATACGGTATTCCAGCGGCGATATTCCGGTCAGCTGTTTGAATATTCTTGAAAAATGTGCATCTGTCTTGAAGCCCACCATCAGTGCAATTCCCTTGATCGGGACATCGGTAAAGGCAAGCTGCTTCTTTGCCAGCTTGATACGGTAAAATTTTATGTATTCCGCAGGTGTTCTCCCAACCTCCTTGCGAAAGATATCTGCTAAAGTTGTGTGATTTGTTCTCGCTACCGCGAGGACATCCTCGGTAGTTATATCCTTGGAATAGTGACTTTCGATAAATTGTATTGCGCTTTTAACTCTATCGTCACTGATTTTGGTGTTATCGCTTTCGACCATTTTATAGTTGCCGCTTGTAATCATCTGGTTTATCCTTTCGATAGCAAGCATCAGCTCAAAAAAATATGACCTGGTATGGCAGGACCAATACCAGTTCGGCTGATCTTCCAATGAACCAACCATATGCTCAAAGCAATGGTCAATCTTTTCCTTATATGTAGGGATTATCGGAATGACATGATTTTCTCCGGTAAACGGAGTGAGAAGGAACATATCATGTATTTCGGCAATGCTTGAAAAACTCTGAGACCTTATAAATTCAAAGGTCATGTTGATATTCAGGAAACGAGGATGAAAATATACGCTTTTACATTTTAACTTGCGTTTTTTTAATATTGTCGGATTAAATCTCTCATCGAAGCAGACAAAGCAAGGTGCTTCAGCAATAATTTGTTTATTACCGAGTCTGAACACCGCACAGCCTTCGGTTATAATCAACAGCAGAAAACATTTATCCTTTATTTCAATATCGTTCAGATTGTCCTTCTGAATACATTTTATCTCAACTATCTTATGCGGGCACTGTTCTTTTGATGCCGTTAAAAATTCCATATCGTTTTCCTCATCATTATATTACACTATTATTGTATAATTTTCAAGTCGAATTTGTCTGATTTGCAATCCAGACAATCAATATTGAAAAACAGACAAAATATATGAGCAGATTTTCACTGCTCATACAATTTCTATTTCTTCTTAGTTGACTTCTTTTTTACTGAAAAACCGAAGCTTCCCAACTGTTTGCCGAGAGCATAATACTCACCGTGTGCATAAGCAACAAGTCCGCATTTTTCAAGGTGCAGCTTGTTGGTTTTATCAATATACTGATCATCGATTGAAACTGCGATAATATCAGCAATAAACATATCATGGGTTCCCAGCGGAACGATTTCGCAAACTCTGCACTCAATCGAAACCGGACTTTCAGCAATAGATGGCGCTGAAACTTCAAACGACCTTTCTGCAGTCAGTTTGCATTCCGAAAACTTGTCGGTATTTTTGCCGGTTTTTACACCGCAATAATCTGCTGTTCGGACAAGAGCGGTTGTTGTCAGGTTGATAACAAATTCGCCGCTTGATTTTATGATTTCATAAGAATATCTTGACGGGCGGATAGATATATATGTTTTCGGCGGATCGCTGTTGAGAATACCTGCCCATGCTATCGTCAGAACATTCGGTTGTTCCAGACTGCCGCAGCTGACCATTACCGGTGGTACCGGTGCAAGCAACGTTCCCGGTTTCCATTTGATTTTACTCATATCTTTTATCCTTTTCTATAATTTGTATTATATATTGTACTATAAATAAAAGCTAAATATCTGAAAATGCGAAGCATTTTTTAAAAGCTAATCAAATAAAATCTCTATATATTCTTGTGTTGTCTTTATTATACTATATATTAGTGAAAAAATAAACTGTTATCATAATCTTTTATCTTTAAGGTTATATAAAACAACAATACTAAAACAACTCTGTTGCGTGAAGATCTTCAATCGGCTGACCTTTTATAATTTTATATGTACGGGTGCCGTTCTCCTTGTATTCGGTCACCATGCTGACAGCTTTTATACCGTTGCAAAGACAGCTGTTTAGCTTGTCGATATTTGCTGCAAGCTCATACAGATGTGTAACAAAAATTACTGTTGCGTCGGTTTGTGATAACGCACGAAGAACATCAACTGCAATTTCTGCACCCTCTCTGGTTGTTGTGGTTGAAAAGGATTCATTAAACAACGCAAGACCTCCGCGGGTAATAATCGGAAAATCCTTTCTTAGCCTTGTCAGCTCATCAGCCAACTTTCCGAAATCCATTTTGCTGTCTTCTTCGGTGGGAAAATGAGTCAGAATCCCGCAAAAACAACTGCATTTGTAATGCTCCGCCGGCACAAACAATCCTGCCTGAGCAAACAACTGCGCTATTCCTACACTGCGAAGAAAGGTTGTTTTCCCTCCGCTGTTCAATCCGGTTACAATCAATATGTTGCTCTCGGTGCAATCAAAGCTGTTGACCGTAATATTACCTTCATGCTCGTATGCTGTAAGGCTTAGATCATACAGACCTTTCGCTTCGATGCCGAAGCTAATGTCGTCAGATAACTCCGGAATGCAATATGGAAACCTTATTGTATCAAGGTAATACATTATTTTCATTGCAGCAATAAAAAATCCCGCTGCTTTTTTCAATTCTCTGAAAATTTCGAGAATAGCACTGTTTATTTGCGAAACAATCGAACACAAATTTTGAATCGATGTTTTGTAAAGTTCTTCGGCTACGAACCCAGTCATGCTGAACCCATAAAAGTAAATATTATTTTCATCGTATTTTACAGGGTTTTTACTGTCTTTTGTTTTAAATTGAATTGATACTTTCTCGGTGTTTACAATTTCAGCAGTCCTGAGTTTAAATCCCTCACTGAAATTCACCTTCAATTCATAACATTGTGTATTGATTACTTTCCCCAATGCACGGATTTCTTCAATAAGTGGTGTCACCGATTCGAACTTAAGCTTTCTTAGAATTTCTGACTTAAAGCTCTTGTGTTTGAACAGTAATGCCAGATTATCCATTTCAATGATTAACGGTATTGTCTGCTCAATATAATTTTTCAATCGTTCCTGTGGCGACATACTGCGATATAAAGAAACCTGAGTATATATTTTAAAATCCTCTGCTTTGCTGCAAATCGAGTATATTTGTTCGGTAAGATGACTGTATTCACAGAAATCGCTGAAAATTAGTTGTCTTTTCTGCAAAGTGTTAATGTCATACGATGGATGCATTAGTACATCACAAAAATTATTATACAGCTCATCTTCGCCCGGGAAAATAGTTTCTTTTATATTTTGGAAACAGAAATCCTCTAAAATACGACTGCTGGTATTGATTCTTTCATCCAATAACAAAAAATCAAGCTTTTTCATTGTTGATTAACTCCTGTAACCTTTCAAAGGTGATTCCGCATTTTTCCGCAATACTCCTTGCGTAGGCTGTTGATTTCGGCGGACATTCTGAGATTTTATATGTTCTTATATCATCTTTGTCGCCGTCTGTTTTCACTCCTGCAACAAAACTGCGTAATCTTTCATCCTTTTCTGCTATCTCGTAATAATGTGTAACAAAACCACCGCTGCATCCTATTTCAAAAAGTTTATCAAACAGCTTCAGTGAAAGCTCAACCCCGTCGATTCGTCTTGTGCTCATAAAGCATTCGTTGAATAGAACAAAGGTGTCCGGTGTCAGTCGGGATAACATCTCTCTGATCCGTTCCAGCTCTTCCTCAAGTCTGCCATGCCCAAGCGTTTCGGAGTGGTTGAAATGGGTAAGAAGTATATCAAAATAAGGTGTTTCATATTTTTCCGCAGCAACAAAGCATCCGTTTTGTGCAAGGACTATATTCTGTGCAACGCTGCGTACAAAGGTTGTTTTCCCTCCCTGATTCGGGCCGGACAGCACAAACAAATTGCCTTTGCTCAGGCTTATATCATTTGAAACAATAGCTTCAGAATCACTGAGCTTAACCGCAAGACTTAAGTCATATGCGTTTACAGCATTAAGGTTGTTATCGGTAAATACAGGTAGGGTGAAGTGGAAGCCTTTAGTCTGCATTTGCTTTACAAAGTCGATATAATCAAGATAGAAATGCAATTGTTCCTTCAGTTCGATAATATCGAAGAATTTGATTTTGGCATAAAAATTATAGAATTCAGCCAACTCTTCAAAGGTTTCGGGTGAACGAAGTTTTAAGACATTTATTATATCTTCCTCAAGCGCAGAAATCGGATTGCTGTTTACAATCGAAAAACCCGGGTTCAGCTTTGTACCGATCAGGTTTTCATACAGTTCTGATAATCTGACCATAACTCCTGATTTGTTTTCTCTTATACCAACAGCAGAATTTCTGATATCAAATGACAGTGACATACCAAGTAAATTGTCAACTCTCTCATACAGATTTTCTGCTTTTATTTTCATTTTACCGTATTCCGGTGAAGTTATTATTGTGTTAAATTTATTATAAAGTGATACGAATGCCTTCGATTTCAGGCTTGAAATAATCTCAGCTAACCTTTCGATGCAATTTATATATGATAATACAGAGGTAAGAAAGTATTGCTGCTTTTGTATCGGGTTTGGTGAATTAAATTCATCCTGCTTTTGCTTTTTTAACTTTATCAGTTGCTGTATATATTCTCTCAGACTTTCACAAACAGACGGCTTTTCGTAAAGCTCTCTGAAAATTTCAGCTCTGAGCTTTGTTGTGTTAATATCATTGCAGGGATATAAAAAGATCTGAACAGGAAATCCGCTGCTTGTCTTCAGAACTTGCTCTGCAACTGCATCAAGGTTGATGTCATTATTTATAACATCGACATTAGTACGGCTGGAGTCATACCATTTTTTATACACATTTTCAGAGGAAAAAAGAATCTCGTATTTCATTTCAATCTATCCTTCTTATGTATTATCCTTGCAGTCAGGAATCACTTTAAATTCCATATGTTATTATATATCAAGGTGTTTACGATGTAAAGCAAAAATCAGTTGCGCAATTTAGATGTTTGTGATATTATACATAATATATAATATAAGGATGAAGCATATGAAATTCAATAACAACGATATAAGACTGCGTTTTTTAGTCATCAGCGATCTTCATATAATCGGGAAGGACCGTGTTACATCGCATAAGCTACGCAAAGCCTATGAAAAAGCCAAGAGTCTCGGACATACTGATGCCTTTTTATTTGTCGGTGACATAACCGACTTCGGACTTGAGGAGCAGATTCAGGAATTCTACGATATAACCTCCGAATGCTTTGACTTGAAGGAGACTCAGCTGATTTTCTCAATCGGCAACCATGATCTGTACAACAACGAGCTTCTCGGCGCACCACTCACTGTCGGTCCCGACTTTAAGCGTATCTTTGGCGATTATGCCTACAAGGGAGCTACGGCTGAAGACATCGAAGCCTGCAATCATCATGCTGTTGTGAACGGCGTACACTTTATCGCTTTAAACGCTTATAAATATTCGGGCGGTGTGGATTTTCATGAGAAAGACTTGATTTGGTTCGAAAATGAGATTAAAGAAGCTGAAAGCAGCGAAAAAAATACCCCGATTTTTGTATGCGCTCATCCAATGATCGTCGGCACCTGCTACGGCAGCAACTACGGCGGTGAAACAGGCGGTTATTGGGCATCATCGAAGCTTTACAGTATATTGATGAATCATCCCAGAACAGTATATTTCGGCGGGCATCTTCATTTCCCGTTGCAGAACGAGCTTAGTATCTGGCAGAACGAGTTCACTGCAATCTGCACATCTTCGGTTTATTTTGCATCGATTGAAGCCGAAACAGAGGACGGCGTTCCTTATCTCGATATCTCCTCAGGAAGTGAGCCTAAGGAAGCGCACGAGTATTCGCAAGGATTGTTGGTTGAGGTTGACAACGACGGAAACACAAGACTGAACAGAATTGATTTTTATAACAACAAAACAATTAAAGAGCCTTGGTTTATCCCTACTCCAAAAGATAACTTAAGCCATCTGCTCCCATACAGAAACGATGTACGTATTAAAAACAGCACAGCTCCTGTATTTTCAGCTGACGCCTGTATTACCGAAAGCATAAAAAACAACGATCCGGTGCTTCCTATGTATGAAATCACCTTTACCGCAGCAGAAGATGCAGATATGGTTAAAGGATATTATATTGAATATATTTCTGCCGATGACAACAGTGTATTGAAGCGATTCGCTCTATATTCCGACTTTTTCCGTGCAGACAGCGGAAGAAACATGGCTAAAGTTATTACAAAACAGCTTGCCATTGGAAAATTGAAACCCTTTTCACCTTTTCAGAAAGAGCCTTATTATATAAGGCTTACAGCATTCAATTGCTACGGTAAAAACAGCGAACCGATTGTCAGTACGATCATTAAAAACTCTGATTATGAAAACATCGATCCCTATCTGGATATAAACCCTGGTACAACTACTCCTTTCCTTGATTTTTCGGAATACAGTGTCGGAAACGAGCTGATTTACAACAAGGATTACAACACCTGGCCGCCCTTTGAACGGGGTGACGGTGCACATCATCTGACAGCCGAGAAAGACGGAAAGCTGTCGATGATATTACGCTCCGGCTGTTATCAGCTGTATCGCTTCACAAAAAAACAGCCGGTTGATGCAAGCGGCTGCAATCAGATTCAAATATGGGTTGATTTGAATGAGATAAATTTCAACAGATTGAGCTTTACATTGTATTCGAATGATGTCGCATACACGCCCGATGATCTGAACAATTATGATATGAAGGCATATATACAGGAAGCTGACGGCTGGAAGTCCGTACCCTTCAGCTTTGATGGCACTCTTGAATACTTCGGAAGCTGTTGCGGTTATATCAGGTTCCCAGTCAGGTATCTCTATAATAAAGCAAATGACAAAACCATTCCGCTTGATTCTGTCGACGGCTTTCAACTGCTGTTCTATGGCGGCGACGACTGCAAGGACAAGAAAATTGAAATCGGGAATATTGAGTTTATAAATTAAAAAAAGCAGGAAGCGGTTACTCACCGCCTCCTAATGTGTTTTATTCCACTTTAATCTTTACTGTATACAGCGTTTTCTCCTCGCCGCCGTCGTTGACAATGACAGTGAAGCTATCTTCACCGGCAAACCCGGGCTTCGGAGTATAGGTGAATTTACCGTTGCGTTCAAATTTAATGTTGCCGTATCTGGTTGAGCTTCCGATATCCTGATACATACCGTCAGCTTCAATTTTTCCGGTGATTTTCGTGTCAGCCGGACCTGTGAATATTGTTTCGTAGTCCTTTTCGACAGTTGAGAAGATCAATTTGTGCTTTATAAATTTGTAAGTGAGGTCGTAAATTAAACGCCCTCTCGCTGTCCCGCTCTTTATTGACTGATAATACGGTACGCTGTAATAATACATATGGGTTGCATTCATATACCCATAGTCAACGCCTGCTCTCAGGTATTCAATGTATTTCGCCAGCGCTGCACTGTCTGTATTTGCATCAGGTTCAACCTCCATCTCGGTACTCATGCCCAGCCATTTCGCAGTTGTGCAGGTTCTGGGGAAAGCTTCAGGCTGATTGTTCCAGAAATAATAGCTCGGCTGCTTGAATGCTGCATCGAAACCGAGGTTATAGAAATCATAGTAGCCTGACGACATATAATACGGGCAGGACATTATCATATATCCAAGCTCATGCACATAATCAGCCGCATATCTCATTGATGCAGGGCAGTTGACATCCGTATAATCAATCGTTTCGCTCTCAAAATAGAAGCCTACAACCTCAAGGTTTTCATAATTACCTTCGTTGAATCTTCTCAGATATTCGTCAATAACCCATTTTATCGCCTTGGATTTATTCTCGAGCGTGTTGAAGTTCTCGTCAATACCGTCACCGTCAAGGTCTCCGAACTGAGTGTATTGATTACTTGCCAGAAATATTGGGAACATAACCTTCCCCTTATAGTTTTCATCACCCAAGGCTTCCTGAACCTGCGCCGCAGCCTGATTCATTGCGTCAAGATTATAACCTTCGCTGAACAGGTTCTCATAATAAGCCTTCCAGCGAGCCGCATTTGTCCAGGTCATAGTGCCGCCGCCGGGGATAAATAGAAAAGTGTCGAACATGGTATCTGTTATCTTCATATTTTTATCATAATAAGCCATCAGCTTCAGAAAATGGTCAACATCAAATCCGCCCGCAGGCGCAACTCCATCAACAATTGTATTCGAATAACAGTGGAACATAAGTAGTATGTCATGCACACCATTAAGATCATCTGCTGTAGGCCATTCGCCGGTACGCAGCTTGGTATCTCCGTTCTCGGAAACAGCGATAGCATTGTCTGCGATTGCTTTTGTTCCGAACACCTCGATTTCATCAAACCTTGTATGACCTTCAACATCAAAGAAAACGGCAACAAAACGTGCTTTATACTGCTTCTCAAACTCTGCGACAACGCTGACAAGCGAGTTGTCGGGGTTGTTTGATTCCCTGATTCCGTCTCTGCGGTAAACAACATCCCAGACAACTCCGTCCTCAGAAGCATAAACACTGTAGCTCTCAGGCAGAATAACTCCGGCTGATGAAACATGACAGAAGGTTGTTTTTGCGCTTGTTATTGTTGAGGTTTTCCCGAGGTCGAACACAAACAACCTTGCATCGGTCGCTCTGTTTGCCTGTGCTGACCAAAACAGCGCCGGATCTGCATAGCTTGCGGTGTTTGCATATTTGCCGTCTGTTAATTTATATAAATCCTCAACAGGTGAATTGGATTCGCTGTCGATATCGGTTCTCATAGTAAAGGTCTGTGGTATCAACCCGGCGACAAGGTTTTGTGTTGTGGCATAATCAGGCTCCGATTCACTCCAGAACAGCTCTTCTGTCACCTTTTCGGGCATTTTTCCATTGTAATATGGCTCGTAGGTAACGATTTCGCGTTGTTCCGCTTCGCCTTGATATTTTAATGCTCCGATTTCATCAATCATCGCTATTCCCTCCTGCTCGCAGCTCAGTGTAAAACGAATAAATTTTGCAGACACTCCGCCGTTAAGCTTTAGATAATAATTGTGCGACATTAAATTGCCTACACCGGACATATTGTTCATAACTCCGACTTCGGTATATTCAATTCCATCGACAGATACTTCAACTTTAATTTCATCGGCAAGATGTGCTTTTTTGTTGAAATGTCTGAGCATGTCAAGCTCAAAATCCGAAATTCCATCAACTACACCGCCAAGATCAACAGTTATGGCAATATCATTTACATAACTGAAGGCTGACCAGCTGTCGTCAATATCAAAGACTGTGCTGAATTTTCCGTCTGTCAGCTTTTCACCGTCATCCGCAAGCTCAGCTATATCAGAAGCGGCCGCAGTAACAATATAGTTCTTGCCCTGCGTTACCGACAGCTTTTCAAGGCTTCGGTCAACTTCTGCAGTATAAAGAGTGTCAATATCTGTTTTTTCGTTTTTAACACTTGTGTCGCCGCTTTCCGCACTGCTTTCATTGTTTGCAAGTTTACAGGATGATATTGCTGTTATAGATATTAAAACAACTAATATAGTCGAAAGTAATTTTTTCATATATTCCCCCACAAAACTATTATAATATTAAACTAAAAAAGAATTGGGATAAATTAATTTTGAAAAAGTCATACAGCAGAGACTTTTACAAAATCTCTAAGGTAATTCATTTTTTATCTTAATATGATTTTATTATAACACCGTAAAAGTTCCTTGTAAACAGAAAAAGCAAGTAGTTTTTTGTAAAAACCGCACGCTTTTTTATAAAATAGTATTCTGTTAATCAACCTTGCTTTTCGTCTTTGCGGATACGAAAAACCTTCTTGAAAAAGCTCTTTAGTCTTTGCTTAAATTCTTTATCTATGTCTTTCCGTTCTTCTTTGCTTAGTTTTAATAAATTAATTATAATAAGAATTAATAATAATAAACCTAATAGCATGCATATTATCAAATAAATGTCCGTAATATCAAAAGCACGGTAATAAGTCATCGGATGGTAATGATCCACTCTCCATTGTGTGCCTTTCCATGATATACAGAGAAAATCAAGAGTTCCGTCCCAAAAAATCTTGTCAATAGATCTCACTGCCCATGAAGCAATTGAAAAATATACTAAACCGTTGATTATTTTAGTAGACATTTTTAATTTTGTTTTGGAGAGAAAACGAAATATTTTATACAACGCCAAAAGGATTAAAGCGGAAATGATAGCGTTCATAATTATATCAATAAGCATTAAAAACCCAATGCTTATTTTACTTCCCTCAGCTTTTTGTAGAAGTTTTTGTACAGGTGAATCGTTTATTATTGGATATATTTGAAATGTGTCCGAATTTGCCGTTATTTTATTAGCGTTGTCTATTTCCGATGCCAATACAACATCCCCGTCAAAAATATGTGCAACAATCAGCTTTGCTCCTTGGTCAAGTGCAACAAGCAAAAGAATAATTATTATGTACTTCGAATATTTTTTCATTATTTTACATCAATCCTTATCTTTATTGATTCAAATATGTTATCAATGCGATTGAATTGATTAAAAGAGCAATTATGCTTATTACAAACATAAGCTTTGAAATCAGCTTGAGCTTTTCGTCTGTCCGTATCATTATAGCAAACAAAAAGAACGCAATCGGGAAAATTGTGTTACTTATCAAACTGCTGAGCTTAACCTGGATAACATTGAACATGCCCAGAGCCATGAAAACCAGACCGGCAGCAACAAAAACTATCACTCCGACAAAAATTGTCTTCTGTAACGGCTTCATTTGCGAAAATTTTATAATATTTTTGTTGTCATTGTTTTTATTCATCTTGTTTCTCCAATATTTTTTATTATTGATTTTACTATAAAAACATCAGAAATTCAACCCTTTCGCCCACTCTACTGCTTTTGTTTTACTTTCGTCGGGTGTTTTTTTCGGTTCAAGAAATGATATTTCACCGATAAATTCATTGTTTGGAAGCTTCTTTTTGAAATTGTCAAAGCATTTCTTTGTATCACTGCCAAGACTCGTTGTAAAAATTGCAACCTTTCGCCTTTGAAATTTGTCCTGTGCAATCAATGTGTTAAAGGGTGACGCAAAGCTGCCTGCCCAGATGGGAGTTCCGAGAATTATGTTATTGTATTTGTTGAGATCGATGTATTGGTTCTGAATCTTCGGTCTCAGTCCGAAAACAACCGTCATCCCGGCAATAAAATATTTCTTGAAACCTGTTTTTGCGAATTCTTTTTTGGTTTTAAGTTCAATAATATCCGCATTCAACTCAGCGGCAACTGTCTCGGCAATAAATTTTGTACTGCCTTCAAGCGAATAATAAATAACAACGTCTTTTAAACTCATAAAGCAATTGCTCCTTTCAAAGCACAGATCTTGCTCATCTATTTATATAGTGTAGCAAAATCACATTCGGTTTCAAACTATTTCATTGTCGCCCCGCATATCAATAAAATATAACAAACTATAAATCCCAAAATCCTGCTTATTATTAATTTCAATAGATAATAAAACGATGGCTGTAATTCATTTGTTAGTTTCATATACAGTATAAATTATACTATCTTTGCATGTTTTTGTATATAGTTAATCTATCTAAAACAACCGCACAAAAATTATTGATTGTGCCTAACAAAAGAAGTATCTGCTTTTGTCAGATACCTCAATACTATAACTTGTATTCGCTCCATTTTTCAGGGTTTTCATCAATATTAAACTAACAAATGAATTACCTCAGCAATTTTGTAAAAGTCTATACTGAATGGCTTTTCCAAAATTAATAAAATCACAATTCATTAGTAATTTCATTCTGACAAGGGTTTAGTTGTATAATTTATAAAGGTTTCTTTTGAATTTTTCGGTTTTCACGAGGGTATTCTTTTGATGTGGGATGTTCTTTTTTGATGTATATCAATGTATGCGTATGCTCGGACAGCGGGATTTCAACCGATTTTATTGCGACGATTCTACCACCAAGTGTTTTGACTGCGTTTTCGGCCTCATCGGCTTCGGCTTTTCCGTTTGAGCCTTTCATTGCGACAAACACACCGCCGACCTTCACGAATGGTAATGCCCACTCGCAGAGTATATTCAGCCTTGCAACACCTCTTGCCGTTGCGATATCGAACTGCTCACGGTATTCGGCTTTATGCGAAACTTCCTCCGCTCTTGCGGCAAGCGTTGTAATATTCAGCCCAAGTGCCGACTTCATCTCCTCAGCGAAACTCAGCTTTTTTGCCGTGCTGTCAAGCAGTGTAAAATGCGATTCAGGGCAGCTCACCGCAAGCGGCAGCGATGGGAACCCTGCACCGCATCCGATGTCAATAACCTGCTTTTTGCTTGTTTTTGCAAGCATTTCACCGTCAAGCACTGTCAGACTGTCGTAAAAATGCAGCATAGCAACATCAACCGGCTCGGTCAGAGCAGTCAGGTTCAGCAATTTATTCTTTTCGACAAGCGAATCGGCGATGAAATCCATCTTTTTCGCTTCTTCATCAGATAAGCTGATGTGTTTTCTCAGTATTTTAGAAATCATTACTGTTCATTCCTTTTTTATTGTTCTTTTGTTGTAAATATATCAGAAGAACAGATATATCTGCTGGACTGATGCCCGAGATTCTTGACGCCTGTCCGATGCTCTTCGGTCTGTATTTCGCAAGCTTCTGTCCTGCTTCAAGTCTGATACCCTTTATTTTTGTGTAATCGATATCATCAGGCAGCTGTTTTACTTCAAGCTTTTTGAACTGCTCAACCTGAATAAGCTGCTTTTTGATATATCCCTCATATTTTATCTCAATTTCCGCACGTTGTCTGATATATTCAGGGACTTCTCCACCAGTGGGATCAAGCTCCTTTATCTTCTCATAATCAATGTATGGTCGTTTCAATACCTCACCGATTCGTATTCCTCCGGTGGGTTTTTCATAACCTGCAGCTTCGAAAATTTCGCAAAGTCTGTCTGACAGCGGAAGAGTTGTCTTTTTCATGCGTTCGATTTCAGCTTCAAGTGCTGCTTTGTCCTCGAGATATTTTGCATATCTCTCGTCGCTGATCAGTCCGGCATATCTGCCTTTTTCGATAAGTCTTGCTTCAGCGTTGTCCTGACGCAGCAGCAATCTGTATTCGCTGCGTGAAGTCATTACTCTGTAAGGTTCATTTGTGCCTTTCGTTACAATATCATCAATCAGCGTTCCGATATATGCCTCCGAGCGATCGATTATCATCGGCTCTTTGCCTACGAGCTTCAGCCCCGCGTTTATGCCGGCAACCAGACCCTGTGCCGCCGCTTCCTCATATCCTGATGTACCATTAAACTGACCGGCACCGTAAAGTCCTGATATCGCCTTGAACTCAAGTGTCGGGTAGATCTGTGTAGGGTCTATGCAGTCATACTCGATTGCATATGCGGCACGCATAACGACTGCGTTCTCAAGTCCTTTTATGCTATGGATAATCTGATCCTGCACATCCTCAGGCATTGACGAGCTTAACCCCTGGATATACATTTCCTTTGTGTTCTCGCCAAGCGGCTCTATGAACAGCTGATGACGCTCTTTGTCTGCAAAGCGTATAACCTTGTCCTCAATAGACGGACAATAACGCGGACCGACACCCTTTATATTACCTGAGAACAAGGGTGAGCGATGAAGATTCGCATTTATTATTTCGTGTGTTTTCTCGTTAGTGTATGTTATATAGCAATCACGCTTGTTTTCGCCGTATTCATGTGATGAGAACAGAACAGCTTTTTCATCTCCCGATTGTTTTTCAAGCACGGAATAGTTGATGCTGTCCGAATGCACTCTGGCAGGGGTGCCTGTTTTAAAACGAACTACCTTTATCCCTGCTTCGCGAAGGCTGTCCGACAGACCAACAGATGCAATTGTGTTGTCAGGACCTGCGGAATATGTGCATTCGCCGATAATAATGCTGCCCTCAAGTGAAGTTCCAGTCGTTATAATAACCGCATCGGCAGTATAAAAAGCTCCGAGTCTTGTTACAACACCGGTAACCTTGCCTTCTTCAACGCAAAGTCGGACGACTTCGGCTTGGATGACTGTGAGGTTAGGTTGATTCTCCAATGTATGCCGCATTATCTCGCGGTATTTTACCCTGTCCTCCTGCATACGCAGTGAATGTACGGCAGGACCTTTGCTGCAGTTGAGCATACGGCTCTGAAGCATTGCTTTATCTGCGGAAATACCCATCTCACCGCCGAGCGCTGTCAGCTCGAACACCAGATGTCCCTTTCCCGTTCCGCCGATTGACGGATTGCAGGGCATGTTTGCAATCAGATCCATTGTAAGCGTAAACAAAATTGTCTTGAATCCCATGCGTGCAGCAGCCAGTGCAGCCTCAATTCCTGCATGGCCTGCGCCTACAACTATAATCCTATTGCCAGTAATTTTATATTCGTTCACAAACGAACCTCCGAAATCTATATTAAGTCTATTATTGTATTTATATTATTTATAATTAAAGCCGTCTCCCCAACCTGCTTTTTTTGCTTGTTTATATGAATTTTCATCTCTTTTTGTGATTTTAACTTGTTTTAACCCATCAGCTTTACAAAGCTCAAGGGTAATCTGACCTTTTTCTATATATGGATGTCTCAAAATTCGTGCATCTGCTTTTTTGAGATCATCACGAACAACAGCTATATATGAAAACTTCTCATCCTCATATGGTGCGTTCCCACTTTTCAGTTCCTTATGTAGCTTGCTTCTCGGCACTCTACAGCTGAAATGACACCAATTATCATTATCCAACGGACAAGCATTGTCATGTGGGCAAGGAGCGGCTATTTTGCCACCATTCTCAAGCAGCAGCTTTCTTATATTCATAATTTGCTTATATCCGGCTGGTGTGCCCGGCTCTACAATAAGGAGCAGCATTTTTGTTGCTGCCCAGAGTTTCAGTATTCCGGTTGTTCTTTCCTCTGCGTTCATTTCATTAAAAACATATGATGCAATAACAAGATCAGCTGTTACCGGAATATCGGATTTTAAAATATCTCCGTTTACCCATTTGGCCTTTGATAAACTTTCCGATTCTGACATCAATTTTCGTCCAATCTCTGACATTGAACCTTCTCTTTCAAAACAAGTCATGCTTTCAAGCTCCAGTAGTGAATGTGTAGCCCATGTTGCTGAACCTGTTCCGGCACCTGCATCCAATAAGGAGTGAGGGGGCGTTTCAACTAAATCTAATGTGTTCTTTAATGCCGTTAAAACAGCTCCATAGGTAGCAGGCATTCTTGTAACTGAATATGCAATGACCTCATTCGGAGAAGTGACAAGCCTTTTGCCTGTACCGCTCTCGGCTCTGTATTTGTTGCTGATATTTTGCGCATCCTTGATAAGTTGATTCAACTTTAGTTCCGAAGTAATATTTTCGATGGCATATCTCAATTCATACGGAATTTCCATTTATTTTACCACCTGATTAATTATTTGAAATTAATTTTTCCTTCTTTATCATAACAATATGACCTTTCAAAACCAAAAGCATTTGATAAAGAATCAAGCACCGGTTTTATAGCATCATCTATATTATTATCTTCTCTCCATATTCCGGATTGAGTTGTAACAATATTTCTATCAATTAATTTTGAACTATTTTTATAAGTCCATGTAGTTTGATATCCTTTTGCATTCAATAACGTAATAAATATATGCCACGGCTTTAGAACACCATGTTTTTGAAGAAAACATTGATATCTATTCATAGCTTGGATAATTGCACTTTGAATTTCTTTTAAATCAAAAATAAGTTTCTCTTTCCATCCTGATATCAATTTAATTTCTGTTGCTTCAATTATTCCATTGTGAAATAATTGAATATATGTATCAACATCATGAGTTTCATCATTATTAGAATACCTATAGAATCCATCAGCATTGTATCGATAATTCCCTATATCTCCTGAAATTGGAATTATATTAGTATCGTTTGAAATATTAGATATGCTTATTAGATTGCCTAATTCAAAACTCCATTCAGGTAGAACATGAAGAACCAATTTAGCATTATCATCAATATTACCTATACATTCATTAGATAAAATCATTGATATTCTATCTCTTTTAAATTGTAATATTTGATTTTGCAAAGATGACGAGAATAAAAATTCCTTTCTTAGATCGTCAATATCCATATTTGTTATTCCATTAGCATATCTTAAATAAAATTCATCTTTGTTGCCATCCCAAAAACTATGAGGTCTTGAATAGCTTTTTGGAATGAAAACAACAATCACGATTGTTTTATCTGATAATTCTACAGGAAAGCATTCTACTCCATGTAAATGTGGTCGTATTTTTGATAAAACTACTTGTCTAAAAGACGAAAGCCAATCATCAAAATCAGCCATTTTCATTCCACAGCCAGTTAATTGTTGTGGCAATCTATCCTCATTTTCTTGCATACCAACAACAATAACTCCGCCATTTGTATTCGCAAAAGCTGCAATTTCTTTTATAAATTTATCTTTTTCTTTATCAGTAATTGCAGAAATTTTTCCATCAGTAAAAGTGTAATTTTTATATTCGAGTTCTTTGTTTTCAAATACTTTGTTATCTATAAGTTCTTGTAATACGTTAATACTAAGATTATTTTTATCTAAAATCATTATACCTACTCCGTAAAACATCGAATTATTTACTTTTGTTTTATTAAAAATATAATTAAAATCGAATATATGTGTTACTTCCCAACGCAGAATTTTGAGAAAATCTCGTTTACAATCTGCTCGGAAACTGCTCTGCCGTCAACCTCGGAAAGTGCTGCAACCGCAGCCTCGATATCAAGCCCTGCGATATCCTGTGTATATAAATCAAGCGATTCTTTTGCGGATTCAACTGCTTTTTTTGCTTTAAGCAATGCTGTGTGTTGTCTTGCACCAAGTATAATTTCGCCCTCGGCGGCACTGCCACTGGCAGTACGGTTTTGTTTACCGCAAAGCTCTTCAATTTCAGTGTTAAGCCTTGTCATTCCGTCACCGGTTTTTGCCGATATTCTGACTACTCTCTTAAAATTATCACGAATTTCATATAAATCCGAGTCTTCAATATCAATTTTATTAATAACAGCGATTGTGCTGTCTTTTCTGTTCGAAAGAAGCAGCATGATTTCTCTGTCCTGCTCGGTCAGCGGACCGCTGCCGTCAAAAACAGCAATGACAATTTCCGCTTCATTTATCTTCTCGCGGCTTTTTTTGACACCCATCCATTCAATTTTATCATCGCTTTCACGTATTCCGGCTGTATCTGAAAGATTAAGCAGCACACTGCCGAATCTGACCTGCTCGCTGATAACATCACGGGTTGTTCCCGCGATATCGGTTACAATCGCACGGTCATACCCCACAATAAGATTTAAAAGGCTGGATTTGCCGGTGTTGGGTTTTCCGACTATAGCAGTATCAACACCCTCGCTGATCGCTTTCCCGTAGCGGTGGGTGGATATCAACTGATTTAATCTTTCTGAAAGAAACTGCAACTCCTGCTTCATCTCGGGAATAGTCACATCTGTCATATCCTCGTCGGGATAATCAATGAATGCATAAACCGAGGCTGCAAGAGCAACCAATCTGTCGATAATTTTTCCGAGCGCTTCGCTCAGCGAGCCTTTTGCCTGAAGCAGACTGACAGCTAAATGCTTGTCTGTCTTTGCATCAATCATACCTCCGACAGCTTCAGCCTGGGATAGTGTTATTTTCCCGTTCAGAAACGCTCTTTTTGTAAATTCTCCTGCACCGGCAAGCTCTGCTCCGGCATCAAGAACGGCTTCGAGGACTCTTTGTGTTATCATCAGACCGCCGTGACAGGATATTTCAACCGTATCCTCACCGGTAAAAGAATGCGGTGCTTTGAATACTGTTGCGATTCCGTCATCAATATTAGTTTTGCCCGCATAAATGCTGCCGTAAACAGCCGTGTTTGCTTTTATACCGGACAGCTCTTTTTCACTGTTAAGAATAAAAACTTTCTTTGCAATCTCAACAGCCTTTTCTCCACTGATCCGTATAACCGCAATTCCACCTTTTCCGATTGGGGTTGAGATTGCTGCAACCGTACTCATACAGTTCCTCCGTTTCGTTAATTTTATAATACAAATAAGAAGAATCTGAGAAGCTCGTAATAATCCTTTGTTTCAAATGCAATTGTTCTCGGATCGAAGGTCAGTTTTGCTCCCGGATAGAAAGACTTTCGATATGCTGTGGGATGATTTTTATATGTAAGCTCTGCAACAAAACTGTCAGGCATCGGCAATACGCTGTCTTTTATAAATTCACCGCTGAAAATTTCGTTAGCAGTTTTTTCAATCAGTTCAATTGCATCTTCAGGCTGCATTGATTTTACGGCACCACCAAAGCCTTCATTCACTGCAACAGTCCCAATGTTATGAAAAATTTGTTTTGCAGACTCGCAAAGTGATTTATCTCCGGTCAGTAATACACTCGGAACCTCATAATATGAGGCAATAATTGAATTTATATTAAATTCGCTGACCGTCACTCCGTTTATCTTGACTAACTGCATTTTTGTTGACATTGTATGTGACAGTGGATTATCACCACTACCGGCCCTTGAGTGGTAGCCTGTATATGCAACAGCATCAAAGGATTTGTCAAGACCGCTCATCATAACCAAAGGATCCTCGCTCCAACCTCTGATAATATGAACTCCTTTTGGCAGCAGATTGGGAAATATATTTCTTGCTGTGTCGTGTGCATCCTTTACAACAATTTCATCAAATCCGCAGTTCTGAGCAGCACGGCAGACAGCGGCAACTTCCTTTGACATCTGAGTGAGAAAGTAATCTGAGTAATGGTTTCCGATATTTGTTTCCTGCCAGTCGCAAATGCCGCAAGCACCTTCAATATCAGCAGAAATAAACAACTTCATATTATCATCCCTTCACAATAAGCAAATAAACTTTTATATTTTTGTTTTTAGGACAATCCTTTTTTCAAAAAGGATTATGGGGTTTGGGGCAAAGCCCAAATGTGTAAAACTTAAAAGTTACTAAGATCAAATCCACAGAGTTTTCAAAGCCTAAATTTCTGTTTTTTCGTTTAGTTTAAACCACTTTTGAGATTGTCCACAGAATCCACACCTCCTACTACTAATACTACTAACTTTAATACTATTATATAGCAGCTATTTTGGTTGGTTGATAATAATACACAACCTATGTGGATTCTGTGCAAAATCTAGTGAAACAAAATTATATTAATGACAATGAGAACAATTGCCCGAACAACCGCCACTTCCGCAAGAATCCTCGTTTTCTTCGCCTGTAATGCTACTCATTATTTCGCCGTTGATTGTTGCAAGAAGAACATTGATATCCTCTTCAGCATTCTGATATGCTTTATAAGTGGCATTTTCAAAAATCTCTTTTCTAAACTCTTCAGATTTTCTGTCAAGCTCGGATATTTCATCACTGTTTGTGGTTTCTTTCTGGGCTTCTTCTTCCATTTTGGTTTGAATAGTGTTGTATTCAGTGATAAGTGCCATAAGCTTCATATCATCGAGATAACTCTCTCTTGCTGCCTGATACTTTTGTACGGAAGCATCGATTTTGAGTTCTTCAGAAAAATCGCGAAGAAGCTTTTTAAGGTTTTCTGTCATTTTTAGTTTCTTCCTTTATAAAAATTATTTATTCATCCGACAGCATCTAATATTATTAAAGGCTGTTTCCGGTAATAGAATACTTGGTTACTTCTTTGATTTTAATGTCAGCAAATTCACCGATTTTTGTTCTGTTTTCAGAATCTGTAAATTTGATTATTTTATTCTGACTGTTACGGCCGATATCATTACTGTCACAAAGTACACGCTGTACAGTACCTAACAATTTTAAATTCTGCTCATGTGAAACTGTATCGTAAAGGTCTGTAAGCAGCTTGAATCGTCTTATTTTTTCTTCATGAGGTATCTGATCTTCGAATGCTGCTGCCGGTGTACCTTTACGCGGAGAATAGGCGAATGAATACAGCATATCGAATTTAACTTTATTAACTACATCAAGTGTTTCTTCAAATTCTTCGGGTGTTTCGGTCGGAAATCCGCAGATAATATCAGTGCTGACTGCACATTCCTTGACTCTTTCGCGTATTGATAAGGCTCTTTCAAGATATTGTTCCTTTGTATATTTGCGGTTCATCAGCTTAAGAATTCGGTCGCTTCCAGCCTGGAAGGGAAGATGAAAATGCTTTGCCATTTTTGGATGATTCATTATTTCGATTAATGCATCTGATGCATCCTTAGGATGTGAGGTCATAAATCTGATTCTGAAATCACCGTCTACATCAAGAATTTTTTCGAGCAGTCTCGGAAAAGCATTACCATTCTCGCCATTATATGAGTTTACATTCTGTCCGAGCAGAGTTATTTCCTTGTAACCGTTTTCAATAAGCTGCCTGACTTCATCAATTATAGACTGCTCACTTCTCGAACGTTCATACCCCCTTACACTCGGAACAACACAATAAGTACAGAAATTGTTGCAGCCATACATAATCGAAAGCCATGCTCTATAAGTAGAATTCCGTATTATAGGCATGTTTTCTGGGATAATGCCAAGCTCATTATGCGGCAAATGGTTTACAAAAAATACTCTTTTGTTTTCGGTCATCAATTTGTACAATAGTTCGGGCAATTTGGGAATACTGTCTGTTCCGAACATGAAGTCAACGTATGGATAACTCTTTTTTATTTGTTCAAAGCGGTGCTTCTCTTGAATCATACAGCCGCACATACCAATAAGAAGGTGTTTTTTATTTTCTTTCAACTTTTTCAAATTTCCGGTGTTGGAAAGAGCTTTCAGCTCAGCGTGTTCTCTTATTGCACATGTGTTGAGTATTATCAATTCGGAGTTTTCGTAATCAGTTTCGTTTATATTTACTTCATAACCCATCAGCTTGCAAATACCTGCAATTTGTTCACTGTCAGCTTCATTTTGTTGGCAACCGAAGGTAACAATAGCAGCAACGGGACGTTTATTATTTGCTGAAAGAAGCTTACGAACTGTTTCTATATATTTTTTCTGTGTTGTATCTGATAAAAAGTCGTATTTATTATTCATTAAGTATTTTCCCGATCAATTTATTTTATATTTTCCGTTCTCAACAAGAATTTTTCTTCCGTTAAATTCAAGTATATCCTCACATGAGGTAATTATGACCTGTTTTCCTAAAAGATTATGCAATATAAAGCCTTTTCTTTCAGAATCAAGCTCGCTGAGAATGTCGTCAAGCAGAAATACCGGATATTCGCCTGTAAACTGCTTTGAAAGTTCACCTTCGGAAAGTTTAAGAGATAAAACCGCACTGCGCTGTTGTCCTTGGGAACAAAACAACCTTGCATCTTTGTTGTTTATTGAAATATCGAAATCGTCCTTGTGAGCGCCGACTACTGTCATTCCATAGCGTTTTTCAAGTGTCAGCTTTGACTGATACAGAGTCATATATGCCTGTTTTGCAGCTTCTTCGGAATCGATTGAAGAACAGACACTTGAAACGTATCTTATTCCAAGCGATTCTCTTCCGGAGGTCATATTACTATATATATCGGCAGCGGATTTATTCATATGAGTTAAATAATGATATCTGCGAATGCTTATTTGTGCTCCTATATGGGCCAGTCTTTCATTATATACTTCAATCAAAGTATCTTTCTTGAATTCCTCACACTTCAGATAAGAATTTTTCTGAAGAAGAACACGATTGTATTCGTTAAGAAGCGCAACATACTTTGGAGTCGTCTGACTGATGGCAATATCGACAAATTTTCTCCTGCGTTCAGGCGAGCCTTTGACAAGACAGAGATGATCAGGAGTAAAGACAACAGCACGAAATCGGCCAAGATATTCCGAAAGTCTTGAAATTTGAATATTGTTGCGGAACATTTCTTTTTTTTCTTTTTTAGACAGTTTAACAGATAGTGATTGAGCTCCGTCTTTATTAGAAAAAGTAACATCAACTCTTGCTTCTTGCTCGGTAAATCGAATCATATCACGTTCCTTACATGAACGGAAGGATTTGCCCGCAGCGAAAAAAAACACTGCTTCGAGGATATTGGTCTTTCCGGCAGCATTTTTTCCGTAAATAACATTAACATCTTCTGAAAACGGTAGAATTGTGTTGTCGTTGTTTCTGAAATTGTAAAACGAAACCGAATTAAGCTTCATACCTCACCAATCTGAAAACATAATAAATCATTATATTATACACTAAATAATTCGTGTTTTCAATAGAAATAATGTAAAAAATCAAGTTGATAAATCGATATAACATTCGAAGTTTATAAAATTTATTATAATCGAGAACTACATTCATAAAAAATAATTTTGATTTCTGCAACACCTTTTCGATTTTTTTCGTTATGTTGAATGAAAGCTGATTTATACATACATCAAGCTGCTTATATAGAAGTTTATGATATTTTAACATTTATGTTTAATTTTATATTGACTTTGTCATAAGGCGATGGTATTATGTAGATGAATATACCATATTAGCTATATTAAACATGGTATATCAATCTAAAGTAATTATAATATAGAAAGGATTAAAATAGTGAAAAGAAAATCCGCTTTCATCTCGCTCTGCCTGTGCCTTTGCATGCTGATGACAATGCTTACAGGCTAATCTTCCCCAGCGTTAACAGCTGTAGGTAACACAGCAGATCAATCCATTGAAGCTCTTGCAGGTAACGAAGCTTTATTGGGAGTGACAGAATTACCTGCTGAGGTTGGTAATGATGTTATTATGGAAGAATTAACACAGGAAAGTGTTCCCGATATCATTGGTTATGATAAAGCTGTCGAAAAAGGTCATATAGCAAGATTGAAGCACGAAGAAAAAGATTTATACTCGGTAATTTTCAAAAACTCTGACGGAACAAACACTATGTACATGTACTCCGAACCAATCAAGTACATAGACGAGAATGGTGATGTCAAGGATAAATCAAATAAAATTGTTGCTGACAGCTCCAAAACCGGATATTACACAAACAGCGACAATAATATCAGAGTTAATTTTCCAAATATTATTGACAATGAAATATCATTAGTGTATAATGAACTTGAAATCGTGATGTTGCCTATATCTGATTCGAAATCTGCTGTATCTCTTGTAGAAAATGCCGTCGATTCAAAAACAGGAGAAAAACAAACCGATTCTGTTAAGTACGATAAAGTTTTTGGTGATAACACATTTATTACATATAAACCAACATATACTGGATTTAAAGAGAACATAATATTAACAGAATATACAGGCCAATCTGAATTTGAATTTACTCTGTACACAAATGGATTAGAGTTATTTAAAGATGGCGATATTCTTTTTCTCCGCAATGAGAAGGGTGAAACAGTAGCAAATCTTGGTCAGGTAATTATATTTACCGCAGATAATGGCAATAATTCTTTTGGTGAATGCGATTTCGTAACAGTAAAGGAAAATCAGGAATATACTGTAATAATAAAAGTTGATCCTGATTATCTTACAGACCCTAAAACGGTATTTCCGTTAACTATTGATCCAACGATAAGCATTACTCCAACAACATATGATCCAACTTATTCAGGCGCAAAAATTGAAGATGCTCGCATATCAATTGGAGCAATGGGTGGTGTGGGTAGTGGAACTGAAACTTCAACAGCAATAGGCGCTGCTTTCGGTGGTCAAGGCACAAGCAGAATGCTTGTTAAATTCCCCACTCTAAATAATAGTAGTTACTATACTTTTTCATCTTTATACAGCAGTCAAATTATATCTGCTTATATAAAAACGTATGTAGTATCATCTTCTACTTATGCAACGTCAATAAAATCATATGCATATACAACTTCATGGGTAGAAAATACTGTTGTCGGGAATATCAGTACATGGAATTCATATTATGATACCGCAACATTAAGCACAACTTCTGTAGGTTCAACAACTGGAAATAAGAGCATAAGTATTTTAAACACAGTAAAAGCATGGTGTAATTATAATCGAGGTGTCAGTGGTGGTAGAAATCCTGCATATGGCTTGATTTTAATAAATAATAATGAAGCAACAACAAGTTATGCAAGAACACTTTATACAAGTGAAAACGTGAATCCATTGGAATTGATTATTACTTATTCTTTACCTGATTTATATATATCGGCTACAAACATAAGAAATAATGAAACATTAGTATATAATGTAGAAAATGAAGCATATATTTCAATAAAAAATAATTCTAGTTTTCCCGTTCAATCTTAAAATTGTATTTGAATTAAAAAGTGGTCAAGATATAATATGGAGTAGTACAAAGTACACTGGGTCCATGGGAAGCAATTCTACAATTGGATTTTATTCAGATCCAATAAATATTACTAATGCTAATTTATCTTATACATTTCAAGCTAGAATAGATGCTGATAATATTATAGGTGAAAATAACGAGAGTAATAATATATATTCTGTACCTGTCCAATTTGCTTCCGATGTAAATGAGTATGCGAATGATTATGCAAGTGGCGCAGTTGAGGTAACTTTAGATTTATTTAATTCAAATACAATATCTAATAATAAAATTAATGATTCATATGATAAAGATTGGTTCAAAATTACTCTTCAACAGGACGATACTAATAGGTTAAGAATTGAATTGAATAAACCCGACAATGATACTTACACTGGACACGCTAATCTCGGTATTGAAGTCTATTCTGGTACACCTAGTAATCTAGTTTTTGAAGGAGCTGCTGTTGCATACTATGATATTATAGATTTAACGGTAAGACTTAATGTACCAAAAACATTCTATGTGAAAGTTTTTTCTCAGGGCAGTAGTGATTATTCCACTCAAAACGAATATTCAATAAAATTTCATAAAACCACGACTCCATATGGAGCTGAAATATATGGTTGGACATATAGAGGTTATAAAGAAACACCAACAATAAATTATAAAATCAGCACAGGAATGAATGATGTTTGGAAAAACGTTAATGGTTCTGATGTTACATACTATGATTTATTTTTAGACGCAATAAGTTTATGGAACTCTCTAGATATTAAAGGAGATGGAACAAATTTATTTGGAATTGATAATAGCATATTAAACTTTCGCACTATAAAAGCAATTCCATATACTGGCTCTACGGCTTGCTGTTATCAATTCTTAGGTTCAATAGATCTAAATTCATCGGATTTCGCTAATTACCCTAGTATAGATAGACAAAAAGCTGTTGATATAATAGCTCACGAGATGGGTTGTCATGGTATAATAAAGTTGTAACACCTTGACCTAATATAGTATAATAACTATAAAGGAAAGAGGAAAGAAAAATGCAACAATACGAAAAGGA